>PXSQ01000110.1 GCA_003022725.1 Halobacteriales archaeon SW_7_65_23 | reverse complement strand
GTGCCCGCTCGACCATCCCGGACGTAGCAAGCACCGCAGGCCGAAGGCCGAGGAGCGCAGCAAGCGGTCGGCCGACCGTAGGGAGGCCGACGACTGCTCGAACGGCGTCCTCGCGAGCGCAGCGAGCGAGGGCTCGATTGACGAGCGGAGCGAGTCGATCGGTGAGCGAAGCGAGCCGTGAGAGTCCCGGATGGTCGAGCGGGCGGGGGCTTTCAGCACTCGCGACAGAACCCTTTAGGCTACCGACTGCAATGCAAGCGGTATGCACGACCCGCCGTCGCGGCGCGGGTTCCTGAACGCCACCCTGGCCCTCGGCACTGCCGTCGCCGCAGGCTGTTCGGCACTACCGCCGAGCGACGACTCTGGACAATCGTCGGAGGAGCCGACACCGACGGAACAGTCCACCCCGACCGAGCAGCCGACCCCGACACCGGAGCCGACACAGACGCCGACCGAGGACCCCTCGCTGCCGGAACTCGGCACCGACTTCGAGACGGACGCTTCGGGGGACGGCATCCCGGACCTCCTGGTCGAGCACATCGCGGACGAGGAGGGCCTCGACGAGATCAACCCCTACCGGAAGAACGTTCTCGTCGAGGTCGACCGCGTCGAGGGTGTCGCCGCCGAGGAGACGCTGTCGTTCGCCCGCTCTGTCTTCGCTGACGCGCCCGTCGAGAACCCCGACGGCTCGACCGGCATCGACGTCCACTTCGTCGTCTCCTCGCCGATCCCCGAAGTGGAGTCGAACGCCTCGGTTCTCCGCGATTACCACTTCGGCCGGGACCGCACGAGCATGTTCGAGCGGCGCCACCGTGGTTTCCGCCACCTCGTCGTCCTCGATGACCTGTCCACCGGCTGGTACGCCGACCCGTGGGTGCTGGCCGTCGAGAGCGGCCAGGGTGGGCGCCTGGTGGACGCCCTCGCCGCGCACCTCGCCGGGCGGTTCGACCCCCTGCTGGGCGCCGAGAGCGAGGGGCCCGGCGACGCCACGACCGACCAGCTCTGGCTGCCCGGCGCCGAGGACGCGACCGCCGACCAGCTCCACGAGGCGATCGACTGGGACCTCGTCGCAGAGCATCTCCCGGCGACGACGCCGTCGCTGCAGTACTACGAGCGCAAGTATGCCCACCTTCCCGAAGACAGCGAGGTGCCGCCGCCCGACGCGACCGCGGACGACCTCGGGCCCGCGGTGGGTGATCCGGAGAAGGACACCTCTGGCGACGGGTTCACCGACGAGGAGTTGCTGGAAGCCGACGCGTTCGCGGCGTTCGAACCGGATCCGCTGCGGAAGAACGTGTTCGTCGAGGTCGACTACCAGGAGGGTCTCTCCCGCGAGATCGTCGAGAAGCGGATGCAGGAGATCCAGGACGTGTTCGCGAACGGGCCGGTGCGCAACCCCGACGGTTCGATGGGCATCGACGTCCACTACGTCATCAGCAACGAGATCACGTTCGACGGCTCGGTCAGGACCGACGATCTGGACGCGTTCCGGACCGAGCACTTCGATCACCTCCTCGAAGGGTTCTTCTACATGATCTTCGTCGACGACGTTGAGGACGACCGGCTCGGGAACTTGCTGGGCGTCGCCGGCCACCAGGGGAACCTCATCTTCACCCAACCCTCGCCGTCGACGCCGCTGCACGAACTCGGCCACTCGCTGGGGCTGTACGCGACCCGCCCGGGCGTCGACCAGCGGGAGTACTCGTTCCGGGAGTACCCCAGCGCGATGAACTACAATTCCCCCCGGCATGCGCTGGTGTTCGCCAGCGAGGGGGGCGACCCCATCACGCCCAACGACTGGGCGATCATGGAGCGGCTCCTGTCTGACGAGCAACCGAATAATTCGTTGTTGTTGTGATCAGCTGGAGAACTGGCGTATCAGCCAGCGTTGCCCCGACGAATACCGTGACGCAGAAAGCCCTCGACGCTTGGCTAGGAACCGATTTCGCTACCGTGACTGCAGTGACGCTGAAAGCCCTCGGCGCGCTCGGCTCCCGCGACTCGCTGCGCTCCTCGGTCACTATCGTTCCCTGCGGTGCTTGTTCCGGAAGGCGGTCCTGCTCGTCGCTTCGCTCCTGCGCGGGCTGCGACTTCCGTCGTTCGCGCTGTCGCGCTCACCGTCGTCGGGGTTCGCCGACCACGCCTCGCCCTTTCAGTCCGCCAGGACAACGACTGATCGGCCAGCAGAAACTCCGGCGGTTGCTCGGCCGGCAGACACTGATGGCCGGAAAACGAGAGCGGTGACGGTAGGGAAAGACCGATCCCTGACACAGTCTCACACCCCCGGAAGCTTTTTACTCGGCGTGAGCCAAGCGGCGGGTATGGCACCCGGACTCCACAGCCGGCGCACAGCGCACGAGCCAGTTCCAGCGGCGGAGTCCGGCTTCTTTTTCGGCAGCTTCTGATAGTGATTATTGTGACTGTTTACCGGGTCGACCGCACGCAGTACCGCGGTCGATCCCGGAACGACTCACAATAATCACTATGAGAGCGGTGGATCCCGTCCAACCCGCCGGGATGGGCTGAAACCGTTCGTCGGACGGCACTGGGCCGTATAAGAACCGTTAACTGACCGACCTGCCGTGTATGCACCATGAAACTCCCACGAGCACAGGTCGCGGTCCTCAAGACCGCGGACGCAAACGAGTATCGAACGATAACCGACGTCGCAACGGAGGCTGACCTCCAGCCCGAAACCACAACGGGGGCCGCCTTCGCGCTGGCGGAGGAGGGGCTGGTCACGGTCACCGAGGAGACCGACGAGTCAATCACACTGACCGTGGAGGGCGAGCAGTACGTCGACGAGGGGCTACCCGAGCGCCGCCTCTACGACGCAGCGATCGCTGCCGGCGCCGACGAGGACCCGGTCGATCTGGGCACGCTCATCGGCGAGGCCGGCCTCGACGGCGACGCCGTCGACATCGCGCTGGCGAACTTCGCCCGCAAGGGGTACGGCACCGTCGACAGCGGCGAGGTCGCGGCCGACCCCGACGCCGACTCCGACGCCGACGCCGAACGCGTCGCGCTGGAGGCGATCGGTGAGGGCGAGGACGTCGCCGACGCGCTCGCGGCGGTACTCGGCGACGACTCGCAAACAGACGCCCAGGGGGTCCTCGACCAGCTGGAGCGCCGCGGGCTCGTCGACCGCGCCGAGTCGACGATCCGCCGGGTCCAGCTCACCGACGACGCCGTCACCGCGCTGATGGAGGGCGTCGAGGCCGCCGAGGAGGTCGACCAGCTCACGCCCGACATGCTCACCAGCGGCGAGTGGCGCGACGCCGAGTTCGCCGAGTACAACGTCGAAGCCGAAGCGGAGGAGATCACCCCCGGCACGGAGCACGTCCTCCGCCAGACCGCCAACCGCGTGAAGGACGTCCTGGTCGGCATGGGATTCCAGGAGATGCAGGGCCCCCACGCCGACGCGCAGTTCTGGATCAACGACTGCCTGTTCATGCCCCAGGACCACCCCGCCCGGACCCACTGGGACCAGTTCGCCCTCTCCGAGCCCGACCAGATCGACGACCTTCCCGACGATGTCGTCGAGCGGGTGCGGAAAGCGCACCTGGAGGGCGTCGGCGAGGACGGCGAGGGCTATCACTCGCCGTGGGAACTCGACGTCGCGAAGTCGCTTGACCTGCGCGGGCACACCACCTCGCTATCGGCGCGGTACCTCTCGGGCTACCAGGAGGGGGAGCTCGACCCGCCCGAGCGGTACTTCAGCGTCGAGAAGGTGTACCGCAACGACACGCTCGACCCGACCCACCTGCTGGAGTTCTTCCAGATCGAGGGCTGGGTGATGGCCGAGGACCTCTCGGTGCGCGATCTGATGGGGACGTTTACGGAGTTCTACGAACAGTTCGGTATCGAGGACATCGAGTTCAAGCCCCACTACAACCCCTACACGGAGCCGAGCTTCGAGCTGTTCGGCACCCACCCCGAGACTGGCGAACTGGTAGAGGTCGGCAACTCCGGCATCTTCCGCCAGGAGATGCTCGACCCGCTCGGCGTCGACGTCGACGTGATGGCCTGGGGGCTGTCCCTGGAACGCCTCCTCATGCTGATGTACGGCTTCGAGGACATCCGCGACGTCCACGGGACGCTGTGTGACCTGCAGCTCCTGCGGGACGTGGAGGTGGTGTACTGATGCCCGTCGTCGACGTCGACCCCGACGAACTGCGGGAGCTGACCGGTCACGACGAGAAGAGCGACGACGACATCCGCGCTGACCTGTTCGACCTCGGTATCGAGTTCGAGGGCTGGTCCGAGGACGACGAGATGCAGCTCGAGTTCGCGCCCGACCGCCTCGACCGTCTTTCCGTCGAAGGTATCGCACGGTCGCTGCGGTACCACTACGGCGACGACCGCGGGGTGTACGTCCCCTCGACGAACAGCCCGGAGTGGACGCTGGTCGCCGAGCAGACGCCCGAAGAGCGCCCCTACATCACGGGTGCGGTCGTCCGCGGGCTGGACTTCGACGAGGAGTCGCTGGAGTCGCTGATCCGGATCCAGGAGAAACTCCACGCGACGATGGGCCGCCAGCGGGCGAAAGGCGCCATCGGGGTCCACGACCTGACGATGCTGAAAGGCGAGGCCGGCCGCGACGGCACCGGGAAGTCGATCCGTTACACCGCAGTCGACCCCGACGAGGAGACGTTCGTGCCGCTGGACAGCGACGAGGAGATGACGCCGCGGGAGGTCACCGAGCGCCACCACATGGGGTCGGACTACGCCGACCTCGTGGCCGACATGGACCGCTATCCGGCGATCTACGACGAGATCGGGCTGTTCTCGTTCCCGCCGGTGATCAACGGCCGCCGGACCGAGGTGAGCGAGGACTCCCGCGACCTCCTGATCGAGATGACGGGCACCGACCAGTGGACGATCGACCACATGTGCAACATCCTCTGCTACTCGCTGTCGGCCCGCGGCGCGCAGATCGAGCGGGTCACTGTCGAGTACGCCGAGAACGCACCCGGCGAGCACGCCGGCCGGACGCTGGATCGGCCCGACTTCTCGACGGAGACCAAGACCGTTTCCCACGAGCGCATCGAGAGCATCGTCGGTGTCGAGTTCGACGCGGAGACGGTGATCGACTGCGCCGAGCGGTCGGGACTGGACGCCGAGCGGACCGAGATCGGCGACGACGAGCTCGCTCACGAGGTCGAGATTCCGCCGTATCGCGTGGACGTGCTCCACCCGCTAGACGTCATCGACGACATCGGGCGCGCCTACGGGTTCAACGCGCTCGAACCGGAGTACCCGGACGTCTCGACGGTCGGCAGCCGCCACGATCGCTCGCGCCTGGAGGACGCCGCCCGCGACGCGCTCGTGGGGCTCGGGTTCGAGGACCTGCTGAACTTCCACATGATCAACGAGGAAGAGAACTTCGAGCGCCTCGGGATCGAACCCGACGACGACGTCGTCGGCGGCGGCCGGCCGGTGACGATCGCACAGCCCTACAGCGAAGCGTACACGATCCTTCGCACGTGGGCACTACCGTCGCTCATGATGGTGCTGGAGAACAACACACACCGGGCGTACCCCCAGCATCTCGCCGAGATCGGGTTGGCGGCGGAACTCGACGAGTCGAAGAACACCGGCGTCGCGGAGCACCGCACAGTCGGGGCGGTCCTGGCCGAGGCGGAGGTGTCCTACGAGGACGCCCGCGCTCGCCTGCAGGCGCTCGCCGGCGCCTTCGGGAAGGGCCTGGAGACGCCGCCGACCGAGCACCCAGCGTTCATCCCCGGCCGGACCGCCGAGGTGTTGCTGAACGGCGAGACGGTGGGCGTGATCGGCGAGGTCCACCCCGAGGTCATCGTCGGGCACGACCTCGAAGTGCCGGTCGCCGCGTTTGAGTTGCGGCTGGACGCGCTCCGCTGACTCCCCTCATACTGGTGGCTGTAAGTACATGAAAACTCGAATTGAGAATCCAAGCGGAACGGGTCTGTATCCGCAGATAGCAGAGACTGATGAGTAAAAGAATTACAGCCACCAGTATCAGAACGATTCAACCTCGACACCGAGCGCTTCGAAGTCGCTGACGTCGTTCGTCACGACTTTCTCGCCAGTCACCTCGGCGAGTGCAGCGACCATCGCATCGACCATGTCGGCGCCCGATTCGCCGCCAGCAGCCTTGTCCGCCCGTGCGAAGAGGCGACCCGCAGTTCGCGCCGTCCCCTCGTCCAGGCGTGTGACCGAATACATCCGGCTCAGGTTCCGAACCCGACGTCGTTCGTCTTCGTCGAGTGCGTACTCGGCACCGTACTCCAGTTCAGAGAGGACGGCTACGGGCACCCGCTGGATTTCGTGGTTCTCGTGGAGTTCCCTGGCCTTCGCGTGTGCGTTTTCCTTGCCACCGAGAAGCTGGACCAGAAAATCCGTGTCAAGGATCATCCGCCATCTCCTCGCGAACCGCGTGCACACTCGAACCCTCCGCCTCCTCGATCCGCTCCAGCATCTCCTCGGCGTCGTCTTCGGCGATCGCGCCCGCGACGAGGTCTGGATCCGGCGCCGGCGCGCCAGTGAGCCGAACGAGCGCCTCCCCCATCGTCTCGTCGTCCTGTTTCTCGGCCTTGACGTACTCGTGAAACCACTCGTTGACCTTGACGGTCTTCATCTGTGTATCCAGATACACGTCCGAGCCAAAGAACGTTTCTGTGGCCGACGCGCCGGACGTGTGGCCGGCTGGCTTAATCCGCCGCGACCTGGTCGGCCTCGACCAGCCGGTCCATCGCGTCGACCATCGCCGAGACGGAGGCGTGGGTGATGTCCGAGTCACTGGCCGACACCGAGACGGTCTGGTCGTCGCGGGACATCTCCACCTCGACAGTGACGACGGCGTCGGTGCCGCCGGTGATGGCGTCGACGTGGTAGGATTCGAGTGACGCGTCGGCCTTGTGCCGCAGCGCGTCGACGGTCGCGTTCATCGCCGCGTCGACGGGGCCGGAGCCGGTCGCCGCGTTCTCGCGTTCCTCGCCGTCGACCGAGAGCCGGATGCTCGCAGTCGGCGGATTGACGCCGCTGACTGCGGTGAGGTCGAGCAGTTCGACGCGGCGCTCGCGGTCGGCGTCGGTGACGTCCTCGGCGATCGTCAGGAGATCGGCGTCGGTGACGCGCTTGTCCCGTTCGCCGAGTTTCTTCACCCGGCTCACGACCTCGCCGAGCTGCTCGTCGGTCACCTCGACGTCGTGTTCGGCGAGTGCGGCCTCGACGCCGGCACGGCCGGCGTGCTTGCCGAATGCGAGCCGCCGCTTGCGGCCGACTTTCTCCGGCGGGTACGGCTCGTACATCGCCTCGTCTTTCAGCGTGCCGTCGGTGTGGATGCCCGACTCGTGGGTGAACGCGTTCTCGCCGACGACGGCCTTGTTCGGCGCCAGCGAGACGCCCGTCGCGTTCGACACGAGCTGGGCGAGGTTGTACACCTGCGAGAGGTCGAGCGTCTCGACATCGTAGCCGTGGTCGAGCGCGATGGCGACCTCCTCCAGCGCGACGTTGCCGGCGCGTTCGCCGATGCCGTTGACCGTCGCGTGGACGAGGTCGGCGCCCGCCGCGAGCGATGTCATCACGTTTGTCACGGCCAGCCCGAGGTCGTCGTGGGTGTGGGTGCTCGTCGGGCCCAGGTCGGCCAGCGTCGCGACGCAGTCGTAAGTGCGATCCGGCGTCGCGTGGCCGACGGTGTCGGCGTAGCAGACGCGGTCGGCGCCGGCGTCGAGCGCGGCGGCCATCAGCTGTTCGAGGTAATCGAGGTCGGCACGGGAGCCGTCCTCGCCGATCACCTCGACCCAGAGGCCGTGGTCGGTCGCGTACTCCACCAGCTCGGCAGTCGCGGCGACGTTCTCCCTGTGGCTGGTGTCGAGCAGGAAAGCGCCTGGTCGATATCGTGGCGGATGCCCCGACAGAAGCTCGTGACGGTTGCCGAGAGATCGAGACTCGTTACCCGGCGGATCGCCTCGCGCTCGCCCGCGCCGGTGCAGGCGCTGCCGGCCTCGATCACGTCGACGCCGGCGCTGTCGAGTTGCCGTGCGATGCGGGCTTTCTCCGCCGGTGTCAGCGAGACGCCCGGCGCCTGCTCGCCGTCCCGAAGCGTCGTATCGAGAAACTGTACGTCGAAATCGTCGTCAAGCGTGTGTGATTCGGGGGAACCCCCGAATAAATCGATCACGGGTCATGATTGCCCTCGCTCCCCTCTCTGCAGTGCAGCCATATAAATATGCGACCCGCTGTCATCATTTGCCGGCCGGCTGTTTACCCCTCCATTGCTGAAATCGTGTGGTATGTTATTTAATAACAATACTTATGAGGGAGGGCTACGAGGGAGAATAAACGGGCTCGTATCACCTGTGCGTCCGTCCCGCCACCGCCGAGAGGCCGCTCGGATTTGGGGTGTCCGCTGCCGCCAGGTTCTACTGGCGTCGTCGTCGCGCTGGATGCAGTATCGGAGTACGTTCCCGGGATCACCGAACCCACATGTCAGATTCACGCCATCCGCTTCCGGCGGCGAGGGGCAGCCGCCCCCACTGCCTGAGGCATCACGTACCGCTCGCTCACAGCGCGCCTGTATCGTCCGCTCACACCATGCCGGCGTCGCTGGAGTACGACCGACTCACTCAGCGTCCGCGCTGCCGTGCGGTCCGGGGCCGCCGGGACGCACCGGCCGGTCGTACTCGAGGGTGTAACGCGTGCCACAGCACAGTAACGACCCGAGGAACGGCGGCGACTCCGACTCCGACTTCGGCGAGCGGGACAGCCGCTCCGAGGACGACGACGAGGGGTTCACGCTCGGGAACCCGCGGGAGACGGTGCTGCGCCACCTGGCGCGTCGCGACGAGTCCGAGACCGACGTTCAGTTGCTCGCCGTGGCCGTCTGGGAGCACGAACGCGAGTCCCGGGACGCCGGCCCGGACGAGCTGTCGATCGAGACCGTCCAGCGCCGGCTGACCAGCGAGCACCTGCCGGCGCTAAACCGCACTGACCTCGTCGCGTACGACCGGGTGGAGGACACCGTCGCGCTCACGGCCACGACTGACGAGATCGAGCAGTATCTCGGCCCGTCGCGGAGCTGACTGCTCTCGGGTGCGGCCGAGCCGCACTTTCTGCTCCCGGTCGAACGCCGGTGAGCACCCGTGCGTTCTCATACTGGTGGCTGTAATTCTTCTACTCACCAGTCTTTGCTATCTGAGGATACAGACCCTTTCCACCTGGATTCTCAATTCGAGTTTTCACGTACGTACAGCCACCAGTATCAGTCCGGGGCGTCTTCGACGACGACGGTGTCGCCGGCACTGACGCCGTCGGCGGCGCCGGCGGGGAGTTCGAGGATGCGATCGGCTTTGGCCAGCGCGATGCTCCGCCAGGGGTGCATCCGTTCGACGCGGGTCACCTCGTCGTCGGCCAGCCAGATGACGTCGATGGGGAACCGGACGAACAGCATGTGGACGACCTGGCGCGACGGGCCGCTGAACAGCAGGCCGCCGCTCCCGACTTCCATGACGAGGGCGTACTCGTCGGGGATCGACGACCGGAACATGAGGCCTCTCGCCTGCGAGAGCGCCGAGTCCGCGATGTCGACGCTGGTTGCGAGCACCTCGCGGTTGTCGGTGTCCTCGCCGATGGTGTCGTCCTGCTTCAGCACGACGCGCTTGCCGGCCATACTCCCTATTGTGACCGGCCGGCTTCAAGTCCCTTTCCCGGTGAGCGCCAGAAATCAGTCAACTATAGCGGCTTTGTCATCGCCGGGATCGGGTTTTTCCTGACGCGGTTCACAGTCACGGTCGCAATCTCCGAGGATCCGATCCGGTTCTACCTGGCTGGCGTCGTCCCACTGGGGCTCGGCCTCGGGTTAGCAGCCTTCGGCGTTGCGCTGGCCGTCGCCGACGTCGAACCGACGCTGGTCCGGACGACCGCACTCCGGTGTCTCGTCGGGCTGGGAACGATGCTCGTGCTCGTCGTGCTCACGCTCGTTGGTTCGTCCCCCATTTCGTGGAGTCACGCGTCACGGTCAGCCGTTCACCCGTGCGAATACAGCCAGGAGAGTGTCACGATGTGACACAGAGTTACGTCCGACAGTATGAGCGGATACGGAGCTCTACGATTCGTGGATCGCACGCCAGATCCGCTCTTGGGTAAGGGGCATCTCCAGACTCCGCACACCGAACGGTTCGAGCGCGTCGACGACCGCGTTCACGATCGCCGGCGGCGCCGCGATCGTCCCGGCCTCGCCGACGCCTTTCACCCCCAGCGGGTTGTGCGGGCTCTCGGTCACCGTCGAGTCCCACTCGATTTCGGGGACGTGATGCGCCCGCGGGACGGCGTAGTCCTGCAGCGATCCGCCGACGAGCGTCCCGTTGTCGTCGTAGTCGGCCTCCTCGTACAGCGCCTGACCCAGCCCCTGGACGATCCCGCCGTGGACCTGCCCCTCGACGATCGTGGGGTTGATCTGGGCCCCCACGTCGTCGACCGCGACGTACCGCTCGATCTGGATCTCCCCGGTGTCGGGGTCGACCTCGACGATCGCGACGTGCGTGCCGAACGGGAACGTGTAGTTCGGCGGATCGTAGGAGGCAGTCGCGTCGAGACCGGGATCGACGTCAGCTGGCAGGGTCTCGGGATCGGCGGCGAGTTCGGCCACCTCCGCCATCGACAGCGAGCGATCGGGCGCCCCGCGGATCGCGAACTCGCCGTCCTCGAAGGCGATGTCCTCGGGGGACGCCTCCAGGTGGTGAGCGGCGATCTCGCGGGCTTTCTCGCGGACCGCCTCGGCGCCCTCCTTGAGGGCGCTGCCGCCGACGGCCATCGCGCGGCTCCCGAACGTGCCGGTCCCTTCCTCGGTTTCGCTCGTGTCGCCCAGCCGGACCTCCACGTCCTCGAACGGCACCCCGAGTTCGCGGGCGACGATCTGGGCGTACCCCGTCGCGTGGCCTGTCCCGATCTCCGCGGTGCCCGAGCGGACGAGCACCTCGCCGGAGGGCTGGACCTCGACGGCGCCGAACTCCTCGATCCCGGGGCCGACGCCGCAGGCCTCGACGTACGCCGAGACGCCGATGCCGACGTAGCGGTCCTCCTCGCGCAGGCGCGCCTGGCGCTCGCGGAACGCCTCGTAGTCGATTTTCGCGAGGGCGACGTCCATCGTGCGCTCGTAGTCGCCGGAGTCGTAGGTCCGCCCGAGGCCGGTCTCGAAGGGGAACTGCTCGGGACGGAGCTGATTGCGCCGGCGGAGTTCGACGGGATCCATCTCAAGGTCGGCGGCGACCGTCCGGATCAGGCGCTCGGTGAAGTACGTCGCCTCGGGGCGGCCGGCGCCGCGGTACGCCGACAGCGGCGTCGTGTTGGTGTAGACGCCGGTGACGTCGACGTACGCGCCGGGGATGTCGTACTGGCCGTTGCCCATCAGCCCGAGGTTCTTCGGGACGACGTCGCCGCCGGAGACGAGCACGCCGCCGACGGGTGCGACGGTATCCGCGCGGAACCCCCTGATATTGCCTTCGTCGGAGACGGCCACCTCGGCGGAGACGACGTGTTCGCGGGAGTGGACCATCGAGAGGAACTCCTCGGTGCGGGTGGCTGTCCACTTGACGGGCTGGCCGAACTCGTGGGCGGCCCAGGCGGCCGCGAGGTAGCCGGGGTAGGGCTGGAGTTTCCCGCCGAAGCCGCCGCCGACGTCGGGCGAGCGGACGTCGACGCGGTCCTCGGAGAGGCCGAGAAACGCCGCGACGTCCTCGCGCATCTGGTGGGGGTTCTGGACGCTCACTGCCAGCGAGAGGTGGCCGTCGTCGTCGGGGTCGGGTTCGGCGACGGCGGAGCGGGGTTCCATCGCCGTCGGGACGACGCGGTTGATCGTGAACTCGACGTCGACTACTCTGTCGGCGTCGGCGAGCGCCGCGTCGGCGGCGTCCGCGTCGCCGGTGTCCCACTCGAAGGTGACGTTGTCCGGCGCGACGTCGTGGATCGTCGGCGCGTCGTCGCCGAGGGCGGCCTCGGGGTCGACGACTGCGGGCAGGCGTTCGTAGCTCACGTCGACGGCCTCGGCGGCCTCTGTGGCGGTGTACCGGTCGTCGGCGAGCACCGCGGCGATGGGCTGGCCCTGGAAGGTGACCGTTTCCTCGGCGAGCAGGGTCTGGTCGGGCGCCGCCCCGCTGCCGCCGCGGATCGAGCCGGGGGCGTCGGAGGCCGCGACGTCGTCGGCGGTGTAGACCGCCTCGACGCCGGGCATCGCGGCCGCGTCACTGGTGTCGACCTCCTCGATTCGGGCGTGGCCGTACCGGCTGCGGCACAGTGCCAGGAACAGCCCGCCGTGCTGGACGTCGTCGGTGTACTCCGCCTCGCCGGAGACGAGCCGGGGGTCCTCCCGGCGCTGGACCGAGGTCCCGACGAGGTCGCTCGGCCGGAAGTCCTCGGCCTGCTGCATCTCCTGTGTCATTCGCTCCGTTGTTGCGGCCCCAGCAGCAAAAAACGATGCGCCCGTTCGTCTGCCTGCCCTGACAGGACGGCGATGTTGTGGTTTGTCGATCGTCTCTCACGGGATTGCAATCGGCGCATCGAAGAAAGCCCTTGGCGCTTGGCTAGGAATTGGTTTTGCAGTACCTGACGGCGCAGTGTCGAAGAAAGCCCTCGGCGCGCTCGCGCCCGCTGAGCGGGATATTCTCGTTCGCTTCGCTCACTCGAATAGGGCCCGCTCAGCGCCACTTCGCTGACGCGAGCGCGCCTCGCCCTTTCAGTCCGCCAGGACGTGGACTGCGTCGCCAGCAGAAACAGCGCGCAAGGCGCGGTCCGGCTCGCGTGCCCGGAAAGCGAGGGCGACCACCGGGAGCCCTCGGATAGCGAGCGGGGAGCGAAGTGACCCGCGAGCAGGGCCGCGAGCAGTCAGCGCGAGGGATGAGGAGCACAGCGACCGAAGGGAGCGAGCACCGCAGTTGGCTGGGGAGGTGTGTGGCTCACCTGTCTGGGTGGACTGAAAGGGGCCGTTCACGGCGGCGTCGCCGCCGTGAGCTCGGGAAGCTTCGCTTCCCGGTGTCCGCTCGATCCATCCCGGGCGACGGTGAGCGCGAACGCAGTGAGCGCGAACGTCGGAAGAAGCAGCCTGCGAGCGAAGCGAGCAGGACCGTCTTCCGACATAAGCACCGCAACGGAGTGAGGAGCGCAGCGAGCCCCGGATGGTCGAGCGGGCGGGGGCTTTCAATACGGCTGCCCCGGCGGTAGCAGTCAGTCCAGTTCTTAGCGAGCGGGCGGGGGCTTTCAGGGCGCAAGAAGTCACGAGACCACCGAGATCAACTCCTACAACTCGCGCGGATCAAGTCGTTCGTTCTCGCCCTGCCACTCGAAGCGGTCGTTGTCGGCACGCGTATCACAGTACACCTCCAGCCCGTTCCCGTCGGGGTCGGCGAAGTGCAGCGCCTTGCTGATGCGGTGGTCGACCGGCGAGACGTGGACGCCGCGCTCCAGCAGGCGGTCGTAGACGTCGACCAGCGCGTTCAGGTCCCATCGAGGAGGAGTTCGACGTGACGGCGCTGACGATGACCGCACCCGGCCCGCCGGACGACCCACCGGAGTACGGTCCCCGGAGCGGCATCGACCGCGCGGCCTGGCGGCTCCCCTGAACTATTCCTCCTCGTCGTACCGGTCGGCGGCGGATTCGAAGCCGAGTTCGTCCTGCTGGCGGCCCCGGCGACGCTCGCGCTCGGCGATCGCCTCGGGATCGGGGTTGACGTCGTCGTCGATCCGCGCCCACGACCCGTGGACCTTGGCGTGACACCACCGGCAGAGGTAGATCGTGATCTCGTGGGCGGCCTGGCCGGTGCCCGCCTCGGAGCCCTCGGCGTACGAGAGGTGGTGCTCCTCCAGCAACGGCCGGCCGTCGTCGTGGGCCATCCGCTCCTCTGTGAGGCCACACCGGACGCACTCGCGGTCGCGCTGGCGATACCGGAACTGCGGGCAGTCCTCCCACTCCCAGGGACCCGTCGGCCCCTCCTCGGTCGGATCGCCCGCGACGGGGCACTGGTACTCCTGCTCCCGGAGGCGAGTCGCGAACTCCGGGTCGCGGTCGCCCTGCTCGACGGCGAACCGGCACTTGCCCTCGCTGGTGAGGTAATTGCAGCGCCCGACGTGGGCGTACGGGTCGTCGACCCCGACCGGCGTGCCCGCGTCCGTCTTCTCCATGTATTCAGGGTGGGTGTGGGGCGACTTCAAGGTTGAGTTTGACGAGGAACTGGACGACAAATTTCCGTTGGCTCGTCCGGCTTGAAAGCCCCCGTCCGCTCGCTAAACGTTCGAGGAGTTGCTCCCGCCGACGCCACCGGACGTGAGCCACACGCCTCCCCATCTATGAGGAATCCTGCTAAAGTGACTATACCACATCTATGAGGAATCCTGCTAAAGTGACTATACCACATCTATGAGGAATCCTGCTAAAGTGACTATACCACATTGCGAGTAAAAGCTGTTTCGCCGGATCAGTTTGCTGACCGCTG
>PXSQ01000109.1:2000-3412 GCA_003022725.1 Halobacteriales archaeon SW_7_65_23 | reverse complement strand
CCGCGTATCGCCGAACAGCCAGGTCATCAGCACCGAGTCCCACTACTGGTGGTTCGCGGGCTGATCGCCCGACTGCGCGCTCCGGGACCGCGTGCGCTTCCGGTAGTTCTTTGTTCGTCTCCCGAGGTAGGGCACATATGGAAGGCAAGCAGGTACTGGTGACCGGTGGCGCGGGCTTCATCGGCTCAAACGTCGCGAATCATCTCTCCGCCGACAACGACGTGATCGCACTGGACGACTGCTCCTTTGGCACCCCGGCGAACCTGGACGACGACGTGACGTTCGTCGAGGGGAGCGTCCTGGACGACGACCTCCCTGTAGACGTGGACATCCTGATCCACTTCGCCGCGCTCTCCTCCCGCGGGATGCTCGAGGAGAACCCCCGCGAAGGCGCGCAGGTGAACGTCGACGGGTTCGTCAACACCGTCGAGCAAGTGCGCGCGGAAGGCTGTGATACGATCGTCTACGCGTCCTCCTCGTCGGTGTACGACAACGACCCGCCGGGGCGGGAGGACGACCCCGTGACCGCGGGCACCGGCTACGAAGCCTCGATGCTCTCCCGCGAGCGCTACGCCGAGTACTACAACGACATGTGCGACGACCTCGCTATCGCGGGGACGCGCTTTTTCTCGGTGTACCAGGGTTACGGCGGCGCCGAGGAACACAAGGGCGAGTACGCCAACACGGTCTCGCAGTGGGCGGACAAGATGGCCCGCGGCGAGCAGCCCGTCCTCTGGGGCGACGGCGAACAGACCCGTGATTACGTCCACGTCTCGGACGTGGTCAGCGCCGTCGAGGCGATCGCGGACGCCCGCCTGGCCGGCGTCTACAATGTCGGCACCGGCCACAACGTCTCGTTTAACGAGACGGTCGCTCTCCTCAACGAGACGCTCGGGACCGACATCGACCCCGTCTACGAACCGGTCCCGCTGTCGAACTACAACTACCGCCAGCGCGCCGACCCGTCGAAACTCATGGACGCGACTGACTGGGAACCCCGGATCGAGTTCGAAAACGGGATTCGCGACGTCTGTGCGCCGTACGTTTGATACTGGTAGCTGTGATTCTTTTACTCACCAGTCTCTGCTATCTGCGGAGACAGACCTTTTCCGCCTGGATTCTCAATTCGAGTTTTCACGTACTTACAGCCACCAGTATGAGGACCGACGTCCCGGAGCAGCGCTGGGCACAAAGATTAGTTTCGGTCGCTTTTCAGATTGCAGAGTTCGTCGTAATCGGTAAAAAGATCCGATTAGCCATTTCTTCGAATTAGTATCAGAATTGATAGATGGGTTCGGACGGATTTGAACCGTCGGCCTCCTCCATGTCAAGGAGGTGTCATAACCGGTCTAGACCACGAACCCGCGCAGTCCCGGCTACTACGCAGGGGCAATTGAAGGTTTCGAAGTCGG
>PXSQ01000109.1:0-1902 GCA_003022725.1 Halobacteriales archaeon SW_7_65_23 | reverse complement strand
AACGGGAGTTGGGACGGCATGGCGTACCTGAATCACGTCTGGCTGTCTATCTGCGGAGACAGACCCGTTCCGCCTGGATTCTCAATTCGAGTGTTCACGTACGTACAGCCACCAGTATGAGAAAGGTATTTGCGGGCGGCGCACCCCCATTGGGTATGTTCGTCCTTGTCAATCTGAAGGCGTACCCGTGCGATCCGGTCGCGGTCGCGGCGGCCGCGAGCGAGGTCGCCGAGGAGTACGACGCGTCGATCGCCGTCGCACCCCAGGCCGCCCACCTCGGGGCCGTCACTGAGACGGGGGCGGCGACCTGGGCCCAGCACGTCAGCCCCGTCGAACACGGCAGCCACACCGGCAGCACGCTCGCCGAGGCGGCCGCCGACGCCGGCGCCGAGGGGACGCTGCTGAACCACTCCGAGCAGCGGCTCAAACTCGCCGACATCGACGCGAGCCTCGACGCCGCGGAGCGGGCCGACCTCGACACCGTCGTCTGTGCGAACAACCCCGACCAGATCGCCGCAGCGGCGGCGCTGGGTCCGGACGCGGTCGCCGTCGAACCGCCGGAGCTGATCGGCACCGGGACGCCGGTCAGCCAGGCCGACCCGGACATCGTCACGAACGCCGTCGAGGCTGCCGCGGACGTGGATCCGTCGGTCGACGTCTACTGCGGCGCCGGCATCTCGACGGGCGAGGACGTCGTCGCCGCCGGCGACCTCGGCGCCGACGGCGTGCTGCTCGCCAGCGGCGTCGTCAAGGCCGACGACCCGCGGGCGGCGCTGGAAGCGCTGGTCGAACCGCTGTAGAAGGAGCGTCGATCCGCTCAGCTGTCGAGCGCCGTCGATTCGATCTCCGCGACGTAGGCCTCCAGTTGCGTCTCCGTGACGTGTCCGGAGAGTTCCTCTTCCAGGAGTTCGCGGAGGCGGTAATCGTAGTGTCCGCGGCCGACGTGCTCGATCAGGCCGGCGACCCGGAGGGTGCGGTTGTGGGCGTAGGCGAGCTTGCGGTCGCCGTCGCCGCCCGCCGCGAAGTGGGCGTTCAGCGGTGTTCCCGGGCCGAACTCCCGGTAAAAGGCGAGCATTTTCCGGGTTTTGGTCTCCATCGCCGCGATGTCGGCTTTCAGCTCCCGGACGACCAGGGGCTGCTCGTCCGGGCCGCTGGCCGGGACCGACGCCGCGGTGGCGTCGGATCCGCCCGACCCGCTCGACCCGCCGGTGGCGACGATCTCGGCGTCCGACCGCAGCGTCGCCTCGACCTCCTCGCGCGCGGTCGGCTGCCGGCGCCGGTCGTCGACCTCGACCTCCCGTTCGGTTACTTCGTTCAACGTCGCCAGAATTTCGTCCGCACTGAACTCGTCGTCCGATCCCGTGCCGTTGTTCTCTGCCATGGTTGCTCCCGTCTCGTCGCCCCGTTCCGTCCCGCCGTCGGCGGCCGTCTCAACGTCGGCGACCGTTCCGACGCCCTCGGGGTCGTCCGCTCTGGCCGCCAGCGGGTCGACGACCGACGAGCCGTCGGGATCGCCGTCGTTCGGGTAGGCGTCGAACGCCGACAGCACCGCCTCGCTGTCGGGTCGCGCTCCGGATCGGTCGCTGTCGGCCGGCGGCGTGGGGACCGCGTTGGCCGGCAGTGCGGCCGATGCCGCCTCGATCGGGTCGTCGGACTGCATCCGTTCGCGTTCGGTCCGCCCAGGTGCGGGCCCTTCTACGTGCTGGACGAGAGCGCCGACGAACTGCTCGGCCATTCGACTGAGGTCCCGGGCGTCCTGGAGCTCCGTTTCGAGTTCCGCGATCTTCGAGTTCTTCCGGTCGAGCTCCTCGCGGAGCTCCGTGAGCTGTGACTCGCGGGCCTGCTGGTCCTCGGTGATCTCCTGGAGTTCGGAGACGAGGTCATCGCTGACGCTTTTGAGGT
>PXSQ01000108.1 GCA_003022725.1 Halobacteriales archaeon SW_7_65_23 | reverse complement strand
CACTTCGAGGCGCGTGACCTCCACGCGACCCAGTGGGGTCGCATCTGTCCCTCGGAGACGCCAGAGGGGCCGAACTGTGGGCTGGTGAAGAACTTCGCGCAGGCGATGGAGCTGTCACAGAACGTCGAGGACGAACAGCGACTGAAACAGGAACTCGCACAGATGGGGGTCGAGGGCATCCCGGGCATCGAGAGTGTCGAACAGCCCGCAGACGACTAACATGAGCCAAAGACGAGAAGCGAAAGTATACGTGAACGGCAGTCTGGTCGGAACACACCCCGACCCGGAACAGCTCGCAGACCAGATCCGGCAGGCACGCCGGCGCGGCGACGTCAGCGAGATGGTCAACGTCTCGGTGAACGAGCGGACATCGGAAGTGATCGTCAACGCGGACGGCGGCCGCGCGCGCCGCCCGCTGCTGATCGTCGAGGACAGCGAACCGCTCGTCTCCAACGAGGAAGTCAAGGCGCTCACCGAGGGACAACTGGAGTTCCAGGACCTCGTCGACCGCGGCTACGTCGAGTTCATCGACGCCGAGGAGGAAGGCGACATCCTCGTCGCAGTCGATGAGGAGGAACTGACCGAGGAGCATACACACCTCGAGATCGACCCGCAGCTGATGTTCGGCATCGGCGCGGGGATGATCCCCTACCCAGAGCACAACGCGTCACCGCGGATTACGATGGGATCGGGGATGATCAAGCAGTCGCTGGGGCTGCCCTCGGCGAACTACCGCATCCGGCCGGACACGCGCCAGCACCTCCTGCACTACCCGCAGCTGTCGCTGGTCAAAACGCAGACGACCGAGCAGATCGGCTACGACGACCGCCCCGCCGCCCAGAACTTCGTCGTTGCCGTGATGAGCTACGAGGGGTTCAACATCGAGGACGCGCTCGTCATGAACAAGGGCTCGGTCGACCGCGCGCTCGCCCGGTCGCACTTCTTCCGGACCTACGAGGGCGAGGAACGCCGCTACCCTGGCGGCCAGGAAGACCGCTTCGAGATCCCCGACGAGGAAGTTCGCGGTGCGCGCGGCGAGGAAGCGTACACCCACCTCGACGAGGACGGCCTCGTCAACCCCGAAACGAAGGTCGACGAGAACGCCGTCCTGCTCGGGAAGACCAGTCCGCCGCGGTTCCTCGAGGAGCCCGACGACATGGGCGGGCTGTCACCGCAGAAGCGCCGTGAGACGAGCGTCACGATGCGGTCGGGGGAGTCCGGTGTCGTCGAC
Organism: Halobacteriales archaeon SW_7_65_23; assembly: GCA_003022725.1. Taxonomy (GTDB): domain Archaea; phylum Halobacteriota; class Halobacteria; order Halobacteriales; family Haloarculaceae; genus Halovenus. The sequence goes on along the minus strand of PXSQ01000108.1, from coordinate 17,556 downwards.
ACCGTCACGCTGATGGAGGGCGAGGACGGCTCGAAGCTCTCGAAGGTGTCGGTGCGCGACGAGCGGGTCCCGGAACTGGGCGACAAGTTCGCATCGCGGCACGGTCAGAAGGGCGTCGTCGGCCACATCGCGCCCCAGGAGGACATGCCGTTCACCGAGGAGGGCGTCGTGCCGGACCTGATCCTCAATCCGCACGCGCTGCCGTCGCGGATGACCGTCGGGCACATCCTGGAGATGATCGGCGGCAAGGTCGGCTCGCTCGAAGGCCGCCGCGTCGACGGCACCCCCTTCACCGGCGAGGACGAGGACGAACTCCGCGGCTCGCTGGAGGAACGCGGGTTCAACTCCAGCGGCAAGGAGATCATGTACTCCGGGATCACCGGCGAGAAGATCGAGGCCGAAATCTTCGTCGGCACCATTTTCTACCAGAAGCTGTACCACATGGTGTCGAACAAGATCCACGCCCGGTCGCGCGGCCCGGTCCAGGTGCTGACGCGCCAGCCGACGGAGGGGCGCGCCCGCGAGGGCGGCCTCCGGATCGGGGAGATGGAGCGGGACGTGTTCATCGGGCACGGCGCGGCGATGACGCTCAAGGAGCGCCTGCTCGACGAGTCCGACCGGGAGTTGATCAACGTCTGTGGCGAGTGTGGCATGACCGCCGTCGAGAACGTCGAGCAACGGCGGGTGTACTGTCCGAACTGTGAGGAAGAAACTGACATTCACGAGGTGGAGATGTCCTACGCGTTCAAGCTCCTGCTCGACGAGATGAAGGCGCTCGGCATCGCCCCTCGGATCGAACTGGAGGACGCAGTATGAGTCAACGGGCACCAAAATCGATCGGACGGCTCGAGTTCGGGTTGATGGACCCCGAAGAGTACCGGGACATGAGCGCCACGAAAGTGATCACAGCCGACACCTACGACGACGACGGGTTCCCCATCGACATGGGGCTGATGGACCCCCGTCTCGGCGTGATCGACCCGGGCCTGGAATGCAAAACCTGCGGCAAGCATTCGGGCTCCTGTAACGGCCACTTCGGCCACATCGAACTCGCAGCGCCGGTGATCCACGTCGGGTTCAACAAGCTGATCCGCCGGCTGCTCCGGGGTACCTGCCGCGAGTGCTCGCGGCTCTGTCTCACAGCCGACGAAAAGGCTGAGTTCGAGAGTCAGCTCCGCCGGACCCGCGATCTGGGTCGGGACCTCAACGACGTGACCAAGGCGGCGGTCCGCGCGGCACGCAAGAAGGACCGCTGCCCACACTGCGGCGAACAGCAGTTCGACATCCAGCACGAGAAACCGACGACGTACTACGAGGTCCAGCAGGTGCTGGCCTCGGACTACCCCGCCCGCATCGCCGCCGCGATGGAGCCCGACGAGGACGACGGCGACCGCGTCACTCCGCCGGAGCTGGCGGAGGAGACGGGGATCGACGCGAGCCGCGTCCAGGAGATCCTCTCGGGCGACTTCCGCCCCCGGAAGGACGACCGCGAGGCGATAGAGAAGGCCCTGGACGTCGACCTGACCGAGGAGGACATGAACAAGCTGATGCCGTCGGACATCCGCGACTGGTTCGAGGACATCCCGGACGAGGACATCGAGGTCATCGGGATGAACTCCGACCGCTCGCGGCCAGAGTGGATGATCCTCACCGTGCTGCCGGTGCCGCCGGTCACTGCGCGGCCGTCGATCACCCTGGACAACGGCCAGCGCTCGGAGGACGACCTCACGCACAAGCTGGTGGACATCATCCGGATCAACCAGCGGTTCATGGAGAACCGCGAGGCCGGCGCCCCCCAGCTGATCATCGAGGACCTCTGGGAGCTGCTGCAGTACCACGTCACGACGTTCATGGACAACGAGATCTCGGGGACGCCGCCGGCCCGCCACCGCTCGGGCCGGCCGCTGAAGACGCTCTCCCAGCGCCTGAAGGGCAAGGAGGGTCGCTTCCGGGGTTCGCTGTCCGGCAAGCGCGTGAACTTCTCCGCCCGGACCGTCATCTCGCCGGACCCGACGCTGTCGCTGAACGAGGTCGGCGTGCCCAACCGGGTCGCGACCGAGATGACACAGACGATGAACGTCAACGAGCGCAACCTCGAGAAGGCACGCCGGTACGTCAGCAACGGGCCCGAGGAGCACCCGGGCGCGAACTACGTCCGGCGCGAGGACGGTCGCCGGCTGAAGGTCACCGAGAAGAACTGTGAGGAGCTCGCCGAGAAGGTCCAGCCCGGCTGGGAGGTCTCCCGGCACCTCGTCGACGGCGACATCGTGATCTTCAACCGCCAGCCGTCGCTGCACCGGATGTCGATCATGGCCCACGAGGTCGTCGTGATGCCGTACAAGACGTTCCGGCTGAACACGACGGTGTGTGTCGCCGGCGATACCGAGGTCGACTGTGGCGGCTACGTCCGGCCGATCGAGGACATTGAAGACGACTGGCGCGAAGAGTCCGTCACGACGTACGACCCTGACGACCGCGAGATCAGATCGACCGGGCTACAGGACTTCTGGTCGCTCCGTCCGGAGGAGTACGGTGCGACGGTCCACGAGATCGAGACCGAGTTCGGTTCGGTCGTCGCGACCTCGGATCACCCCTTCGAGACGCCCGACGGGCCGGTACCCGTCGAGGACCTGGAGGTCGGTGACACGCTGCTCCGGCGACCGATCGACCTTCCCGAGTTCGATCCAAATGCCGACGAACAGTTCGTTATCACCGAGGAGGACATCCGCGAGGCAGCACCCGAAGCGACGTACATCGGACACGCGATGCGAACGCTCGACGATCTCGTGTCCTTCGATGCGCACTCACGCGAGGGCGTCGCGGTTGCTCGTCTTGCCGGTCACCTGTTCGGTGACGGGACACTGGATCTGAGTGGGCAGACTGGGCGGTTGTTCTTCAGAGCAAGCCAGGACGATCTCGATAGCATCCGGGAGGATCTCGAACTGCTCGGGTTCGAACCCGAAGATCCGGTGCTGAAGCACAATACTGCGGAACTCGTCGCAGCCGACGGCGGAACCACGACCGTGAGCGGGAGCGGCTGGTCGATGAAGATCGGAAGCAAACCGTTGGCGTCGTTCATGGCTGCTGCCGGCGTCCCGCCAGGTGACAAGGTCGAGTCGGATCACACCGTTCCAGACTGGATCCTGAATGGACCGAAAGCAGTCAAGCGGGCCTTTCTGAGTGCGTACTTCGGGGCAGAACTGAGTACGCCGTCATATCGTGGCCAGAAGTTGTTCAAGCAACCGGTATTCAAAGTTGCAAAAACTGAGCCATTGGTAGATGCCGGTAAACAGTTCATCGAGGAAATAGATGAGCTCTTGACGGAGTTCGGTACGGGAGTCTCGAACTTGCGGGTCGTTGCGGGGAATCAGCGTGTCGATGGCGCCATCTCTCGCACGCTAGTGGCAGAACTCAAGGCGAGTCAGGAGGCTATCCGATCGCTGTTCGGAAAAATTGGGTACACTTACAACTCTGACGCTGACGCTGATGCGAGGATCGCTTATGCCTATATATCTGATAAGTATGGGTTCGAGAAGGATAGCCGGACAGTCCAAGACTTCTATGAATGGAAGAAAACACACGTTGAGAATGAAAAGGAAGGAGCGGTCAGAGATCCTATTAACTCGATTAGCGACGTTGAATCTCAACCAGTTTATGATGTCACTACGATAGATAGGTCCCACAAATTCATAGTAAATTCGATAATATCAAATAATTGTCCTCCGTATAACGCCGACTTCGACGGCGACGAGATGAACATGCACGCCCTCCAGAATGAGGAGGCGCGTGCGGAAGCCCGCGTGCTGATGCGCGTCCAGGAGCAGATGCTCTCGCCACGGTTCGGCGAAAACATTCTCGGCGCCATCCAGGACCACGTCACCGGCACGTACCTGCTGACGAACCAGAACCCCCACTTCAATGAGACGCAGGCGCTTGACCTGCTGCGGACGACGCGGATCGACGAACTGCCTGAACCGGACGGCGAGGAGAACGGGACAGCCTACTGGACCGGCCGGACCATCTTCTCCGAGCTCCTGCCGGACGGGCTGGACCTGGAGTTCACCTCCTCGGCGGACGACACGGTCGTCATCGAGGACGGCCAGCTGATCGAGGGGACGATCGACGAGGACGCGGTCGGCGCCTTCGAGGGCGACGTCGTCGACGCCATTGCGAAGTCGTACTCGAAGACGCGGGGCCGGATCTTCATCAACGAAGTGTCGTCGCTGGCGGTGCGGACGATGATGCACTTCGGGTTCTCGATCAGCATCGACGACGAGTCGATCCCGCCGGAAGCCCAGGCCCAGGTTGACGAGGCGATCGAGGAGGCCAACGAGCGTGTCGAGACGCTCGGCCAGGCGCGTGACAGCGCCGGCGACATCGCCGAGGACCACTTCGCCGACGACAACCCCGCCGTCATCATGGCCGAGTCCGGCGCGCGTGGGTCGATGCTGAACCTCACGCAGATGGCCGGCTGCGTCGGCCAGCAGGCGGTCCGCGGCGAACGGATCAACCGCGGCTACGAGAACCGCACGCTCTCGCACTTCGAGGAGGACGACCTCTCGGCGGAAGCCCACGGGTTCGTCAAACACTCCTACCGCGAGGGGCTCGAACCCAAGGAGTTCTTCTTCCACGCGATGGGCGGCCGCGAGGGGCTGGTCGACACGGCAGTGCGGACCTCCAAGTCCGGCTACCTGCAGCGCCGCCTGATCAACGCCCTCTCCGAGCTCGAAACCCAGTACGACGGCACTGTCCGGGACACGTCCGACACCATCGTCCAGTTCGAATTCGGCGAGGACGGCACCTCGCCGGTGGAGGTCTCCAGTTCCCAGGAGGGGCCGGCGGTCGACGTCGAGAACATCGCCGACCGCATCCTCGAAGAAGAGTTCGACGACGAGAGCGAGAAAGAGCGGTTCATGGGTGACCGGCCCGAACCGACGAATCTCTCCGAGCACACGGACGAATCGTGGCTCGAAAAGACGACTGCCCAGGGCGACGCCAGGAGTGATGACTGATGTTCGGAGCTAACTACGACATCTCCAGTGACGTCGCGGCCATCGTCGAGGACGCAGACCTCCCGCTGCGGCTGCGGCAGGAAGTGTACGAGACGCTCGAGGAGCGTGACGTGACGCTGGAGGAAGCGACCGAGATCGTCGACGCGACAGTCGCCCAGTACCAGGAGACGCGGGTCGATCCGCTCGACCCCGTCGGCACCGTCAGCGCACAGAGCATCGGCGAACCGGGAACGCAGATGTCGCTCGATGCGAGGGAACGGGTGCTCGTTAGACGGAGAGATGAAACGAAGGTTGCTGAAATCAGTACAATCGTTGACGATATCATAGAGTCCGACACCACGCGTCATATCGACGACCACGAGGTCGCACTGGCTCCGGATGATCTTGAAGTCCTGAGCCTGAACGACGACGAAACGGTGGCGTGGAAACCGGTCGAAGAGGTGAGTCGCCACCAGTCTCCGGAGGAACTACTCGAAATCGAACTCGAATCGGGGCGAACAATCCGGGCGACCAAATCGCACTCGTTCGTCACGAGACAGGCCAACGATGTTGTCCCCATCCGGGGCGATTCGCTCGCTCCCGGTGACTGGCTTCCGGTAATTGGCGAGTTCACTGCGGATGGGCGCAAATCAGTCGATACAACACAGTATCTTCCGGCGTCGGAATACTGGTTTACCTCAGCACTCACTGACGGTGGAACAGCCGAGTTATATCCAGTTCAAGGCACTGTTGGACTCCCGGAGCAGTTCCCGCTGGATGATCTGACTGGGTTCTTCGTCGGAGCGTGGCTTGCAAAAGGAAGTTCGACAGACCGCCATACCAACATTTCGAACACTGAACCACCGTTCCAGAACCGCATTAGAGAGTTTGCCGAGCGGTTTGATTTCACTGTCAACGAGTACGAATCATCTCGTGGCTTCGCGACGGGGTACAAGATCCGTCTCAATGGAAAAGTGCTGTCGGAGTTCCTCGATTCGTCGTGCCGGGACGAAAACGGAGACAAGATCGTTCCGGAGTTTGCGTTCGGCGCGCCGGAAGAGTTCGTTAAAGGGCTCTTGGGTGGCTACTTCAGCGGGGATGGCAACGTCGCAAAGAACGCGGTGCGGGCTGCCTCGACCAGCTATCGTCTGACGTTCGGTATCGGCTTGTTGTTGGCTCGGATCGGTATCTACGCCCGTTTCGGGGAGAATAAAGACACGAAGACGCTCCGAATACCGAAAAAGTTCGCCCCGAGATTTGCGAAACGTGTCGGGATGGTTGGAAAGCGGGAAGGGCAACTCGCTGAGCTAGTAGCAGATGTCGATTCGGATGGCCCGGATATAGCCGATCAGATTCCGAACTTCGGCGATAGCCTCAAGAATGCCGCGATGGACGCCGGTATTCCCTCACGTCAGGTTCATAGTGCCCACAAGCGCCAGCGTATCGGCCGGAACCGTCTGTCCCGTCTGGTCGAAGAGATCGATGCGCGGACCGACGACCAACCCGGCGCTCTCGACGCACTCGAACGCGCTGTGGACGGCGATGTCGTGTGGGAGCGCATCGAGTCGATCGAGACGGTCGAACCAGACCACGAGTACGTCTACGACTTCTCCGTCGCGGGGCTGGAGACGTTCACGACGGCACAGGGAGTCGTCACACACAACACGATGAACACGTTCCACTACGCCGGCGTCGCCGAGATCGACGTGACCCAGGGGCTGCCACGGCTGATCGAGCTGGTCGACGCGCGCAAGGAGCCCGACACGCCGATGATGACCGTCTACCTCGAGGACGAGTACGCCGAGAGCCGCGAGCGCGCCCACGAGGTCGTCTGGAAGATCGAGTCGACGAAGATCCTCCAGCTCGGTGACGTCTCGACGAACGTCGCGGACATGGTCGTGCAGGTGTCGCTCAACGAGGAGACGCTGCGCGAGCGGTGGCCGACGGTCGACGATCCCGTCGAGGTCGCCGAGCGCATCGCCGACACCATCGAATCGAAGCTGGGCGTCGAGACGACCCAGCAGGGGCTGGCGATCCAGTTCGGGCCGGAACAGCCCTCCTACCGGGATCTCCTCCAGCTAGTCGAGGAGCTACGCGACATCACGTTCAAGGGGATCGAGGAAGTCTCGCGGGTCGTCATCCGGAAAGACGAGACCGATCGGGGCGAGGAGTTCGTCCTGTTCACCGAGGGATCGGCGTTCGGCGACGTGCTTGACATCGAGGGCGTCGACGCCTCCCGCACGACGTGCAACAACATCCACGAGATCTACGACGAACTCGGCGTCGAGGCGGCCCGCGAGGCCATCATCGAGGAGACGATGAACACCCTCAAGGAGCAGGGGCTGGACGACGTGAACATCCGGCACCTGATGCTGGTCGCAGACATCATGACCAACGAGGGAACCATCGAGTCGATCGGCCGGCACGGCATCTCCGGCTCGAAGGACTCCGTGCTGGCGCGGGCGGCGTTCGAGGTCACGGTAGAACGTCATCGTCGGCAAGCCGATCAAGCTTGGTACCGGCGACGTCGACCTGCGGATGAGTTCCGGCGAGCCACAGGCGGACTGATCGTGATTGCTGTGACTCGGTATCACATCGACGGGTCAGTTCGGGTGTCTCGCCCGCTGAACGAGCCACACGGGTGCGGCTGGCTGAAAACAATCACAGCAATCACGATGACATGACGATCAGGCTCTCGGACGAGGCCCGCCAGCTGGCGGCACTGTTCGAGTCCGAAACCGAGGCCACGGTCCGCGACTGTGTCGTCGACAAGGAGTACGGTCGCGTCCTGCTGTTGATCAAGCCGGGGGAGATGGCCAAGGCGATCGGTCCAGCCGGCGAGCACGTCTCCCGGGTCGAGGAGCGGATCGGCAAGCCGATCAAGCTCGTCGAGGACGCTGAAACGGCGGAAACGTTCGTCGCGAACGCGCTGGCACCCGCGGCCGTCTACAACGTGACGATCAGCGAGCACAGCGACCGGGTCGCGTACGTCGAGGTCGACGACGCGGACCGCGGGGCGGCGATCGGCGACGGCGGCAAAAACATCGACGCTGCCCGCCGACTCGCGAAGCGATACTGTCGGACGTAATTTCGTGGAGTCACGCGTCACGTTCAGCTGTTCACCCGTGCGAATACAGCCAGGAGAGTGTCACGATGTGACACAGAGTTACGTCCGACAGTATCACCAGTCTCTGCTAGACAGCCAGACGTGACTCCGTCCAGTGCCAGGACAGCCCATCGGCTGTGTCATGACCCGACCAACGGGAGTTGGGATGGCATGGCGTAACTGAATCACGTCTGGCTGTCTATCTGCGGACGGACCCGTTCCGCCTGGATTCTCAATTCGAGTGTTCACGTACGTACAGCCACCAGTATGAGCCGCCTACTGCATCACAGCGACTTCTTCGGAGATCACGTCGACGAACTGCTCGGGGTGTTCGACGTGCGGGAGCAGTTTCGCTCTGTCGAACACGACCAGCCCCGTGTCTGCCCGCTCGGCGACCTCGCGGCCGCGGTCCAGCGGCGTGATGTCCGAGTCGCGCCCCCAGACGAGCAGCACCGGCGCGTCGACGTCCCCGAGCGTCTCTTCGAGCGGTTCGTCAGGATCGAGAAAGCCGCTGACGAACGACGCGGGCGCGAACCGCGCGCCGGGCTGGTGGGCTGTCAGCCATTCGTAGTCGACGACCTCGTCGGTGATGTTCGCCGGATCGGCGTACCCGTGGTCGGCGTTGAAGTAGCGGATCGACGCTTTGCTCGCGAGCAGGTTGAACAGCCCCTCGCCGATCACCGGCGATCGGAACAGCGCACGGAGCCAGACCTGCCGTCCGCCCAGCGACGAGTCAGTCGGACAGATGAGGACCAGCGACGAGACGTCAGCGCCGCGTGCGGCCGCGGCGGCGTGGGCTCCCGTGAGCGACGACGCGACGACGATCGGTGCCTCGTCGGAGAGATCCTCGATCGCATCCTCGACGAACGTCGCGTACAGCGACGCCGAGTACAGCAGTGGTGGGCGATCCGAGTGTCCGAAGCCGTGGAGGTCCGGCGCGATGACGTGGTACTCATCTGCCAGGCGCTCGACTACGCGGTGAAACTCGTGGTTCGAGGACGCCGCACTGATCCCGTGGAACAGTAGCATGTCCTCGTCCGCCGGATCACCGAGCTCGGCGTACGTGACGTCGAACCCCCGCCAGCGGTACGTCCCCTGATCCCCCGCGAGGAAGGGGTCGAACTCCTCCGCTCGCGACCGGAGCACCCTGTTGGCCAGCGCCGTCGCTCCGACGGTCCCGACTGCCGCGCCGAGTACGTTCCGCAGCTTCATATCTGTACAGAGCGGCTTCCGGCCCTTAAGGGGTTTGCAAATTTCGTGGAGTCACGCGTCACGTTCAGCCGTTCACCCGTGCGAATACAGCCAGGAGAGTGTCACGATGTGACACAGAGTTACGTCCGACAGTATCACGACTACTCCCGTCGTTCGCTGACGCAGTCTTCGATCGGACCGACGACGTCGTCAGCGATCGCGTAGGGATCTGTTTCGCGATCGAGCACTCGCTGGACGAACGCGTCGATGCCGCCCTGGTGGTCGATCTCTGCCACCAGCAACTCGTTGACATCCTCACGGACGAGCGTCCGGATCTCCTCGGCGTAGCGGGCACGGCGCTGTGCGTCCCGCTGGCCCGAGTTGTCGAGATACGCCTGGTGCTGTTCGAGGACGTCGAGCAGTTCCTCGACGCCCTCGCCACGGTCAGCGACCGTCTCGACAATCGTCGGGTCCCAGCCCTCCTCGTCGTCGTGATCCTCACCACCACTCCCGTCGAATCCCGCGTCCGGTCCGTGGTGACCGACAGTGCGCGGGACGCCGCCGTCGCTGTAGTCGAGCATCTCCCGGAGCTCCTGAACGGTGCGGTTCGCGCCCTCGAGATCGGCCTTATTGACGACAAATACGTCAGCAATTTCGAGAATGCCGGCCTTGAGCATCTGGACGTCGTCGCCGCTGCCGGGCGGGACCAGCACCATCACCGTGTCCGCGGTTTTCACGATGTCGATCTCGTTCTGGCCGGCGCCGACAGTCTCGATGATGATGCGGTCCTTGCCGAACGCGTCGAGCGCCTTGACCGCGTCGGTGGTCGCCGTTGAGAGGCCGCCCAGCGACCCGCGGGCGGACATCGACCGGAAGAACACGTCCATGTCGCCGACGTTCGAACCCATGCGGATCCGATCGCCAAGGACGGCGCCGCCGGTGAACGGCGAGGATGGGTCGATCGCGATGACGCCGACGGTCTCTCCTCGATCGCGGTAGGTGGCAGCCATCTTGTCCACAAGCGTCGATTTGCCTGATCCGGGGGAGCCAGTGACGCCGATCACCGTCGCGTTGCCGGTGTGCTGGTGGAGCTGTGAGACGAGATCCCGATAGCCTGGCTGTCGGTTCTCGATCTTCGTGATGACACGGGCCAGCGCGCGGTGCTTCCCGCCGAGCAGCTCCTCGATGAGCGGGTTGACAGCGGCGTCGTCACCCTCGGGCTCCGCTTGATCGCCTGACGCGTCCGTGCGTTGCTCCCCGCCGTCCCCCTGACTGCGTTCCTGCATGGCCTCAGTCCCGTTCGGGGGCGTTCTCGCGGACGAACTCGATCATCGACTCCATCGAGGCGCCGGGGCCGAACACCTCGGCGACGCCGAGTTCCTTGAGCTTTTCCTCGTCGTCGTCGGGGATGATCCCGCCGACGAGGACGAGCGTGTCGTCGAAGGCGTCGTACTCCTTCAGCCCGTCGAGGATTTCGGGGACCAGGGTGTCATGAGCGCCCGAGAGAATGGAGATCCCCAGGATGTCGACGTCCTCCTGGACGGCGGCCTGCACGATCTCTTCGGGAGCGCGGTGCAGCCCCGAGTAGATGACCTCGAACCCGGCGTCGCGGAACGCCCGCGAGATGACGTGTGCACCGCGGTCGTGTCCGTCCAGGCCGACCTTGGCGACGAGACACCTGATCGTCCGCTGTTCCTGGTTGATACTCATGCGTGTACGTACTGCCGGGTTTCGCTTGGGTTTTTCGATGGTCCGCGTCGGTGAGCCGAAATTTAGAACAAGGACGGGGACGGACGGTGGAGCATGGTAACCGCAAGCGCGCCGGGGAAAGTGTACCTGTTCGGGGAGCACGCGGTAGTCTACGGCGAGCCGGCCGTCCCGTGTGCGATCGAACTCCGGGCACAGGTGACGGCGACGCGCCGGGACAGCGGCCTGCGGGTGCACGCCGGCGACCTCACCATCGACGGGTTCACCGTCGAGTACGAGGCTGAAGCGAGCGACCGGCCGGACATCGATGTCGAGGACCAGCTCGTCGAGGCCGGGATCGGCTACGTCAACGAGGCGATCGAACAGGCCAGGGACGCGGCCGACGCCCCGGAGGCCGGGTTCGACGTGACCGTCGACAGCCAGATCCCGCTGGGAGCGGGGCTGGGCTCCTCGGCGGCGGTGGCAGTCGCGGCGATCAAGGCCGCAACCCGAGAGCTCGGGGTCGACCTGCCGCCCGAGGAGATCGCCGGGCGGGCGTACCAGGTCGAGCATACCGTCCAGGACGGTCAGGCGTCCCGCGCGGACACGTTCTGCTCGGCGATGGGCGGTGCAGTCCGGGTCGAGGGCGACGACTGCCGGACGATCGAGGCGCCGGACCTCCCGTTCGTGATCGGCTACGACGGCGGCGCAGGTAACACTGGCGCCCTGGTCGCGGGCGTCCGCGAACTCCGCGAGGAGTACGACTTCGCCGCCGACACCGTGGAAGCGATCGGGGACATCGTCCGCCGCGGCGAGGCGGCGCTGGCCGACGAGCGCGTCGCCGAGATCGGCCGCCTGATGAACTTCAACCACGGCCTGCTGTCCGCCCTCGGCGTCTCGTCGCGGTCGCTGGACGCGATGGTGTGGGCGGCCCGCGACGCCGGCGCAGTCGGAGCGAAGCTTACCGGGGCCGGCGGGGGCGGCTGCATCGTCGCGCTCGACGAGACGCCCGAAACCACGAGCGCGCTGAAGTACACGCCGGGCTGCGAGGACGCGTTCCGGGCCGCGCTCGACCCGGTTGGCGTCTGCGTGGAGGACTGAGATGGTCACGGTGCTGAAACTCGGCGGGAGCGTCATCACCGAGAAGGACGCCCCGGAGACGGTCGACGAGGCGGCGATCGACCGGGCGAGCGACGCCATCGCCGCCGCCCTGTCGAACGAGAAGGGGCCGACGTCGCTCGTCCTCGTCCACGGCGGGGGGAGTTTCGGCCACCACCACGCGGCCCGCCACGGGGTGTCCACCACCGGGGGAACCCACGACGCGGCCGCACTGACAGAGATCCATCGGGCGATGGGGGAGCTAAACACGGTCGTCGTGGACGCGCTCCAGGAGCGGGGCGTGGCTGCGCTCCCGGTGCGGCCGCTGTCGGTCGCGGCACGCCGTAACGGCCTCCAGCTTCCGCTTGAAAGTGTGGAGACGATGCTCTCCGAGGAGTTCGTTCCGGTCCTACACGGCGACGTGGTCACGGACAGCGGTGCGGGCGGGACGATCCTCAGCGGTGACGAGATCGTCGTCGCCGTCGCGAGCGGGCTCGGGGCGGATCGTGTCGGCCTCTGTTCGACGGTCCCCGGCGTTCTCGACGAGGACGGGGACGTGGTCGAAAGGATCACAACGTACGAACAGGTCGCGTCGATCCTCGGAGGGAGCGGGGCGACCGACGTGACCGGCGGTATGGCCGGCAAAGTCCGACGCCTGCTCGACCTCAAGGCCCCCGCAGCGATCTTCGATCCCCCGAACCTGAACCGCTTTTTGACGGGAGAGCCTGCGGGCACGACCGTCGACGGCCGGTGAGGCCCGCCCCGCCTGGATTCTCAATTTCTATCGACAGAGAAAACCGCCGAAATTTATTTGTGGGTACTTATCCATTGTGAGAGGTATGAGACGGGTTCGGATCGTCGAGAGCCTCAAGTACGGCGGACGGATGTTCGCCTACCTTCTGAGTGTCGTCGTACTCGGTAGCGGAGGAATCGTGCTGGGCGTGGCTGTCGGCTGGAACTCGGTCACGATCAGAGGGACCGGCGGCGACCCGGTCGTGTACAGCACCCCGGAGTTGCTCGGCGGCGCTGTGCTCGTGCTCCTGGGCGGGGCGGTGCTGTTCACCGGGCTGCTCGGGTTCACGCACAAACTGATCGCGGACTCGACGGCCGTCGGCGTCGCGGCCGCGAACGGACCGGGAACGGTCGACGTCTTCGACTCAGTCAACGCCGGCGGCGACGCCGCTGTCGGCGACGGATCGGCCCGGAGTGCATCGGCTCCCGCTGAGAACAGCGGCGCACAGGCCACCGCGACTGCGGGTGGCACCGCAGGCGGAACCGCGGCAGGCGCCGGTGGCGACGCGGTCGGCGAAACGGAGCCGTCGGCACAACCCGGAGCGGAACCGGAGCCGACCGGGGGGGATACCGCGGAGCCAGCGGAGACACCTGCGAGGAACGCCCGGCAAACGGGGACGCCCGGCGCCGAGTCAGAGCCGGAGGAACCGGCGAGGGACGACGAACCCGACGACGCGGAAAAAGAGCGGACGGCCGAGCAGATTGCGTTCGGGGTCGAGTCCGAGGATGACTCGGAGACCGATAGCTCCACCGGGGGCGATGACGGCTCCGCAGTGCCGGATACGACCGGCCCCGAAGGGAAGACGCCAGCCGAGACGACGGAGCCAGAGCAATCGGACCTGGACGACCAGAGCGAGGAACCGGCAATCTTCACCGAGGACAGGGCGGCCATGGCCGAGGACGCCTCGTCAGAGGAGGCTGGCGACGACGCTGCAGCGCTGGATGCGGACACCGAGGAGGCGGACGAGGGAACTGCGATGGAGGACGATGCGGCCGGGGGCGGCGAGCAGAGCGAGGACAAGGAGACCGTCGTTCCGGAGTACGACGAGATATCGACAGAGGAACCGACCGACGACACTTCCGATAGCGATTCGGAGGATCCGCTGGGCAACTCCTTCAAGTAGCCGTCAACTGAGTTCTCCCAGGACAGCAGGATGCAGAACTCTCGACGTCGTGCAAGCCACCGGTCGCCGTCCGGTTGTCTTTCGTGGAGTCGCGGCTCCGGACCCTGGTCTGGACGTGATAGCGAAACGGCTCCATCCCCGCAGCGTCGACCTCGTGAGTCCGGCGGATCAGGTTCCGGGACCGGGGACAGCCCCGAAAGCAGCCGCGACTGCCGGATTGCGGGGGGCTTTAGTGATCTGCGACGAACATCCGGTGTGGACACAGTCGAGGTCAGTACGGTCGTCTATCTGCCGACGGCGGAGATCTACGAGTTCCTGGTCGACTTTCCGCGGTACGCCAAGTACTCGAAGTACCTCGACGAGGTACGTCGGGACGGCGACGGCACGCCCGGAACGAACTACGATCTCGTGTTCGCGTGGTGGAAGCTCTCCTACACGGCGCGCTCGGAAGTGACGGATCTCGACCCGCCGAGCCGGATCGACTGGCAGCTCGTGAAAGACATCGACGCCAGGGGGCACTGGCGGATAGAGCCGGAACCCGAGTCGGCGCCCGAGGGCGAGTCAGACGCATCGCGGGTCGTCCTCCGCATCGAGTTCGCACCGGAGTCGGCCGACAGCGGGGCCGTCGACCTCCCGGCGTTCGTCTCGATCGACTGGGTGATCTCGAAAGTCAAGCCGAAGATCAAGGCCGAAGCCGAACGGATCGTCGAGCGGATCGTCGCCGACCTCGAGGGGCAGCAACGGGACGTCGAACTCGAGATCCACGAGTCGCCAGACTCAGTCTAATAGTGATTGTTGTGACTCTTTACCGCCGGGTATTCCTCAGACGCCAGTTTCGGGCCGTGAAACCGCCGCTATTTCGACATGGTGCCGAAAATAATCACAACAATCACTATAAGAGAACATTTCGAGGGCGTGCCGAAGCAATCACAGCAGTCAGAGACTGGCCAGCGCCAGGACCACGAATGCGATCGCGCCAAGCGAGCCGAGGAGAAAAAACAACGCGTTCTCGAGGTCGATCGACTCGGCTTCCAGCGGTTCGTTTCGCATCAAAATTCCAGCGACGTTCCCCTCCTCGTCCGCTTCGTCGGTCCCGCCAACTTCTTCGACCGTGTAGCGCCACTCCCCTTCGTCACCTGCAGCGGGGGTACTTTCGCCGCGATCCCCGTTTTCGGAGTGCTCGAGGTCCGCCGGCTCCACCCGCTCGTCCGACCGAATGGTCGGATCTACTGCACCGGACTCGTCGTGCCCGGTAGCACTACGGTCGGCGCCACCGCGCCGTTCCGTCTGGGAGTCGCTGTCCTGGTCGGGAGCGTCGTCAGGAGCCGGGTGATCGTCTCCGGAGTCCTCGGAGCCGTCTGTCATGTCCCACCGTAGCGCGTCGAGCGACAAAAGGGTGATCGACTCGGGCCGGGTGCCGGGTCGTTTGACCGGCTCTTAAGTGGCCGGGTGTCGACGTATGCATATGGCACAGATTGAGGTAGTCACTGACATGGAGCTCGAATCGCCAGTGCTCGTCGAGGGACTGCCGGGCGTCGGCCTGGTCGGCAAGATCGCGGCCGATCACCTCGTCCGCACCTACGAGATGGAACACTACGCGTCCTGTCACTGCGAGGGGCTGCCGAAGGTCGCGGTGTACAGGGAGGGCGAATCCGCCGTCAAGCCGCCGGTGCGGATCTACGCCGACGAAAAGCGGGATCTGCTCGTCCTGCAGAGCGACGTTCCCGTGTCGCCGGAGCGTGCCTCGTCGTTTTCGGGCTGTGTGACGGGCTGGCTCGCCGAGCAGGACGTCCTGCCGATCTACATCAGCGGGCTGCCGGCCGAAAAGGACGGCGTCCCGGAGATGTACGGCATCTCGACTGGCGGCGCCGATCAGCTCCTCGCCGAACATGGGATCGCCGAGCCGAGCGAGAGCGGTCTGGTCAGCGGACCGACCGGTGCGTTGCTCTCGGACGCCAACTCCGCAGGGATCGACAGCGTCGGCCTCATCGTCCAGGCGAACAAGCAGTTCCCGGATCCGGAGGCCGCCCGCATTCTGATCCTCAACGGGATCGAACCGATCGCCGACGTCTCCGTCGAAACTGAGGCGCTGGTCGACAAGGCCGAGGAGATCGCACAGGCACGCGGAAACCTCGCAAAACAGATGCAACAGGCCGACGAGGAGAGCTCCCAGGCTCAGCCGCTACGGATGTATCAGTAACCCGGGATCGCTGACGTGAGTTCATAGGGACCTTTTCGCCGCAGCCCCACCTCTCGACCGATGATCGCGTACCACGCGTTCCTGCTCGCGCTGCTGTACACCGGTGTCTGATCGCTGTCGCTTTCGTCCTGGCAGGCGCCCTGCTCGGCGTGCTGTTGGCACTGATCGAGGTCCTGCCAACATTGTACTGGGTCGGCGGCGGCTGGCTGGCGGGTGACGAACCGGTTGACACCATCGAGCCACGTCACAAGTCCGACAGCATCGCCCGGAACTGCTCGCGGGAGAACAGCGACGTCGGCCGGTCCATGTGGACGCCGATCTCCCCCTCGAACAGCGCCATAGCAGTTTCCTGGACCGCCTCGGGGAGCGAGTACCCTGACCTGACGATGTGCCCCAGGCGGATGTCCTGGGCCAGCTCCTCCCGCCAGGCCTCCTCGTAGTCCGCGAGCGTGTCCGGATTGTCCGGGCGAATCGTCCCCGCAGCGCAGTCCGCAGCGGTCATCCCGTAGAGGATCCCGCCGCCAGTGAACGGCTTGTTGTGGCCGGCAGCGTCGCCGATGAGGAACACGCGGCCCGACGTAACGGTGTCCGGCGGTCCGATCGGGATCAGCCCCGAACACCGCCGGTCCGTCTCGACGCCGTACCCATCGGTGAAGGCCTCGAACTGTGCGGTGACGTCGTCGCCGGGTGGCGTCGCGAGGCCGTACTCGACGCCGGCTTCGCCTCGCGGGATCCGCCAGGCAAAGAATCTGGGCACGGTCAGGTGGACGTCGACGAAGTTCTGGTGGTCAGGCTCGTCGGTGAACCCGAGGACTCCGTGGAGGAGTTCGTCGGGTTCCGGCAGACCCACGCTCTCGCGAACCCGCGAGCGCGGGCCGTCGCAGCCGGCAACCATCCGGCCGCGGTGCGTTTCGAGTCCTTCCGGCCCCCTGACGTCGACCTCGACGTAATCCCGGCGTTCGCGCAGGCCCACCACGGTGTGGTCCTCGCGGACGTCCGCGCCAGCGTCGCGGGCAGCCTCCGCGAGTGTCCTGTCCAGTGCCACGCGGTCGATGACGTTCGAGACCGGTTCGTCCTTGTAGAAGCTGTAGGCCTCGCTGTCGGGGCCGGCAGCGTGGAACCGTGCCCCCTCGATCTCGTTCTGGAGCAGCCAGTCGCGGGCTCCCTCCGGCGTGAACGACCAGATGTCGGTGCTGACGTGGCCCGAGCAGGCGAGCGGCTTGCCGACCTCGCCCTGCCCGAAGGCGACGATGTCGTACCCTGCCCCGGCCGCGCGGCGCGCGAACCGCGACCCGGCGGGACCAGCACCGACGACGACTAAATCGTGCATACACAGTTCTCTGACGGCGACCTCCATATGAATCACGG
>PXSQ01000107.1 GCA_003022725.1 Halobacteriales archaeon SW_7_65_23 | reverse complement strand
ACGATCTCGAACCAACCTCGGGGCGCCGGCGGGGGTCCCAGCTCGCCGATCCGGCCGGCGCGGAACGGAAAGCGGCAGCGATGGCCGGCGAGCGCTCGACGTTCGCGACGACGCTCCGGCCCTACTTCGAGAACACCCGGGAGTACGTCCAGCGGATCGAGGGCAAGCCGCTGTTCGAGGTCGCGCGGACATACCTCGACCGAATCCGGGGCGATACCCGGACGGTTATCTTCACCGACGACTCCGACCGGGCCACCCTCCGCGAAACCGTGAAGGTCGCCCGCGGCGGCGCCGGGACGGTGACCGTGTTGCTCGCGCCGGGAGCCCTGTTCGAGGAGGGGGTGCTGGCGGACCCCGAACGGATCTACGAGGAGTACGTCGCCTTCGAGTCGTTCCGGCGCGAACTCGCGGGGATCGACCGCGTCGATGCGTTCGAGGTCGCACCGGAGGCGCGGCTGGAAGCCATCCTGGCCGAGAGCCGGGCCCGCCAGTGACCGGTTCGCAACAGTTAACAGGGCAACGGCAACGACTTACTTCAATGGCATCCCAGGAGGATGCGTCAGCCGTCGGGGACGATCCGAACGCCACAGGGGACGGATCGTCCGTCGCTCCCGAGGCCAGGACCGGACAGCCGTCCGGAACGCGCGGCGGGTCCGCCCGGGTCCTCTGGCTCGCGGTCGGCGTTGCCCTGGCGCACCTCGCGCTCGTCCTCGTCGAACCCGACCCGGCCCCGATCGAACTCGCCGGGTTCGAACTCGCCGTGCTCCTGGTCGTGGGACTCGTCGATCTGCTCTCCGATCCCGGCCGTCGCGTGTTCCGGCCGGTCATCCTCGCCAGCGTCTTCGCCGGGCTGGTGGGTGCGACGTGGCTCGCGCTCGGGCGCTTTAGTCCCGCGCTGACAGCAGTGGGTGGCGGCCTCGCCGTGACCTTGATCGCGTACGCGCTCCACCGGTACCGGCTGGTCACGCTCGCCCGCGCGGAGGGGTTCGATGAGTTCTGAGGAATCTCTGGACGTCGGCACCGACAGGTCCCCTGCGACCGACAGGTCCGACTCGTCGGCGCGTGACGACGCCGAAGCGGCGGCCGCGCTGTCCGATCAGGAGCAGCTCGCGGGCGAACTCGCCCGCCTGGAGGCGGAAAACGAGCGACTCCGGCAGGCGTACGCAGAGAGCACGCAGACGGAGTATCGACAGACTGCCCTCGCACTCGTCGCCGTCGGCGGTCTCGCTGCAATCGGCGGCGTGCTGTTCGCCGGCGCCCGGACCGTGCTATTCGCGCTCGCCGGCACCGGCGTCTTCCTCGGGGTTCTGACGTACTCCCTCTCCCCCGAGCAGTTCCTGCCGGCGTCGGTCGGCCGTGAGGTGTACGGCACACTCGCCGGCAACGAGGAACAGGTCGCCGCCGAGCTCGGGTTGAGTGATGCGCGGATCTACGTCCACGATGGGACGGGAGCAATCCGCCTATACGTCCCACAGTCCAGGCATGCACCGCTCCCGGAGGGCGACGCGCTGGTGGAGACGTTCGTCGTCGACGGCAACAGTCGCGGCGTCGCGTTCGAGCCCAGCGGCGCGGCTCTGTTCGCATCGTTCGAGCGAGCGCTGAGTGACTCGTTGGCGGCCGATCCCGACGAGGTGGCACCACAGCTGACCGACGCACTTGTCGAACAGTTCGAACTCGTCGGGAGTGCCGAGCAATCTGTCACCGGAACTGCAGCGGAGGGATCGCTGACCGTCGGCGTCGTCGACAGCACCTACGGCTCTCTCGAGCAGTTCGACCAGCCCGTCGTCTCGTTTCTGGCAGTCGGGCTCGCCGAGGCACTCGAGACGCCGGTCACCGCCACCGTCGACCCGGAGGGCAACGAACGGGTCGACGCCGTCGTTATCTGCCAGTGGCCGTTCGAACCCACTGACAGCGCTGACGAGTAACGCTCACTTCTCGACGATCCACACCAATCACTCTTCGTCGACGGCGTCCCCGCCGTCACTGACGGGTGCTGTCTCGGCATCTTCCTCGGCCTCACGAATCACTGCCTCCGCGCTGGGTGGCTCGACGCTGTCGAGGACGTCCGCGACGATGTCGGTGTGGGAGACGTCGCTCAGCTCGGCCTCCGTGCTGCGGACGATCCGGTGGGCGAGAATCGGCTCGGCGAGCGCCTTGACGTCGTCCGGGATGACGTACTCGCGTCCCCGGATGGCGGCACGGGCTTTCGTCGTGTCCAGGAATGCGAGTGACGCCCGCGGCGATGCGCCGTACTCGACGTCCGACCGGCCACGGGTCGCCTCGACGACGTCGATGATGTACTCCTTGATGCGGTCGTCGACGTAGACGTCCGCGACGGCGTCGCGAGCGTCCAGTAGTTCCTCTTCCGTGACGACGCGCTCGACCGACCGCGGCCCGAGGTCTGACTCGTCGTCGAAGCGGTCGAGGAGTTTGCCCTCCTCGGCCCGCTCGGGGAGGTCGATGGTCAGCTTCAGCTGGAAGCGGTCGCGCTGGGCCTCCGGCAGCGTGAACGTCCCCTCCATTTCGATGGGGTTCTGGGTCGCGATCACGATGAACGGCTCCGGGAGGTCCAGCGTCTCGTTTTCGATCGTGACTCGCTGCTCCTGCATCGCCTCCAACAGCGCCGACTGGGTTTTCGGCGTCGCACGGTTGATCTCGTCGGCGAGGACGACGTTCGCGAACAGCGGCCCGCGGCGGAGTTCGAACTCGCCGACGTTCTCCCGGTAGATGTACGTGCCGGTGATGTCCGCGGGGAGGATGTCCGGCGTCATCTGGATCCGGTTGTACTCCAGCCCCGAGCTGCGGGCGAACAGGTGAGCGATCGTGGTCTTTGCGACCCCGGGAACGCCTTCCAGGAGCACGTGCCCGCGGGAGAACAGGGCGACGGCCAGCCCTTCGACCACGGCCTCGTTGCCAATGAGCACCTGCTCCATCTCATCGCGCATCGCCTCGAAGAGCTCCGCCGGGTCAGTCATCGTGTCCCCCTTGCCGGCGCTGCCGTGTAATCGCTTTCGACACGCGGCGGATCCGGTCCCCGTCCCAGTGGGGGTGTCTGTCCGCCAGATACGTCGCGACCGTCTCCTCGGTCACCGCCGTGGTGACGTCGGTGCTCCCGCGCCGACGGTCGACCGCAGATTGCAGGCGGGCGAGCGGCTGGCTCCCCCAGAGTGCGATGATCGCCACCCCGCTCGCGCCCAGCAGGAACTGGAGCAGTGGCGCCTCCCGGAGCGTCAGAAACAGGTACGTAAGCGGCGGCAGCGATCCGTCGGCGCTGTAGTCGAGCACGACCCGGTCGTGGTCGGCCGCGAGATTCCGCACGAACTGCCGGTTGCCCGCCTGGTCCAGCATCGCGTTCGTGAACGCGCTCTCGTCGCTGACCACGACGACTTCCCCGGCTCCGAGCGGTTCGACCGCGGCGACCGACCGCGAGGCGAGCGTCTCGTTTTCGTCTAACTCCTCGTTTCCGTTCTCGTCCAGGTACGCGAGCACGGACGTGTTGACGAGCGGCGTCGCCTCGCCGGGGTCGAGCACAGTGCCGTGGTTGAGTGTGAGCGCGTCGACGTCCCGCACGCGGTCGTACTCTTCGACCTCGTTCGCGCGCACGAGTGCGGGGACGCGGTGGTGGTAATCCTCGTCCTGCACCGGCGTGCCGTCGATCCGAGCGCTGACCCCGAGCTCCGAGAGCAGGACGTTCGCCGTCTCGTCCCCGTCCGCGATGACGAGCGTCCCGCCGTCAAAGACGAACGAGGAGAGCTGGCTTCTGTCGCCAGCGCCGTACCCGCTCCCGGGGTCGATCACCACAGCTGCCGTCCCCTGGGGCGACGTGTCCCCGTACTCGTCCGTCGAGTGCGCCACGTCGACCGTCGTCGTGGATCCGAGCTCCGTGCGCAGCTCGCTGCCGCCGTCCCAGTCGTAGTTGTACGGGCCAAACGGCGCGGCTGACGTCGCAGTGCCGACTACCAGACCGAGGACGACGAACCCCAGAAGTGCAACCAGTGCCAGCCGCGGGTACCGTTCGTCGATGCTCATACTAGCCCCGGCGGGAGCACCTCAAGGAGGCGCCGCACGATGATCGACACGAACCCGAGCAACCCGAGTGCGATGAGCCACTTCAGTCGCGCCCGCCAGCGGGGGGCGACGTTGAACGGTGCAGTCAGTTCGACGACGATCAGGAACCCGATGAACGATAGCACAAAAAACAGCTCTAGCGTCAGCGACCCCAGGGCTGCAAAGAGGAGCAACACAGCACACATCCACACTGCCTGGGCGTGCAGGAACCGCTGCTGCCGTCGGGTCTGCATGTTACTGGCCCGCTACGAGAGTCAGCCGTTAGTATATATCGATCCGACTGCCAGCGGCGGTGCGGGCGCGAGTTGTACAGGCGGTATAAGGTGACTGCCCCGGGGCTTGATCCCGGGGTGCGTTCACGGTCGACGATATACAGCCAGACGTGACTCCGGACAGTGCCAGGACAGTCCATCGGCTGTGTCATGGCCTGAACAACGGGATTTGGGTCGGCATGGCGTAACTGAATCACGTCTGGCTGTATATATCGCGTTCAATCGTCACTGATCGACGGATCGTCCCGGTCGAGCGTCAGGTCGCCAGTGAGTTTTTCCTCGGAGCGGTCGCTGCCGAACGCCCGGAGCGCAGCGACGACGTCGGCGACCATCGACTCGTCGACCGACTCGGCGGCGAACTCGACGCGCTCGTAGTGTTCGGTGACGCGCCGGAGGAGCGTGTCGGCCTCCCCGTCGAGTCGCCCTCGGTGGTAGTCGTAGAACTCCCAGTGGGTCAGCTGCTGTGTCGCCCCCTCGTCGAGTAGCAGTCGGACGGCGGCGTAGCCACTGCGGACTGCTGTGGCGCGGTTGCCAGCCTCGTAGTGGTCGACGGTCCGTGCGAGCAACGACGCCGGCTCCACCGGCTCTGCGGCGTCAGAGTTGTCCGGTCCGACCGCCGTCTCGGCCGGCACGCTCCGTCCCTGCTCGGTCCCCGACGATCGGCGCCACCGGCGGGACAGGAGGAACCCAGCGCCCCCAAGCAGCAGGATACCGGCGGCGAACACGATCACCTCGGTGTTGGCCCGGAGCGACTCGACGACCGTCCCCAGGATCGATCCCGAGGGCGGCACGGTCACCTCCGCCCGTTCGGTCGCCGTCGCCAGGTTCGTCCCCGACCCGTCGAAGCTGACCGCTGCCGTCACTGTCACGGCCTCGTCGTCGTCGGCGGTTCCCTCCGGCACTGTCACTGTTCTGTCGAACGAGCCCGTCTCGTCGGTTCGAACGAAGGCGACCGTCTGGTCGGCTAGCTGGACGCTGACGGGCTGATCGACGACCGGGGTACCGCCCGCTGCGGTGAGCTGCCCAGTGACCCGAACCGTCCCGTCGCCGACTGACTGTGCCGACAGCGACACCTCCGTCGCCGTCGTCGCAACGTCGAGCGACGCTGTGGCGTTGACTGGTTCGAGCACCCCGCCGTCGGTCAGGAGCTGTACGCGGACCTGAGCCCCCGCTGGATCGGCCGCCGCAGGGAGCCGGAGCGACGTGTCGAGCCCGCCCGTTACAGTCGTGCGGTTCTCCGCGACGATCTGCCCGTCGACGAATACCCTGTAGGGGATGTTCCTGAGCTGGACGCCAGCCGCGGACAGCGAGCCCGTGATACTGACGGTTTCGTTGAACGCGACCTCGGACGATGGGGGGTCGACACGCAAGGTCGGCCGGATCTGCTCGGCGGTGACGCTGACCGTCCGCTCATCGCCGATCAACTCCGTGTCAGCCGGCGAGGCTGTCACCGTGAGTTCCGTGGCGTTCAACGGCATCGTCGTCGGCCGGTACTCGAGGTAGAACCACCCAGTCTCGTTTGTCAGTGCCTGCCTGTACTGCGTCTGTGGCCCGGAATCGACAGTTCCCTGCCCACTTTCAGGGGCCAGCGGATCCGTTCCGACCGGGGTCTCCGGGTCGAACTCCAGGGTGACGCGCTCGTTGGCGAGCGGCCTTCCGTCCTCGGTCACAAGTCGACCCCTGGCTTCCAGGGGGGCAAGCGGTGAGACGCGGTCGGTGCCGGCGCTTCTGAGCGTCAGGTTCGTCTCGACAAACTCCTCGCGGAGCACTGCCTGGTGGCTCGTCGTCACGTTCCGGTGACTCGCTTCGATCGCTTCGATCGTAGCGGCGTAGTCGCGATTCGACTCCGCAGCGAGCGCCCGGTACTGCCGAAGCGTCTCGGCTGCGGTCTCCTCGACGCGATCCGCTCGCTCGTCGAGTTTCAGCGCGATCTCGCGGCTGATCTCCCCGTCCGGACTGTGCCGGACGCCCGCCGGCGACGCGACTGTTCCCGCCCTCAGCAGCCCCGACTCCGCGTCGGTGGCCTCCTCGTAGAGCGTATACAGCTCCCAGTAGGCGGCCACCTGCTCGGTGTGGTTCTGCAGTGCAAGCTGACTCCTGTACAGCAGTTCGGGCTGGGCGCCGGCGTCGCCGGCTCGGTCCCGGTACTCCGCGATCAGTTCGTTGACCTGCTCGTCGCCGAACTGGTCTCTAGCCTGGTCGTAATCGTCCTGCGTGAGGTTGACTGCGCCCGACCGGACCTGTCGGGCGACGTCGGTGAGGAGCCGTTCGTTGCCGACGCCCACTGTGCCCCCGCCGACGCTGCCGGGGTTTACCTGTGCCGGTCCGTCACCGTCGGTTCCCGGCTCCGCCGGCGCGTCGAACGGGCCGCTCACAGCCGGGACGGCGACGCCGACCGCCAGCGCGACGGCGGCGACCGCGATCCCGACTGCCGCCAGAAGGAGTGCCAGCGTACCGACGGAATCACGACCCCGAACGGGAAACACACCGCGAAATACGTTACTGAACGGCAATAAGCCTTCCCACATCTGGGTGCGGAGCGGCTACTCGGGCTCGACCGTCAACCGCCGCCCCCGCCGTAGTTTCCTTACGGTCGTGCGTGATTATTTTCACACTGGGGCCCAATATCGTTGGTTTCACGGGCTGAAACACACAACACGCGAGTGGGAACTCGCCGGGTGGCCCGGCCTGTCGAGGGCGGACCCCGCCACTGATAGACAGCCGAGTGTCCCGGTGGGCGGCCCCGGGGTGGTTGACGATAGCCCCCACCCGTGGGGCTCTCTCGACGATGATCGTCCCTGCCAACAGTTAAGTTCGCCTCTCGACTCCTGTGAAGCATGTCGAACGAACGGACTGCTCTGGTCCACCACTCGGTGTGGGGAACCCACTGGATGCCTGCCGACGACCTCCGGGCTGCGATCGAGGACCGGCTGCCGGCCCTGCAGCTCGAGGTCGCACGGACGCCCAGCGAATCGCTGTCGCTGATCGAAGATGCGGAGATCCTGCTGTCGTCGTTCGCCGAGCCGTCGTTGCTCGACGCTGCGGACGACCTGGCGTGGATCCAGGCGCTCAGCGCCGGGGTCGACACGCTGGAGCTGGACGACCTGCGGGAGCGTGGCCTGCTGTTGACCAGCGCCGCGGGCGCACACGCCCAGCCGATCGCCGAGCAGGTGCTCGGCTACATGCTCACCTTCGAGCGCCGCCTGGACGACGCCATGGCGATGCGGGAGGGCGGTTCCTGGGAGCGCTTCACCGGCGGGGAACTCGCCGGAAAGACGCTCGGGGTCGTCGGCCTCGGGGAGATCGGCTGCCGCACCGCGACGGTCGCCGACGCTATCGGCATGGACGTCGTCGGCACGAAGCGCGACGCCGATGTCGAAATCGAGGGTGTCGACCGGATTTACCCGCCCGAGAAGCTCGAATCGGTGCTGGTCGACGCCGACTACCTGCTCGTGGCCTGTCCGCTGACCGAGGAGACGCGGGGGCTGATCGGCCGGACCGAACTCGGGGTGTTACCCGACGACGCCGTGGTGATGAACGTCGCCCGCGGCGAGGTGGTCGACGAGGCCGCTCTCACGACCGCACTGCAGCAGCGGGCGATCCGCGGCGCCGCGCTCGACGTGTTCGGCGAGGAGCCGTTGCCTGCCGACTCGCCGCTGTGGGACCTCTCGAACGTCATTCTCACGCCACACAACGCCGGCGTGTCGCCACAGCTACCGGAGCGAACCGCGGACATCTTCGCCGGCAACTACGAGGCGTACGTAGCTAGCGACCTGGACGGACTGCAAAACAGAATTCTTTGACCCGATCGCCGATCAAACCGGCGTGTCCGATACGGTCGTTGGTGACTATTTTGGGACTGTCTCGTCATGTCGGGGTGAGCGAGTCATCTACAGCTACCAGTATCGACACCAAGCAGCCGCTGGCTTTTTGTCAGCGAGGCCCGCTCACTCGGACATGGACCAGCTGTCGTCGTGTTACTTCTGTGGGACCGCACTGGACGAATCGCTGAGGACGTATCGCCTGGGGTCAAGCGGGGGGAACGTGACGCTCTGCCAGGGCTGTCACGAAAAGCTCGAAACAGTGTTCGAGGCCGCGGATATCGACCCCGGCGCGCTCGCCGACGAGCCTGCGGCAACTGACGACGAGCCGGAATCCGTCGACGAATCCGAGGAGGAAGAGACGGACCAGCAGGACACTGACGACTCCGACGGCGAGGACGAAGCGGCGGAAGGCGCGGAGAATGGCATGGACAGCCACCCAGTGCCAGAGGAGACAGACGCCGAGGACATTCTCGTCGACCTGGAGGCCGATGAACCGACGGACGCGGACCCGAGCGAGTCGGCGGACGCGGATGGGGACACGGAGGGCCCGATCTACCTCGAAGAGGACGATATCATCGTGGCGGAGACGGACCCCGACGCTGCTGAGACGGCCGAGCAGCCCGAGGACGGGGATTCGCCGGATGACGACAGTAGCGACGAGAGCAGCACAGATACCAGTGCGGGGACGGACGATGCCGGAGGCACGGCAGGCGAAGCACAAGCGGCCGACGACACAGACGCGTCCGCGAACGGCGAACAATCTGACGGCACTGCCACGGAGGAGACGGACGAGGAGGAGTCGGGGGACGGGCCCGACATCGACCAGTCGCTGACGAAGCTGGAGTACAACAAGGTGATGCGGCTGCTCCAGAACAGGGAGTTCCCGGTCGACCGCGAGGAGTTCGTCATCGTCGCGGCGAACGCCTACGGGCTCGCACGGTCGGAGTGTAACGCGGTGATCGACCTCGCGATCGACCGCGGACTCATCGCGGAGGACGAGAAAGAAGGCCAGCTGCTCCGGGGGGACTGATACGGTCGTGCGTGACTGTTTACCGCTATGGAATCGCGTATTGTGCGTTTCAGCCCGTGAAACCAACGATATTGGGTCCCAGTGCTGAAAATAATCACGCACGACCGTATGACCCCTCACTCGCCCGGCCGGGCCACGACGTCGCTGGCCCGGTCAAGCGCCGCCGCGGTTAGAAGAAGTGCGGAACGCATACGGGGGCGCCGCTCGACGGGTGGCGTATGCAGTGTCAGGACCTCGTCGACAGGCTCGATGCGGAACTCAGGACCGACGCCTACGCGGACCTTGACGCGAGCGCGAACGGGCTCCAGGTCGGGCCGGGGACGCACGACGTCGAAACAGTCGCGGTCGCCGTCGACGCAGCGGTCGCCACCATCGAGCGCGCCGCAGCAGCCGACGCTGACCTGCTCGTCACGCACCACGGCATCTCCTGGGGCGGAATCGAGCGCGTCACCGGCCGCGAGTACGAGCGGATCGCCGCGCTACTCGAGAACGACATCGCGCTGTACACCTCGCACCTCCCGCTGGACGGTCACCAGGAACTCGGCAACGCAGCTGGCGTCGCCGACGTCCTCGACCTCGACGACCGCGACCCGTTTGGAGAACTCGGCGGGGAACACATCGGCCAGCGCGGCCGCGCCCCCGACGCGCTCATGCCCGACACACTCCGTGACCGCCTCCAGTCGACCCTCGACACTGGCGGCCGCGACGTCCAGCTCCTCGCGTTCGGCCCCGACGAGATCCGCGACGTCGCCATCGTCACCGGTAGCGGCGTCGACTGGCTCGACGAAGCGGTCGCGGTCGGCGCGGACGTTCTAGTCACCGGCGAGGGCAAACAGCAGGCGTACCACCAGGCCCGCGAGGCCGGCATCCACGTCGTCCTCGCCGGCCACTACGCGACGGAAACGTTCGGGGTTCGTGCGCTCCAAGAGCGTTTCGAGGAATGGGGACTCGACACCACGTTCATCGATCACCCGACCGGGATCTAACAGCGTGAAACGGCCGAACGCGACAGGCTGCGGGGATACTATTATTCCAGTCGGCGGCCTAGCAGCCTCCATGATCAGTGGCTCGGAGATGGCCATTGTCGACGAGAACGCCGAGGCGCTAGGCGTACCGCGAAAACAGCTCATGGAGTCCAGCGGCAACGCCATCGCGCGGACGGTTCGGAAAGTCGCTTCCGGGGACGCGTCGGTGACCGTCGTGGCCGGTCGGGGAAACAACGGGGGTGACGCGTTCGTTGCTGCGCGGTTTCTCGACGGGTTCGACGTACAGGTTCGCCTGCTCGGGAGAGCCGACTCGATCAGTACGAGGATCGCCCGCGAAAACTGGGACGCCCTGCAGGCCGCAGCGTACGACGCTCAGGAGTGGCGCGACTCGACTGCGGTCGACCTCGGCGATCCCGAGGTGGTGGTCGACGCGATGCTCGGAACCGGGATCAGCGGCGACCTCCGGGAACCCGCCGCGACCGCTGCTGCGGCGATCAACGACAGCGACGCGACAGTAATCTCCGTCGACATCCCATCAGGCCTCGACACCGAAACCGGCGACCTCGCCGACAACGCCGTCGAGCCGGATCACGTGGTCACATTCCACGACACGAAGCCGGGACTGGCTGACCTCGACGCAGTGGTGACCGTCGCTGAGATCGGGATCCCCGAGGCCGCGCACACGTTCGTCGAGCGCGGCGATCTGCAGCGGCTGACGCGGGATCCGGAGAGCCACAAGGGCGATCACGGCGAGGTGCTTGTGATCGGCGGCGGGCCGTACACCGGCGCGCCCTCACTGGCAGCGCGGGCAGCCCTCCGTGCCGGCGCCGACCTGGTGCGCGTCACCTGTCCGACGTCGGTCGCCCACGAGGTCCAGGGGTACAGCGAGGATCTCATCCTGCGACCGGTCCAGGGCGCCGAGTTCGAACCCGGACACGTCGGCCCGGTCATGGAGTTCGCAGCGGAACACGACGCGCTCGTGATCGGTCCTGGGCTCGGCGCTGCCGAGCCAGTACTCGAGACCGCCGAAGCGATCCTCGAAGCGTACGACGGGACCGCGGTGGTCGACGCCGACGCGCTGCAGGTGGTGCCCGGTATCGAGACCGATGCGACTCTGATCTGCACCCCACATCAGGGCGAACTGGTCAAGATGGGTGGCCGCCAGGTGGACGACTGGCGCGAGCGGATGGATCACGTCGAATCCTTCGCTGGAGAACTGGGCCACACGCTGCTCGTCAAGGGGGCACATGACGTCGTCTCCGACGGCGAGACCACCCGAGCGAATCGGACCGGTAATCCAGGGATGACAGTCGGGGGAACGGGCGACGTGCTCGCCGGCGTGACTGGCGCCTTCGCTGCGACCCAGGAGCCGATCCACGCAGCTGCCATGAGTGCATATGTCAACGGGCGTACCGGCGACATCGTCGCCAAACGGCGGGGCAACGGGCTGATCGCGAGCGAACTTCCTGACGCAATTCCCGAGGCGATGGGGCGCTCCGGGGACGGTTGATACTGGTGGCTGTACGTACGTGAAAACTCGAATTGAGAATCGCCGCTTCAGGACAACCACGAGTGGGCGCCTCGGCAGTCTGGCGGAACAAAAACCTTCCGAATCGACCGCTGCCAGTAGGTCTTAGTGTCGCCCGGTAGATGGTCCGGACATGCAGACAGTGATCCTCGCAGCGGGCCGTGGGACCCGGATGCGCCCGCTCACGGACAGCCGTCCGAAGCCGATGTTGCCAGTCGCCGGGAAACCCCTGGTGGCCCACACCGCCGACGTCGCTGCCGACGCCGGTGCCACCGAACTGCTCGTCGTCGTCGGGTACGAGAGCGACCGGGTCCGGGAGTACTTCGGCGACTCCCACCGAGGCGTCCCGGTCACGACGGTCCAGCAGGAACAGCAGCGCGGGACTGCCGACGCCGTGCGCGTTGCGAGCGATCACCTCGACGGCGAGTTCGCGGTGCTGAACGGCGATAACCTCTACACACAGGAGTCGGTCGACGACCTGTTCGGGAACGGGCCGTCGATCGCCAGCATCCGGGTCGACGATCCGACGAACTACGGCGTTCTCTCGACGTCAGGTGGGACCGTTACCGACGTCGTCGAGAAGCCGGACGATCCAGTACGAACTGACCGACGTCGTTGCCCGCGTCATCGAGGAGTACGAGATGACGCCCGCGGAACTGGACCACTGGCTCGATGTCGGCCGACCCTGGGAACTCCTGGAGGCCAACGAGTGGAAGCTCGCAGAGCTCGACCGGCGCGTCGACGGCGACGTGGCCGACGACGCACATCTCCGAGGGGACGTCGTCGTCGAGGCGGGCGCGATAGTCGAACCCGGTGCCGTGATCGAAGGGCCGGTCCTGATCCGCTCGGGTGCACACGTGGGCCCGAACGCCTACGTCAGAGGACACACACTCCTCGAAGAACGAACTGAAGTCGGACACAGTGTCGAAATCAAAAACAGTGTTATCATGGGGGCCAGCAAGGTTCCGCACCTCTCGTACGTCGGTGACAGCGTCCTGGGAAGCGACGTGAACTTCGGTGCCGGTACGGTCGTCGGTAACCTCCGGCACGACGACGAGCCCGTCCGCCTGACGGTCAAAGGGGACCGCGTCTCGACTGGCCGCCGGAAGTTCGGCGTCGTCGTCGGTGACCGCGTCAAGACTGGGATCGACACGAGCCTCAATGCCGGCGTCACGCTCTCGGCCGGCGCCACCACCGAACCCGGCGAGCGTGTGCTTCGCGACCGATAACCGGGCCGCTCATCCGTCCATTGCGGCGGCTGATTATTAATCCAGAACCCCTCTTGTGGTAAGGTTTGGTATTCAAATCCGGTTTTGAAACAGCCGAGTTAATAAGCCCTCGACGGTAAGAGGCAGATATGAGCGAAGAGTCCCCGACACCGGCGTCCGAGGGGGAGTCCGGGTCCTCCGGCCGCTGTGGGCACGAGCGGGGGTCACCGGACACCGGTGGCGAGGCGGTCCCGGACGGAGGAGCGGGAGTAGAGACGCTCCGACTCTCGGTGCCGGAGATGGACTGCGCCTCCTGTGCAGAGACGGTCGAGACGGCCGTCGCGGCACTCGAGGGCGTGCTCGCGGTCAGACCGGCACCGGCCAGCGGCCGCGTCAGAGTCGAGTTCGACCCGGCCGTCGTCGGCCGCGAGCGGGTAGTGAGCGCCGTCGAGGGGGCCGGGTACGACGTGGTGGACGACGAGTCGGGCGGGACGGACCGCGACATCTGGCGGAGCAGTCGGGCACTCCAGACCGCTGCCGGCGGGGTCCTGCTGGTGGCCGGGATCCTCGTGGCGGTGCTTGGATCGCCGGTCAGTCCCGAGATCGGAGCGCCGCTCGGGCACACCCACGACGTGGCAGACCTGCTGTTCCTGCTTTCGACGGCGGCCTGTGCTGGCGTGATCCTGCGGAGCGGCTGGCGGTCGACACTTGGGCGGTCGCTCGACATCGACTTCCTGATGAGCGTCGCCATCGTCGGCGCGCTGACCGCGAGTCTCGTGTTCGGCGAGGGGCTGTACTTCGAGGCCGCGACCCTGGCGGTGCTGTTCAACCTCGCGGAACTCCTCGAGGAGTACTCGATGGATCAGGCACGGAACTCGCTGCGGGAGCTGATGGACCTCTCTCCGGACGAGGCGCGCGTTCGACGGGACGGCGAGGAACTGACAGTGCCCGCCGAAGAAGTCGCGGTCGGCGAGACGGTGCTGGTCCGGCCGGCCGAGAAGGTCCCGGTCGACGGGACGGTGACGGCCGGCGAGAGTGCGGTCGACCAGTCGCCGGTGACCGGCGAAAGCGTCCCGGTCGACAAGACCGTCGGCGACGAGGTGTTCGCGGGGTCGCTCAACGAGGGCGGCTACCTGGAGGTCGAAACCACCGCTGCCGCCGGCGAGCACACGCTGGCGCGGGTGGTCGAACTCGTCGAGGACGCCGAGGCTGCCAAGACGGACCGCGAGCAGTTCGTCGACCGGTTCGCCGGGTACTACACGCCGATCGTCGTATCGCTGGCAGTGCTCGCCGCAGTCCTCCCGCCGTTGTTCATCGACGGCTCAAGGACAATCGCGCTCGGCGGCCTCGCCGTCACGTTCACCGGAAGCTGGGGGGCGTGGTTCCTCCGCGGGCTGACGCTGCTCGTGCTGGCCTGCCCCTGCGCGTTCGTCATCAGCACGCCAGTCTCGGTCGTTTCCGGGATCACGAGCGCCGCGCGAAACGGCGTGCTCATCAAAGGCGGTGACCACCTGGAGGCCGCGGGCGAAGTGGACGCGGTGGCACTGGACAAGACGGGAACGCTGACGAAAGGTGAACTGACAGTGACGGACGTCGTTCCGCTGAACGGCAACACCGAGGAGGACGTGCTCCGGTGTGCGCGAGGACTGGAGATGCGCAGCGGGCACCCGATCGGTGAAGCGATCGTCGAGCACGCGTCCGCCCAGGAGGTGTCGACACGGGAGATAGAGGGGTTCGAGTCGATCACCGGCAAAGGCGTCACCGCGACACTCGGCGGTACGCCACACTACGCAGGGAGCCCGTCGCTGTTCGAGGAACTCGGGTTCGACCTCTCGCACGTGCACGCGGCCACCGACGGCGGCGTCGTCACGACGAAATCCCGGCAGCTCTGCGAGCGCAACAACTGCCTGGACCTCCTGGAAGGGACGATCCCCCGGCTCCAGTCCCAGGGGAAGACTGTGGTCCTCGTCGGTACCGACGAGGAACTGGAGGGGGTCGTCGCCGTCGCGGACGGGATCCGGCAGGGGGCGCGGACGCTGGTCGACCGCCTGCACAGGCTTGGGATCGACGAAGTGGTGATGCTCACCGGCGACAACGAGCGGACGGCCCGTGCGATCGCCGAGGAGGTCGGGGTCGACGAGTACCGCGCCGAACTCCTGCCCGAGGAGAAAGTCGATGCCGTCCGTGATCTGGACAACGAGCACGGCGGGGTTGCAATGGTCGGCGACGGCATCAACGACGCGCCGGCGCTGGCCACCGCCACGGTTGGCGTCGCAATGGGCGCCGCCGGGACCGACACCGCTCTTGAAACGGCCGACATCGCCCTGCTGAGCGACGACATCGGGAAACTGCCGTACCTGCGGGCGCTCTCGTTGCGGGCAAACGGCGTCATCCGGCAGAACATCTGGTCGAGCCTCGGCGTCAAGGCGCTGCTCGTCGTGCTGGTTCCCTTCGGATACGTCCCGATCTGGCTGGCAGTTCTGGCGGGCGACGCCGGCATGACGGTCGGGGTGACCGGGAACGCAATGCGGCTCTCGGGTGTCCGTCCGGACTGATACTGTCGGACGTAATTTCGTGGAGTCACGCGTCACGTTCAGCCGTTCACCCGTGCGAATACAGCCAGGAGAGTGTCACGATGTGACACAG
>PXSQ01000106.1 GCA_003022725.1 Halobacteriales archaeon SW_7_65_23 | reverse complement strand
ACGGGATGTGTCGAGGAGAACTCGCTGGTCTCGACCGACGAGGGGCTCCGACCGATCAAGAACCTCGACGGGACGACCGCGGCGTTCGAGCAGTGGGACGAGATCGAGGTCGGCGTCTCGACGGACGGCGGTACGAAAGCCGCGACCGCGGTGTACGACAACGGGTTTGACGCGGTCAAAACGATCACGACTGACACGGGCTTCAGTATCGCTGCCACCCCGGATCATAAATTCAGGGTCCTCACCGAAGAGAACGAATATTGCTGGCGAAAGGCACGCGACATCGACTCCAGTGACTCGATCGTACTAAAACGAGGCTCGTATATTGACCGTGGCGAGGCATGTAATCTCGATGTCTCGGAACGTGAAAACATCCACTTCAGAAGCGATCAGAACCTTCGGCTTCCGGAGCGGATGAGTCCCGAGCTCGCGGTTCTTCTCGGATTCTACGTCGGCGATGGCCATCTCAACACGACGAACGGCGTTGAATTGGCCGTCGACGCCGAGTATCCTGAGACGGCCAAACGACTCATCGAGCTAGGAGAGCACGTTTTCGGTGTGACAGCTACGACCGAGGAGAAAGCAAACTGCGTCCTCGTTTCCATCGGTGGTCAGCACGTCACTCGATTCTTCGAGGACAATGGCTGGGAGAAGAGTAGCCGAACAGCATGCATTCCCGACGAGTTTCTCGACTCCAGCGAAGAGATTACACGTGCGTTCCTGCGTGGGTTGTTCGAAGCTGATGGAACTGCTTCACGAAAAGTCGAACTTGCCACCACTTCCGAAACCCTTGCAAAACAGGTTCAAACAGTTCTTCTTAGTCTCAACATCGTCTTCAAGCGGGACGAAAAGCCATTACCCAGCTATCACGATCGGAACAGCTCGCCAGAGGAAGAGAGTCCGATATTCAATCTCCGTGGATTGAACAAGGCTCAAGACAAAAAGTTCCTCGACGAGATCGGCTTCATCAACAAGTCGACCGATATCGAACTGAAGGAGAGTTCGTATCGTAAGGACAAGTATCCGCCAAGCGTTGTCGACGCTGTGAGGGAAACCGAAGGGTACTACGAGAACTGTGATCGCTCGATAAAAAACAAAGTGAACGACGCCAAGCGTCGTAGCGGCCTCACCTACAACCTGCTCCAGACCGTCGAAGAGCACACCGAAGAGCCGGTCACAGTCGGCGGACGGGAACTTTCGGCGTTGTTCGTCGATACGGTCGAATCAGTAGACGGTGGTGTTGCCTACACCAAAGACATCAGCGTCCCGTCGAACAACACCTACGTCGCGAACGGCTTCGTCACCCACAACACGACGTCGATGGTCGGCAACACGACGGGCGGCTGTGAGCCGATCTACAACGTCGCCTACTACAAGAACGTCTCCGACGACGTGCAGGGCGACGAGATGCTCGTCGAGTTCGACGACTACTTCCTGCGGGTCCTGGAGGAGAACGACATTGACGTCGGGGCCGTCAAGCAGGAGGCCCAAGAGCAGATGGCCGAAAACGAGTTCGACGGCGTCGACGGGCTCACAACAGTCCCGGACGCCGTCGGCGAGCTGTTCGTCACGACTGGCGACCTCTCCGCGAAGGAGCACGCCGGCGTCCAGACTTCATGTCAGGAAGGTGTGGATTCGGCGATCAGCAAAACTGTCAACGCTCCGAACAGTTCGACCCTCGAGGACGCCAAAGAGGTGTTCGAGTACATCTACAACCACGGCGGCAAGGGCGTCACTTACTACCGCGACGGCACCCGCAGCAAGCAGGTGCTGACGACGCGCGCCCAGAACACCGAGTTCGCCGAGATGGACGAGGCCGAAGTCGTTCAGGAGATCGAGGAGATCTTCGGGTCGATCGAGGG
The DNA here is from genome assembly GCA_003022725.1 of Halobacteriales archaeon SW_7_65_23. Lineage (GTDB taxonomy): Archaea > Halobacteriota > Halobacteria > Halobacteriales > Haloarculaceae > Halovenus. The sequence goes on along the minus strand of PXSQ01000106.1, from coordinate 28,262 downwards.
CTTCCTCGAGCACGAGACGGTACGCGACCACCTCGATCAGGAACTAGAGTCGGTGCTCGGCGGCGAGCGGGAGGACCGGTACGCCGAGAAGAAGCCGCGGCCGGACCAGCTTCACGGCGTCACCCAGCGCATCGACACCGGCTACGGGAAACTGTACGTGACGATCAACGAGGATCCGACGACGGGCGAGCCGTTCGAACTGTTCGCCAACACGGGTCACTCGGGCGGGTTCACGAACTCCTTCACCGACGCGCTGGCCAAAACCATCTCCGTGGCGCTGCGCTCGGGCGTCGACCCCTACGAGATCGTCGACAAGCTCCAGGGCATCCGTTCGCCGAAAGTCGCCTGGGACAAGGGCGAGCAGATCAACTCCATCCCCGACGCCTTCGGGACGGCGCTCCGGCGCTACCTCGACGACGAGGTCGACAAAACCTACCCCGACCAGGCGACGCTGGAGGAGACCGCCGGGGACAACGAACGCGAACACGACGCGCCCGACGCCTCCCTCGACGAGCCGACCGGGCCCGAGACCGATGGCGGCGCAGCCGCTGCCGGCGATGCAGGGGTGGAAGCCGACCAGCAGTCGATCATCGACGCCGGCGAGAGCCCCGAGTGTCCCGAGTGTGGTGCGCTCTCGCTGTACTACTCGGAGGGCTGCAAGACCTGCGAGTCCTGCGGGTGGTCCGAGTGCTGACAATCAGTATGAACCGGTCGGCTGTGGCCGGCGGAGCGCTGCAGGAGGGAGGCGACCGCGCTCACGGGCGGCGGCCGACGCACTGAGAGAGGACACTACGGAGCCATGAGCGACGACGGCGGCCGACCGTGTCCGCGCTGTGGGGTGCCCATGGTCCGCCGTCACTGCAAGTACGTCTGCCCGAACCACGGCGTCATCTACGACTGTTCTGATACGTTCTACTGATTCCAAACCCGCTGTCCCCGCCCGAGCGGAGACCGCGCTGGATCGTGCTCGGCTGCTAATCGAAGCCCGGCCGGGTAAGCGACCGTATCACTCCGGGTTCGCAGTCGAAAGATGGTTGTACAGCGGTCCCGCGAGCACGATGATGGCGAGGCCGGCGAGCGCGGCGACCAGTTCGGGCTGGACAGTCGCCGAGGAGAGATCCAGTGAGCGCATCGACGCGCCCGTGAACACCGTGACGAGCGCCCACGGGATCTCGCCGACGACGGTGCCCGCGAGGAACGCCTGGACGGAGACGCCCGAGAGCCCACCAGCGTAGGAGATGGGATCGCCGGGCACCGGCGAGAGGCGCGCGGCGATCACGCCGCGGGTCTCCCCGACGGCGTCGACGAGCTGTTCGCCCCTACAGCCGATGTACCCGAACAGCCCAAGGTCGGTCTTGGCGTACCGGCCGAGCAGGAACGGCGGCATGCCAGACAGCGCTGCGCCGGCGAGTGCGAGCGGGATGGCCACCGCCGGGCTGTAGAGGTAGCCGAGCAGGAGCGCCACCGAGCTCACGGGCCACAGCAGGAAGGGACGCACCAGGTACAGACCGACGAGGACGACGGCGAACAAAAGCGGGCGGGCAGCCAGCCCTTCGAGGCCGGCGATGACGGCCTCGGGCGAGGAGATCAGCGCCGCTGCGGCGGCGACCCCGAGCAGGCCCCCGACGCCGATCAGCTGGCGTACTGTCGCCCGGTTCATCACTCCAAAGGGCGGACCACGTCACTAAACGCTTTGTGGTCCGCGCCACTTTGTCGGGGTGTGATGCGGGAGGACGACCCTAGCGGGACGGGCGGCGAGAGGCGGCCGGCCGAGGAGACGGTCGAACTCGGTGTGGAGCTGCTCGCGCACCTCGAACACGCCGAGCTGTCGCTGGGCGACGTGGTCGACCGGATCGAGACGATCACCACCGATCCGGCGATCACCCGAGAGATCCTCGACACCGCCGAGATGCGGGGGATCATCGCGCGCGAAGACGGGATCGTCCGCCCGCTGAGCGGCGCCTACGTCAGTTTCGAGAGCGACGTGATCCAGCGGGAGGGGGAGTTCACCTGTCGGCGCTGCGGCGCGTCGATCTCGACGGGTCACTTCATGAAATTCGACGCCGCCGAACACGGCCCGTTCGGCTCATCGTGCATCCGGAAGGTGACGGGTCGCGAGTGATACGGTCGTTCGTGAGTATTTTCGGGACTGCCTCGTCATATCGGGCGTTTGCCGGGCTGTGACGCACGAACTGGACACCGTAGCGGTAACGAATCACGAACGACCGTATGAGAAGAGGGCCGTCGCGTCACTTCCGGCGCTGCAGTTCGTCGATCAACTTTCTGATCGTCTCGTGTTGCTCCTTGAGGAGTTCGTTCTGGCGCTTGACCGCAGTCGTGACCCCCTCGCGACTGGCTTGGGCCCGCTCGGCCGCAGTGGGAGCGACCGCCGTGTCGCCCCGTTCGCCAGTCTCGCTCCCGGTCGTCTCCGCGCCGTCTGTGTCGTCTCCGGTCACGACCTCCGACGGCCGGGAGCTGTCCGCTTCAGCGTCCGCCGTCGCATCGCCATCGTCGCCCTCGGGCGATTCGCCGATCCCGCGGATCGCGTCCGTGTCCAGTTCCTCCTCCTCGTCGCCGTCGTCGCCGACGAGCGGGCTGATGCTGTCGTCGAGCTGGATATCCGAGGAGACGGAGTCGTCGTCATCCTCCTCAGCGGACTCGTCGCGGTTCTCCTCGAGCGCGTCGTCGAGCTGCGAGAGCGAGCCGACCTCGTAGTACTCCGAGAGGGCATTTGTGAGCGAGCGCTTGAGAAGCTTCGCCTGGTCGTTGGGCGCCTTGAACCGCTGAGGACGACCCGCAACCGAGACGACGATCTGCGTGGCGACGCTGCCCTCCTCGAAATCGAGGTTCGTGACCTCCGCGAACGGGTACTCCTCGTACTCGCCGTCCCAGACGTACGCCCCGATGTGTTTCACTACCCGGGCGTCCGTGATGATGACGGTGAGTTCGCTGAACCGGTAGACGTCAGTGACCGACTCCTCGGCGTCGATCACGCCGGCAGTCCGGAGCACGCTCTGGAGGAGTCGCTGCAGGACCGGGTCGCCGCGATCTCGGGAGACGCTGAACTTCTCCTCGCGGTCGACGTAGGTCAGCGTGAATCCAGTCTTGCGCCGCCCTTCGGAGACGTTGAGGCGCTCGAGGTTGCTGTCGTAGACGCCGATCGATTCGTCGCCGATCAGCCCCTCCCCCCGGTACAGCAGCGTCCTACTCGGCGTAAAACAGATGAGATCCTCGTCGCCGAGACTGACCGCCGACTCGATCGTCTCGTCCCCCAGTCGCTGTTTGATGAGCTCCGGTATTTCCATGCCAGCACTGTTTCTGCGACAGGATATAAATCCGCTGGGAACGGCTGTCAGATGTCCAACCTATTTGCGAGGGTAGCCCGTCACTCGGGTGAAACGTCCACGTTGCGCTCGGTGACCTGGACGCCTTTTTGTGAGAGATACTGCATCCGCCGGCGTGCGAACTCCTCCTCGCGGGTGCCCTGCGTGGCAAGCACGTACATGCGGGCGCGGCCCGTTGGGCGCATCGTCCGCCCGGCGCGCTGAGTTCCCTGCCGCCGTGACCCGCCCAGCCCGGAGGCCACGATCGCCAACTCGGCGCTCGGGAGGTCGATCCCCTCGTCGCCGACCCGTGACACGACGAGGGTTCTAATATCGCCGTTCCGGAACTGCTCGAACAGCTTCTCGCGGCGGTGGTGGGGCATCTGTCCGCTGATGAACGGCACGTCCAGCGCCGCCGAGTACGCCTCGCCCTGGTCGAGGTACTCGACGAACACGAGCGCCTGGCTGTCTGGCTCCTCCAGCAAGAGGACCTCCACCTCATCGAGTTTGGCGGGGTTGGTGGCGGCCAGCTGGCGGCGCTCGTGGCCCTCCGAGCTGACGTACTGGTTGCGGGCGTCCTCGCCGTGCCAGGGGACGTACCGAATTTCGACCTCCGGCTCGGCGACGTAGCCGGCCTCGAACAGCGCGTCCCAGTCGGTGCCGATCGGCGGTCCAATGAGGGTGAAGATGTCGCTCTCGCGGTCGTCCTCCCGGATCGGGCTGGAGGACAGCCCCAGCCGGTGGCGCGACTGCAGATCCGCGCTGCGCCGGTAGATCGGCGCGCTAATGTGATGCACTTCGTCGTAGACGATCAGCCCCCACTCGCGGCTGTCGAACAGCTGGCGGTGCCGGTCCATCCCTGCCGTCCGGTAGGTGGCGATCGTCACGGGGCGGACGGTCTTCTCGCCGCCGTGGTACTCGCCGATCTGGTCGGGGGTGAGCGTCGTAAACCGCAGCAGTTCGTCGCGCCACTGGCCGACGAGTTCGCGGCTCGGCACCAGGATCAGCGTCTCGCCCTCAACAGCGGCGAGGATCCCCATTGCAGCGACCGTTTTGCCGCTGCCCGGTGGCCCCACAAGCACCCCGGAACGCGTGTCCATGAAGTTCTCGACCCACGACTCCTGGTACTCGCGCAGCTGGAGTTCGAGGTCGACCGGCAGCGGGTCGCCCCGTTCGAGCTCCCGCCGGTCGCGCACCGGGTAGCCGGCCTCATAGAGGATCCGTTTCACTTCCGCCACGCGCTCCTCGGCGACCCAGCTCTCGGTGTCGGAGATGGGCGCACGGAGTTCGTCGTCGGTGAGCTTCTGCCGGGCGACGTTGCCCATCAGATCCGCCGACTCCGCCTTGAGGACGGTGTAGCCGTCCTCGTGGGTCCGGAGGGTGAACCGTCGCGCCCGTGTGTACTGGGCCTCGATCCAGTCCTCCAGACCCGGGTCGCGTTCGGGCAGCACCGACCGGACGGTCTCCAGGAGCCCATCCAGGCTCTCGTAGGGTGCCTGCCAGATGTCCTCCTGGCGGATCTCGTACATGTACGCGCCCGTCCCCGTGGTGTCGACGAGGTGGGCGAACTGCGAGAGCTGCGCGCGGGTGAACTGCGTAGGCTGGTCGACGACGATCTCGCGGCGCTCGGAGAACAGCACCACGCGCTCGCGGTCGGTCATCCGCGCCCAGTCGCTGGGGTACCAGACCACCGGGTCGTCGGAGACGTCCAGGCGCTCGACGGTGCCCTCGGTAGCGAGGTCGTCGAGTGCATCGATCGCTTCGGCCTGGCTGCAGTCCTGCTCCTGGGCGTAGTGGGTCGCGGTTACGACGGGCCGGCCGAGAGCTTCCAGGGCGTCGTAGAAGACATCGCTGTCAGCTGGCGAGTCGACGTCGTCGTCCCCGACCGGCTGTTCGGCAGCCTCCGGCGCGTCTGTAACTCCGTCGTCTGTCACTGGCCTCCGGTAGGCGGGCCGGAAAGAAACGGCTTGCGTCCTGACCTGGGTCGTCGGGGCAATACCCCTCACGTTTTTAAACGGGTCCCAGCATAGTAGGAGACAATGGGCGAGTACGACGTCGTCTGCGTACTGATCCCGACCTACAACGAGGCAGCGACGATCAGCGAGGTCGTCGAACGCTTTCGCGCGGAGGGGTTCGAGCGGATCCTCGTGATCGATGGCGGGTCGACCGACGGCACGCAGGAACTCGCGCGTGAGGCGGGCGCCGACGTCGTCCAGCAGAGTGGGGACGGCAAGGGCCAGGCCGTGCGCGAGGGCGTCGGGCTGATCGAGGAGCCGTACGTCCTGCTGGTCGACGGCGACTCCACCTACCGGCCCGAGGAGGCCGGCCGTCTGCTGGAGCCGCTGCTGTCGGGCGAGGTCGAGCACGTCATCGGGGACCGCTTCGCGGACATGCAGCCCGGTGCGATGACGCGGCTCAACAAGGTCGGCAACCGGGTGATCAACCGTGCGTTCGCGTTCATCCACGGCCGGGACCTCCAGGACATCCTCAGCGGGTACCGCGCGTTCACCCGGCGCTCGTTCGAGCGGCTCACGCTGTCGGCCGACGGGTTCGGCATCGAGACGGAGATGTCCGTCGAGTGCGTAAAACACGACGTGGAGACGGCTGTGGTGCCGATCACGTACGAGCCACGGCCCGAGGAGTCCGAGACGAACCTCCGGCCGTTCCGCGACGGCGGGAACATCATCGTCCGGCTGTACCAGATGGCCCGGACGAACAACCCGATTTTCTACTTCGGGAGTGTGGGCGTCGTCAGCGCGATTACCGGGGTGTTTCTCGCCGGGTTCGTCGCCTATCGGTACTTCGTCCGCGGCATCTCACACGAGGTGATCGCGCTGGCGTCCGGCGTCGCGCTGCTGTTTGGCCTCCAACTGGTCATGTTCGGCGTGCTGTCGGACCTGATCGTGACCGCCAACCGCCGCCAGGGGCGCCGAATCGATCGTATCGACGAACGGCTGGAGGCGATCGAATCGGCAAGCGTCGGCGGCGCGATGGGTTCGGCAAGCATCGACGGGTCGGACGCCCGCGAGCAACGGTCCGGAGAGCGCGAGTCCGACCGCCGGGAGGCTGTCGAGACGGCGCCGGGGGGCAGTCGCGAGGGGGCGCCCAGCGACGACGGACGACGCGGGGCAAAAGGCGACGACGGTGATACCGAGAGCGGCTACTCCGGCGATTAAAAGGGGACGAGCGCCCGCAGTTTCCCAAGAACGCCCCTCGACCGTCGCTCCCGTTGTCGCTCGAAGACCGGGTGCAACGCGTTGAGCAGCTCCTGTTGTGAGTCGAAGCTGCTGGTGTCGCACTCGGCGAGCGCCTCGCGCAACGCGACCTCGTGACCGGCCGGATCGACGGCGACCCTGAGGTCGCCGTGTGCAGCAGTCAGGTCGGCCGTACTCACCGGGAAAGAGACGTCGCGGTCCTCGAGGCGCGCGTCCAGCGCGGCGATACCGAACTCGATCACGTCGGGCTCGTCGTCGGCGTCGTTGGCCGGTGGCCGCACTCCCATTTGGCTTGGCTCTCGACCGCCACCCTGAAAAAATACCCGCTGTGGCCTACAGGTCGACGTCGTACATCCACTTCCAGAGGAAAAACGCAAGCCAGCCGACGGAGATGGTGAAGATGCTGAGCCAGACCGTCACCTGGACCAGGTGGGTCGGATAGACGAGGTAGCCGAACACGAGCAGTCCGAGCGCCGCTAGTGCCGCTGTGGCGTCGAACCGATCCAGCGACGGCAGGTACATATCCGGCGGTTGGATCGGAACGGGTAAAGGCGTAGCGATGGCTCGGAACTCGGCTGATCGGCGCAGCTCCGCTGCTCGTGTGCCGAACAGCGGGGTCCGCGGAGGTGGTTCTCAATTCGAGTTTTCACGTACTTACAGCCACCAGTATCATACTGATTGTTGTGATTATTTTCGTGACCACCTCACGTAAACATTTCGTGGAGTCACGCGTCACGTTCAGCCGTTCACCCGTGCGAATACAGCCAGGAGAGTGTCACGATGTGACACAGAGTTACGTCCGACAGTATCAGTATCAGTCGGGGTGCATATTGTAGCTGGCGGAGGGCCAGTAGCTTGCCGTCTCTCCGGGTCAGTGTGGCTCGTAGCCGTTTTGGTGGTGGCGCTCAACTGCCCGGGTATGAGAGACGTCGTCGTCGCCGGAGGCGGCCTCGCCGGTCTCGTCGCCGCCCGGAAGCTAGCCCGGGAAGGGAATAACGTGGCGCTGTTCGAACGCGAGCCGGACGTCGGTGGCCGGGTCCGGAGCGACCGCGCCGACGGGTTCACGTTCGACCGGGGGTTCCAGGTCCTGTTCACCGCCTATCCCGCAGTGCGATCGGAGCTGGATCTCGACGCGCTGGCACTGCGGCGGTTCCGCCCCGGCGCTATCCTCGCGCGGCCGGGCAAGCGCAGTACACTGGCGGACCCGCTCGGCGATCCGCAGGCGCTCACCGCGTCGCTGTTCAACCGCGAGGTCACGCTACTTGACAAGCTCCGTGTGCTCGCGCTCCGGCGCGAACTCGGCCGAACGCCGCACGCGGCGCTGTTCGACCGCGACGACGCGACGATCGCCAGGTCGGTTCTCGATCGTGGGTTCTCGGAGAAGTTCGTCGAAAACTTCGTTGCGCCGTTCTACGGCGGGATCACCCTGGACCGCTCGCTGTCGACCTCCCGGTTCGTGTTCGAGTACACGTTCAAGGTGCTCGCCGCGGGCGACATCGCCGTCCCGGCGGAGGGCATGGGCGCCATTCCGGCCCAGATCGCTGCCGGAGCCCGGGACGCCGGGGCTCGCATCGAGACGGACACGGCAGTCTCGGCGGTCGAACACGACGAGGATGGCGTCGTGGTGGAGACGCCCGGAGAGTCGGTCACCGCGGACGCGGCGGTTGTCGCGACGGATCCAGCGACCGCTGAGAATCTGACCGGGTGTGAACTGCCGAACACGGCCCGGAGCTGTGTCACGCAGTACTTTTCGTTGCCGTCGACGCAGGATCTGGGAACCGACGGTCGGCTGCTACTCAACACCGTCGACGCGCGGCCGAACCAGATTGCTCCGATGACTGCCGTCGCTCCGGAGTACGCGCCTGACGGGATGCAGCTGTTGAGTGCCACCTTCCTCGGGGAGCAGGAGGAAAGCAACGAGGAACTGGCGGCGGCGGTCCGCGAGACGCTCGCGTCGTGGTACCCCGAGAACCAGTTTTCGAACCTGAAGCTGCTGCGGACCGACCGCATCGAGTTCGCGCAGGTCGCCCAGCCGCCGGGGTTCACCGACGACCGGCCCTCGGTCGGCGATCCTGACGGGCCGGTGTACCTCGCCGGCGACTACACGGATTGGTCGTCAATTCAGGGCGCACTCGTCAGCGGCCGCCGGGCCGCTCGGGCGGTGCTCCAGGAGCACGACGGGGCACCTTGATGCGTCATCGGGTATAAAGCGGATGCCCGCGTAGATCGGGGTATGTCAGAGCAGGCGTCGACACCACAGATCCGCCGTGTCGAGGATATCGAGTACAAGTCCGTCGGTGCAGCCGACGGTATGGAGAAGGGTGTGCTCGTCGGGGAGGAACATGGCGCGCCGAACCTCGCGATCCGGCGGTTTACACTCGCGCCAGGTGGAAGCGTCCCCAGGCATACCAACGAGATCGAACACGAGCAGTACGTCCTCGAAGGCGAGTACGTGGTCGGCATCGACGATACCGAGTACACCGTCAGTGCTGGTGATACTCTGCACATCCCCGCCGGCGTCGTCCACTGGTACCGCAACGAGGGCGACGAGCAGGGCGCCTTTCTCTGTGCCGTCCCGACTGGTGACGACGAGATCAAACTGGTCGAGTGATTCGGGTTCTGAACTGCTCGTGTCGTATTCGTCTCTCTCTGTGACCGTGATACCGACATCACCAAGCGTGAGCCTGATGCGGTCAGTCAACTCGCCGTGCGACCAGAACGCGTGCGTCTTCTCGTTCACATCAGCACTCCAATGAGTCGCCAGCACGTCCGTGAGATCACCGACGTAGACCGTCTCAACGTTGCGGTCGAGCAACTACTCACCAGCGTGTTTCACTGCCGCGTCCCGACTATGATCACGCTTCCGTGAGCGGTCGGCATAGATGCGGATGGTCTTCTCGACTACTCCGTGACGTTCAGCAAGTGTGTCCAGTTCATCGCCCTGCTTTCTGCCGATCGCTGCAAGAACTCGTTCCAGAGGGATCTCTCCCTCCGTTTGCTCCCGTAGATCGTGAAGCTCTTCCAGAGTAATATCGTCCAACCGACCCGTTATCTCGGCATTGGACTACAGTGGTAAGTATTTTCGCACGACCGTATCAGGCCCTGGAACATCTCCCAGTTCCTCTCGCACGTTGAAGCGCTTCTCGAAATCAGTGCTCACGTCTTGATTTTATTCTATCTATACCGATGTTCTTATAAATATATCGGTATAATAAGAATGTATGCGACGAGGCGAGCTTCGGGTCCTCAACGAGTTGCGGGAGCAGTCCAAGACTGTTGGCGAGTTAGCCGATGCAACCGGGAAGAGCCAATCCTGGACATCCGAACTCGTTCAGAGCCTTGTAGAGCAGCATCTCGTCACCAAAGACGGTGCAGTAGCACTCGCGGATACGTACGAGGCAACCCTCATTGTAGACCTTCTTCGAATGTACGATGTAAAGAAAATACTCGTTGGAAAACGCGAGGAGATCCTTGCGACACTGCTGGATGGGCCAATGACGGTGGCCGAACTCGAACAGCAGGGGTTCGCTTCGTCGACGGTCTACGCAGTGATAAACGAGTTCGAGGAAGTCGGGGTCGTGGAAGAGACAGCGGATGGGTTCGAGATCACTGATGAGACGCTCCGCCAGTTACTGGTAGCCCGGCAGTCCACGCCATCCGAGACAGTCTACGAGACGAACGGTGAGCAGGTACTGCAAACCTCGGGCGATAATGTAGACGGGACACCGACAGCCTTCTCAGCATTCCAACGGTACGACATCGACTACTACCCGACTGACACGTATTTGTACCGCGGGGATCAAGAGGTTGAGATAGAAAACGTCCTGATCCACGCAGTGCTGTTCGCGGACACCCGCAAGCAGATGGCGATCTGCGGCGTCTTCTACCTCACCCATCGTACTGCACTCGACTCGAACGACCTGTGGCGGCTGGCTGGGACATGGGACTGCGTCGAACGGTGGGCAGACCTCCAGGCGTTCCTGGATCAGCGAGAGGTGAAACACGACGAACTGTTCCTTCCGTGGGACGAGTTCGTCACACTGGCGCAGGAATACGGCGTCTACCCGCGAGGGAAGCACCCGGAGGATAGTCTGCTCGCTGGCTTGACGGAGTTGGGTGAGACACTTGACGAGCGGGTTGACGCGTACCTGCTCGGTGGGGCGAACCTCATCCTCCGTGGCTTGAAAGACACAACAAAGGACATCGACGTGGTACTCGAAGATCAGGAGGCATTTCTCACCCTCGTCGATGCGTTACAGGAACTGGGTTACGAGGAACGGCGGGAGCTTGAAGCGGTCTACGAGCAGTTGGCTCCGAACCTCATCCTCGAACGGGATGGATTCCCGCGCTGGGACGTGTTCGTGGACGTGGTGGCAGACGCACTGCATCTGACCGGCGGCATGCAAAATCGGAGTGACACCGCGCGGCAGTTCGGCAATTTGCACCTCCACCTGTTGTCGCTGACGGATATCTTTGTATTCAAGGCGGTGACTGATCGGGAAGGCGACCTTGAGGATGCAGCGTTGATTGCACGGCAGGGTGCGGTTGACTGGCAGCAGGTGTTAGACGAAATCGAGCGTCAAGAGGATCGGACGGATCAGTACTTTTCATTTGCAGTGCTGGACACGCTCGACCTGCTTGCCGAAAGGTACGGGATCGACGCCCCGATTCGAAGTCAGTTGGCGTCCTACTGTTTAGAACACGCACTCCTGCTAACGCTCACCGAACCGAAAACGATCAAGGACTTGCGGGAAGAACTGGATTTCCCCGATTACCAGATCTACAACAAGCTCCGGAAGTTGGAAGACGACGGCGTTATCGACGTGGATCGAAGCGGGACATTGAATACGTATCAGGTGGGCGACGGCTGCTGAGACCACGCTTCTGCCCAGTGACTCTGCATACAGGACAGTCGTTGGGTGACCGAGGTATCCACCACGCCTTCGGCGTGTGCAATGTATCCATCGCTTCTTAATGTTCCCCCTCGTAGATGTCCCCATGGCGAACCGGTTTGTCCGCGCAGAGCCGAAACGAAACCGGATGCGCGACCTCCGTGATCGACTGGACAGCGGCGACATCGAGCAACTGGAGCCGTTCGGCAGCGCCATGACGAACGCACTCACCAACGCCCGGTACGATCCCGACACGGGCGAAGCCGTCTGGATCGAGGAGGACTACTGTTCGCCACCGCTGGCGATGGAGCGAGCGGAAGTGCTCGACGAGTATTTCGAGTCGCTCACCATCGTTGACGAGGACGTTGACGAAGCGGCCGGCTGGGACCGTATTGATGACCTCCCGTCGCTCTGGGAACAGGTGCTCCCCGCCACGTCCGACCAGTAGCGACCACACGCACGCCGAACGAGGGCCGAACGTAGCATGCAGATCACCAAAGACGTGATTATTTTCAGCACTGGGGCCCAATATCGTTGGTTTCACGGGCTGAAACGCACAACACGCGATTCCATAGCGGTAAACAGTCACGCACGACCGTATCAGAGGGGCGCATCCAGCAACTGACTCGGTTCGATGATACAGTTACGGCCGTCGTCAGAGGAAGCCACGACTATGACGTGCGACTCGATCTGGCTGCCGACGAGTTCGATCCGTACTGTAGCTGTCCGTACGATGGCCCCGGGATCTGCAAGCACGTCGTCGCGGTACTGTTACGACTCAGGGACGACCTCCCTGCGGATGCAAGCGAGCGCGTCGAGGCTGTTCTTGCGGATGCCGAGACTGACGATCTCCGGGAGTTTCTCCGAGACGAGTTCCAGTCGGATCCAGCGTTGTTGAACCGCTTTCTCGCACAGTTTGGCGAGTCACCCACGCATCAATGCCGACGAATGGTGGAAGAGCCGTCCAGTCGTAGCTGATGCCTTCGTTTCTGGTCGCGGTGCCGAAAAACGTGATTTGCGTCGGATCATCGAGTGCCGTTCGGAGTGCACCTCTGTTGAGACGTTCGCTCACCGTCATTGCGGTCCGACGATGTGAGAGGGGAACCGCCTTGACCGTGTCGAATGTTCGGTCGGCCGTACAGAACGTGAGACGCCCGGAGTTGGCGACCTGAAAGCGGAACTGACCACCGGTCGGGAGTTCCTGGACCCACAGGTGCCCGGTGAGTGGCTCCGCATCGACAAGGGGCGGTGTGTCAGGCATCGACTGCATAGACGTGGTATCGAACCCCCCGTGAGTAAAACATCCGGGTAGCGTACTCACGAACTCATTCTTCTCACTTTGCAAGTGTCTTTGAATCAGTCAATACAAGGGTAGACTGACCGCTGATACTCCTACCAACTACAGATACTGTTTAGATCGTCGTGCAAGATACAGCGCGCATATGCAGCAAGGCTCGAACATTAACTGAATAGGGCGTACGCAAAGACTCAAGGGGCTATAGATGGGGAACGAGCGTTAGCTCGTCTATCTGACTCATCTTTGACCCCTCCCCACTGCTCTTCCCCGTTTTTTCATTGCCGGTACTACAGTTGTCGCGCCCCGGATCACCAGACGGCGTAGGGCCAATCCGCTGAGTTTCGATGCCGGGGCAACAGTTTTAATCGCTATACTGCGGCGGGATGTTCCGTTCCTGATTTTTTCGTTGCCTTCGAACATAGTGCTCGTTCCATGGCGTCACGAGCGAATAACCACCAGACGGGAACGGGAGAATGATGCTCCGACGGGGATTCGAACCCCGGTCATTGCCTCGAGAGGGCAATATGATTGGCCGGACTACACTATCGGAGCGCGGCCATTCCCTGGTAACGAGGTAGCAGATATAATCATTGCGCTTCGCCGGTACAGTGTGAGATGCTCCCACGACGACGCCGGCACGCGCTGCTACAACCCGCGTCAGGTGTCAACACAATCGGTGAGCAGTCCATCCCCCGCTCACTCCTCTTCGAAGGGGGAACCGGCAGCTTCGGGCTCCTCACCGGCGAGGCTGATGATGTTTTCGCGGCCGACACGGAGTTTGCTGATTTCGCCGTCTTCCTCCATGTCCGACAGGAGCATGCTGACCTTGGATTTCGACCAGTCAGTCTGTTCGACGATGTGGACCTGTTTCATCCGGCCGCCGTGCTCTTCGAGCAACTGGAGGACGCGGTCCTCGTCGGAGAGCAGTTCCTGCTGTGTCTTCTCTGCCGTCTCCGGCTCGACGGTGTCGGCATCTAGCCCGTCCACGCTGGTGGGCTCCTCGGGAGCAGTATCGTCCGCTTGCTCCCGAGAACCCGGGAGGACACCTGCGTACCAGGCGACACTGGTGCCGAGCCCGAGCAGTACGAGCACGACGAGTGCCATGGAGAGCATGCGTTCCGTCGAGACGAGGACCACGGGCGCCTCGACGACGGTGATGCTGGTGATGACGGACGTCGACGTCGGACCGGCGGTCGCGGGGGTCGCAGCGGTGCTGGCCGACGTAGCGACGCTGCCTGCCGCCACGAGCACTGCGACTACCAGTACTGCCACGACCCGCCGAAGCATCTAGCCTATACCATCAGAGGAGTGGATAAAAACACTACGTCTTCCACGAGGCGTGGCGGGTGCTCTCACTGTCGGTGATCGCCAGCCTGAAGTGAAAGCCCGGTAGCCCAGTTGGCTTTTGACTGACGGGCCATACTGGTGGCTGTAAGTACGTGAAAAGTCGAGGCTGTCTTTCGTGAGAGTGGCAGTGTCCGGCCAACATTCTGGATCGATCGACCGTCGCCAGCCGTCCGCGAAGCTGTCTCTGATCACGGATCAGGCGTCGGCCGCCCCCGTCGAGTCAGAGGAATCCCGGAACCGGGTTTGCTTCGGTTCACTGGTCGTCGGTCACGAGGACGAGCGTCTCGCCCCCGACGTCGACCCTGCGAACGTAGAGCACGCCCTCCGCGGGACGCCACTCGGCGCCAGTCCGGTCGATTCGCTCGCGCGCGGCCGCTGCCTCCTGACGGAGTGCTGACGACCCGAAGCTGTAGTCTTCGAGGACCGACACCGGGTGTTGTCCGTACGTGATCCGTTCGAGCGCCTCTCGTCTGTCGTCGTCCGTGACTGCGTGGACGGGCGTCAGCGAGCCGAACACCACCGACTCCTGGGCAGTCCCGCCGTCGTTGCGCATCGTCACGCGTTTGGTGTCAATCTTGATCTCCGCGGCGTCGTGTTCGTAGCTCGCTTTCGCCTGGTGGGAGCTGCTCGCAACGCGGTCGATCGCGTTCGCCGCCCTGGTCGCGTCGGGCGGCGGTTGTGACGGGAGGCTGATCGCGAACGCGAGGAGGGCAACGCTGAGGAGCGCGACCCCGAGCCAGACGTACCAGCCGTCGACTGGTGCCTCGAGATCCATCTGTCGGTCCGGTTAGCCGCCCCCACCGTCGCTCTGTCGCTCGTCGGTCCAGTTCACACGGTTCGCAGGGCCCCACCCACACCGCGGCTCGTCCGTCGCGGGATCGTACGTCCCGACGTGGGGGAACTGCTCGGAGCACTCGGGGTTCTCGTCGTCGCGGTCGCCGACGCCGACGCCCTTCGGGGTGATCACTACGAGGTGGGTTCTACCGCTCAGGTTGATCGGCTCGACTGCGCCGAGCGTGCGCGTCTCGCCGGCGATCTCGTATGTCACCGTCATGTTCTCGCGGACGTACGTCGTGGCCGTCGTGTGTTCCGGCGTCCCCATGTTCGCCGAGGCCTCGAAGCGCGCATACTCGCCCGCAACCTCGATGTCCCAGACGTTTACTGTCGCGTACCAGTAGCCCGGAACCGGCAACAGCGGCAATCCCGCAGGCACGCGCGCCGGGCGCTTCTGCGCCCCGGACCACCTCCCGGCCCACTCTTCGGTCTTCGCGTCGAGGACATCTTCCACGTCGTCGCCGAGGCTGTTCAGCCGCTGTTCGAGCATCTCCTCGGTGACGTTTTCGAGTGCCGTCTGGAGCGTGTTGTCGATGAACTCCGCGTCGTCGGGACTCCCGACTTTGACTTTCATCGCGCTGGCGCGCTTGACCGCCGGCCGCACCGCCGAGCCGACGACCCGTTCCCAGTCGTCGTCGGTGAAGTTCTTCTCGAACGCCTCGTAGCGGTACCTGCTGTCGTCAATCGCAGTGGTGACGTTGTCGATGATCGGCTCTGTCGCGTTGCCCCGCCCCACTGCGACTGCTTTCATCGCCACTGTAGTCTCCGGATCGTCCCTGAACCCATCGACGCCCGCCCGGGTGGCATCCTCGATTTCGTCTTCGGCAGCGGCGATCGTCTCCACGAGGTCATCGTCGGCCTCCTCGAGGATTCCCGGACAGTCCATGGGTAGCCGATCGGGGTCGTCGTTACCACTCGGCGGCGGAGTCAGGGTCGTACACTCCGCAACTGGACTCGGATACAGCTCGATAACCGTCTCCTCGGCAACTTCGCCGTAGAACTCCTCGAGAGCGTTCTCAACGTTCCCCTCGAAATCGTCGAGTTCACGCTCCAGTCTGGTCGCATTCGACGGGTTGTACGCCGTGTGGTTGCCAGTCGCGACTGCGAGATCGCCAGCGAGCAGTACGTCACCAGCAGTCTGGAGCCCGATTTTCGCGTCCGGGCCGCCGAGTCCGACGACGCTCGCGAGCTTATCGAGGAGACCATCGATGACCTGCTCGTACGGCAGATCGATGTACTCCCTGTTTTTCATCGCGAACGGCACGAATTGTGTGTCCGCCTCGATCGCCGGAACGTCCCGCTTCGTGAGATTGTCCGCGACGAGGTAGGTTGGCGATCCGGACACCTCGTACGTGATGTCGTCGGTCAAGTTCGAAGATTCGAGCGGGATCGGATCCGGCTTGGAGGCCGAGACCCCCTGCTGGAGGAAGGTAGCCGCGTTGTCGATATTCGAATCGAGGTCGTGCAGTTCGTCGTCGATCGTTCCGATCGCCTCCTGATGGCCGCGTTCGAGTACCTCAAGCTCCCCGACTAGCGTCCGGAGGTACGCGTGTCTCGCCTCGTAGATCGCCTTCTGTCCGACACTCCGATACGGCTCGTCGCGTTCGAGATACTCGGCGTGCAGTTCGCTCTCGACCCTCCGAATGAGCTGAGTGAACGGACTCTCCTCGCCGCTCCGTATCAGATCCGATCGGCTGAACTCGTAGGAGATGTCGGCGGCGTCGCGCTGCATCGCCTCGATGTCCGCAGCCATCGCCGCCGCAAGCTTGGTATCGAGGAACTCGTCGTGGTTGAGGGTCACCTGCTCCAGATAGGTGAGATCCGAATCAGCCGCATCCGTGACGTCCGACGCCTCGGTGATACCGCTTGGCAGCGCGACCTCCACCCAGTCAGCGTGGGCGCCCGTCCCGATTGTCCCCCCGAGCAGCCGTTCGGTCACGACCCGATCTGCGCCGTGATAGTTCTTGAAATTCGACGGCAGGACGGGCATCGTGTCACCCCGTTCGTACTTGTACGGGTCGATCCCGACGTCGTTGACCTCATCGATGGTCGCGTTGGGGGCGGCCTCTACTTCGGAGAACGTCGAAGTGACCTTGACCGCGAGATCGTCCCTGTCGATCTCCGGGTTGCTCTCGCCCTGACAGCGCAGCATCTGCTTGACAGTGGCCCGGACGATCGAAACGGCCTCGTAGTACTGCTCGCCGTCGGACTCGATCCGGTCGATCCGGGTCTGTGTGACGCTCGCGTTTACTGCGCTCCGGTAGATGCCGCTTCGATTGCTGGGGTGCTCGCAGTTCGCGCTCCCGACGAAGCTGAGCGAGTTCGTGACGGTAGCGTCGCTGTCGGCCGCCGCCTCGATCGTGTAGATGCGGTCGATGGCACTCAGGAAAGAGTCGTCGTAGCTCGCATCGGCCATCCGTGCCAGCGGAATATAGGCCGCCTCATCGACGGCGAGCGTCTCCTTTTCGTTCATCCCCGGCGCGTTACCGAGCAGATCCCTGACGCCCGGCGCCTCGGGATGCTGGCCGGTCACCTGGTCGCCAAGCAGAAACTCCGCCCCCTGACAGAGGCCGTCCGCGACGTCGTCGCCGCTCGGTTCGTCGACGGTGAACGCGGTGCCGTTGTTATACCGGTAGGTCAGCGTCCCCGCATTCTTGTCGTGTTCGAGGTTTTTGTACTGCAGATCGTTCGATCCCATGTACTCGTCGAACATCGCGCCGCCGTCCTGCAGTGCCATGCAGGTCCAGCCGAGCCTGACGGCGTTTTGCAGGTTCGGATCGGCCGCACCGAACACGTCCTGCTGGGTCCGGTAGATCGCGCTGTTGGCCGAGGGCTCGATGTGGCGGTTCGCGATCACCTCGACGATCGGCAGCCGGTAGTTCTGCATGTACCCCCGCGCCCAGCCGATCGCGTAGATCCGGGCGTTGAACCGCTGGGAGAAGCCGCGCTCCAGGACGCCCGCCTCTAGCGCGGACTGGAACGTCTCGACGCGCTCGTGCAGCTGCATGATCGGCGTCGCGATCCGCACGGTCATCGGTTTCTCGCGGTGCTCGATCACCTTCCCGTCGTGGGTCGCGTTCAGTGTGATCCCCTCAATCGTGACGTCGAGTGTTCCCTCCTCGGATTCGTTCAGTGTCACGCGGTCGATGGCCTCCGCGAACCCGTCGGCGTCTTCGATCGCCGGCAAGCTGACCGTCGTCCGGACATCGCCGACGTCCTGCCCGGCGTCGTCCAGATTCCGCCGCACTTCAAGGTAGATCAGCGCCTTCAGGTAGTTTTTGAACGTGTCCTCGGCGAGCCGGTCCTCGTCTCTGAACCGCGTGTGGATCGGCGGCGGCCCGCTCTCGCTGGCGTCGAGGACCGCACCCCACTCGTTGTCGGCGGCGTTCGTCATAGGTTGCTCGGCCGCAATCTCGGTCGCGCGCTGTGCGCCGTCGCGAAGGGCAGCCTGGGTGGCGGCCTCCGTCCGGTCGATGGCGACGCTCGCGTCGACGTCCGGGTTCGGCTCCTCGCGAGTCTCCATGACGCCGACGACCGTCACGCTCGTCACCAGCAACAGCACCCCGACGAGCGCGAGCGGAACCCGCCCACGCCTGCCCGAAGCCAGTCGACTGATCCGTTCGCGCATCGCCTGTTCCTCCACGGTGTCAGTATTACTCATGTCCATGTTCGAACTGTGACTGTCACTGTGCCAGTCGTGATCGACGCCGCTGCCGCCGCCGCGTCGCCGTGTGGTCCGTTCTCCGGTGGACCGCTCGCCGGTTCGAGGTACGCCGTCAGCTGTGCCGCGAGTTCCGCGATCAGTAGCTGGTTGGCCGCCGTCGCGTTCGCACGCTCGCGGGTGAGATGCGTCTCGAACTCCTCGCGGTCGCGGCCGTCGACGGCCAGCATGTCCGCCATGTTCCGGTACCGGTACACCGTGAGATCGCGGTCGACGCCCCCGCCTTCGAGGGCGCGCTGGGATTCGAGTTCGGGGAAGTAGCCCTCGACGACCGCTTCAGCGACGATCTCCGCCACGACGTCGAAGTCGTCGGGATGCTCGACAGCCTCCACCGCCGCGTCCCGGACCGCCGGGACGTCACTGCGGAGTGTGATCGTCGTTGCACTCACGTCCTCGCGGGCGGGCGGCGTCGGGCCGACCTCGGCCTCGCCCAGGATCGGGCCGCCCTCGATCGGCTCCCAGACGGCGGCGACGTGGGTCCGGAAGCTCACGTTCACGAGCCTGGCCTGGAGTTGCTCGTCGACCCGAGCGTGGTACTCGGCGGCTGCCCGGGAGAGATGGGTCGTCCGCCCGCCGCCGTCGCCGCCGAGAGTGGCGCGGTCGAACGTGACCTCTGTCATGGCGACGTCCGCGACTTGCGTGACGACCGGCCCGTGCGACACCCGCCTGAGATCCCGCCGCTCGTAGTCGGTTTTCTCGTAGACGTCGCCGCCGTAGTGCCGTCCGAGCGCCTCCTCCGGGTAGTACGTGGTGTTCATCGTCGACGCGACGACCGTCTCGGTGGTGTACTCGGTCTCCATCGGCTCGTGGTCGCGGTCACCGGCCTCCGCGAACGTGACCAGCACCGCCAGCGCGGCACCCAGCAACAGCAGCGCCAGCGTGACGTCGACGACCGTACTGACGCCGCGTCCGGAGTCGCTGGAGGTCACGACCAGACCACCACCCGCAGCGTCCCGGGCTGGATGTCGCCGGGGCGGTGTTTGATCGGGATCGCCCGCTCGTGTCGCTCGGCGTCGGCCGGCGGGTCAAGGGTGACTGGATCAGCGTGTGCGTCGAACGTCTCCGCCGTGATCGACTCCAGGCGGCCGTCCTCGCCGACGTACGTGACGCTGATTGCGACGTAGTGGCCCTGCGGCAGCGTCTCGACGGCGATCTCGTCGGCGAGCGGCGCGCTCGCGTTGTAGATCCCGTCCTCGCTGATCGCGTGCCAGACGCGCTCGGAGGTTCCCTCGGCGACTGAGCGATCCTCGCCCAGCTGCGGGACGAGCCCCGAAAGGAACCCCGCGTAGATCGAGATCGCAACGCAAACAACGGCGACCGCGACCAGCGCGGCGAGCGGCTCGGTCTGTCCCCGGGTGCGCCGGCGCTGACATCGCTCCTGTACCCTGCTCGCTGTCGACTGCCGGAGAAAGCTCCGGCACGGGACCGCCGTTGGACGCGCATGCCGTCCCAACTCCCGTTTTCGGGCCATGACACAGCCGATGGACTGTCCTGGCACTGGACGGAGTCACGTCTGGCTGTCTAGCAGAGACTGGTGAGGAAAAGAAGTACAGCCACCAGTATGACTCCCCGGGGTGCTACTGATGACCGGGGTAGTCCCGCTCAAAGCGGGCCTCGATCTCCTCGGCGTCGATCTCGATGAGGACGGGTCGGCCGTGCGGACAGGCGTAGGGGTTCTCGCAGTCGTCCAGCCGTGAGAGCAGGTCGACGACCGACCCCTCTGTCAGCGACGTGTTGCCGGTGATCGAGGGGTAACAGGCCAGGTCTGCGAGCAGCGAGTCGGCCGCCGCCTCGACCGTCTCGGCCGCGGCAGCCTCGCCAGCGACGAACTCCGAGAGGACGTCCCGGAGCAGCGTCGGCTCCGCCGCCTCGGCGACGAGTGACGGGACGGTCGTCACCTCCAGTGTTCGGTCGTCCCCGAGGTTCGCGTGGAATCCGAGCCGTGCCAGCGCCTCGCGGTGGGCCGAAAACAGCTCCGCCTCCCGCGCTGTCAGTTCGATCGTGACTGGCTCCGCCAGCGCCTGCGTCGTCGTCTCGCCGGCCATCGACGCCTGCAACCGCTCGTAGTTGATCCGCTCGTCTGCGGCGTGCTGGTCGATCAACACCAGCCCGTCGGCCGTCTCGGCCACCACGTACGTTCCCTGCAACTGCCCGAGGACGCGCATCGATGGCAACCGATCGAACGTCTGGCCCCTGTCGCTTTCGTCCCCGTCGAGCCGCTCCTGTCTGCCCGATTCGCGGAACTTCCGATCCGTCCTCTCGGCGTCGGTAGCTTCCCCACCAGCGGGCCGCGCTGTCTTCTGGCTCCCGGCGGAATCTGAATCACCCGTCAGCCGTCCCGGTTCCGCCGGCGCCTCCGCAGGGTCGCCTGTTTCGGACTCGGTCGACTGGGACGCTGACGACTCGTACTGCCCCGGCTCCCCGCCAGCGTCGGCACTGGACCCGCTGGACACCGCGTCGGCGTCGATCGTCTCGCTGCTGACCGTCGGCGTCCGTGGCTCGGTCGGCCCGCTCGAACCCTCACCGGCAGCGTCTCCGTCGTCGGATACGTCGCCAGCCTGGGTTTCGTCCGGCGAGACCGACGACGTTCCGTCCTCGGGCAAATCGCCCGACGTGCCGTCACCCCCGGGATCGATCTGGGTCTGTTCGGGGGCCGACTGGCCGCGGGGGGCAGACGAGCGGATCAGGCCCTCCGCCAGCAGCGTCTCCTCGACGGCCGTCCGAACCTGCTCGCGGACGCCGTCCTCGTCAACGAACCGTACTTCGAGCTTTCTCGGGTGCACGTTAACGTCGACAGTGCCCGGGTCGACCTCCAGAAATAGCACGCCGAACGGGTATCGGTCAGGTGCGAGCTGGTTCCCGTAGGCGTCTAGTACCGCGTCGCGGACGGCGCTGGCGGTGACATACCGACCATTGACGAACGTCGAGAGATACTCGCGGGTCGCGCGGTTGGTTTCAGGCTCGCTGACGAGTCCCCCGACGCCCTCCAGCGGCCCATCAGGCAGGTCGTCGTCCCGAACCTCGACCATCGCCTCCGCGACTTCGCGACCGTACACCGACAGGACGGTCTCGCGGAGATCGCCCTGGCCGGTCGTCGAGAACGTCTCCCGGCCGTCGTGTTCCAGCGTCACCGCGACGTCCGGGTTCGCGAGGGCGTAGCTCGTCACCACCCTGTTGACGTGGGCGAACTCCGTCGACTCCTGTTTGAGGTACTTCCGGCGCGCCGGCACGTTGTAGAACAGGTCACGGACCTCGACTGTGGTTCCTTCTGGTGCCCCCGCTGGCGAGACATCGGTAATCTCGCCGCCTTCGACGGTCAGTTCCGTAGCCACGTCCCCGCCGCGGGGGCGGGAGGTGATGGTGAGCCGCGAGACGGCGCCGATCGCGTGCAGCGCCTCGCCGCGAAAGCCCAGGGTGGCAACGCCGCTCTCCAGATCCTCGATGTCGCCGATCTTGCTCGTGGTGTGCTTCTCGACCGCGCGCTCCAGGGCCTCCCTGCTCATCCCGATCCCGTCGTCGGTGACGTGGATGCCGTCCGTGCCGCCAGCCTCGACGGCGACGGTGACCCGCGACGCGTCGGCGTCGATACTGTTCTCGAGGAGTTCCTTCACGACTGAGGCGGGCCGTTCGACGACCTCCCCGGCCGCGATCCGCTCGACTGTCCGGGAGTCAAGCTCCTGGATCGACGGCTGTTCGTCCGTGGTCATTGCCGGGGATTGGGCGGGTACCGTCTTGAGGGTGGCGGGCTAGTGGGCCGATACCGATCTGATCGGGCAGTCTTGATACTGGTGGCTGTACGTACGTGAACACTCGAATTGAGAATCCAGGCGGAACGGATCTGTCTCCGCAGATAGACAGCCAGACGTGATTCAGTTAGGCTATGCCGTCCCAACTCCCGTTGGTCGGGCCATGACACAGCCGATGGACTGTCCTGGCACTGGACGGAGTCACGTCTGGCTGTCTAGCACAGACTGGTGAGGAAACGAATTACAGCCACCAGTATGAAGAACGCACTCGTCCGAACACCCGTTCTTCGGGAACTACAAGCGTTATCTGTACGGCAGACCGACTGACAGGTATGCCAATCACAGAGGGCGATGCGGTGACCATCGAGTACGTGGGGCGGCTCACGGACGGCACCGTGTTCGACACCTCCGACGAGCAGCTGGCCGAGGAGACCGGCCTCGCCGACGAACACCCCGACCGGCAGTTCCAGCCTCTGACGATCGAGATCGGTGACGACAAGGTGATCCCCGGGCTGCAGGAGGCGTTGATCGGGCTGGAGGCGGGTGACTCCGAACTGTTCCAGATCCCGCCCGAACAGGCTTACGGCGAGTACATGGAGGAACGGGTCGGCGAGTACGACCGCGACGCGTTCGAGGACATGCTCGGCAAACCGGTGGCGGTCGGCGACGAGGTCGAGACTGAAGACGGCCTGCCCGGAAGGGTGGTCGACTTCGACGACGACACCGTCACGGTGAATTTCAACCACGAACTCGCGGGCGAAACCCTCGAGTTCGAGATCGAAATCGTTGACGTCGAGTGATACTGGTGAGTAAAAGAATTACAGCCACCAAAATCTATTGTCAGTTTACCCGGGTAGTCGCTGGTCGGGCTGCCGGCCAGCGAGTCCGTGATCAATCAACAAAACTGACGGACAGGAGGGACACGCTCCGGGACAGTACGTGTCCTCCGCGGCGCGTCAGTACTTGTGGTCCTCGGGAGCGAGGTCGATCGCGTCGTAGAACGCCGCGTCGAGGTCGTTGCGGTCCTCGCGCCAGGCGTCGAACCCGCTTTTGGTGGCGGGGTAGTTGGCGTACAGGTCCCCGAACCGGTCGGCGAACCGTTTCGTTTCGCGGAACCCCACGAGCGCCTCGTACAGCTGGTCGCGCGAGACACCGAGGTCCTCGAAGGTGCCTTTGTGGTACTCGCTCCAGAGGTTTTCCACCACCCCAAGGCCGACGGAGAGCTTCGTCGTCAGATCCTCGATGGACGTCTCAGTGCCGACGATCTCTTTCATCTGTTTCTCGGGCAACAGCGCCGCGATCGCGCGCAGGATGGGGATGTCGATGCTGCTGGCCGCCACGTTGAACGGGTCGCTGGCTGCGAGTTTCGTTCCGGTCCCGTGCTTGACGTAGAGGTAGTGGTTGTGCCCCCAGAGCCCCTCCTCGGAGACGTCCCCGGCAGCCACCGCTTTGGCGGCGGTTCGCCCCGCCGAGTGACCCGAGATGGCGGCGCCGCGGATCCCCTTCCCGGAGANNGCCGCGCCGCCGGCGGCGAGGTAGCCCGGCGCGACCATCGAGTCCAGCGGCCGGCGGAGCGCCAGCGCCGCGCCGAGCTTGTTCTTCTTGTCGAACTTCTCATCAAGGTTGGCGTTGCGGTACTCCGGGCGGTTCTCGATGTCCTTGCGGAGGCGGTCGGCCAGCGGGATCGGCTCCTTGTTCATCTGAAAGCCCAGGCCCACGTTGATCGTCGTCGGCGACCGCGGGAAATACCAGATGTACCCCATCTCTTCGAGGGGTTTGCCCACGATCGCGTTCCGGTACTCGACCGGCTCCTCGACCTCGATGATCTCCCGGTAGGCCGAGCCGAAGTGGGTGTAGTGGGGCATCTCGAAAGTCGTCGACTCATCGTCCCCGAGCGACGCGAAGTCGATCATGTCCTGGAGGATCGACTGCGCGCCCGTGGCGTCGATCACAACGTCGCCGCGGTACGTAACGGACTTGCCGGCAGTCGTCGCAGTCACTCCCTCGACAGCGCCGTTCTGGATAACGCCGTTGACGACGGTGTCGTAGCACTGCTCGACGCCGCGGTCGGCGGCCTGCTGGAGGAGCCGCTGGCCGAACTCGTAGCGATCGATCACGTTGCTGCTGTCCGCGTAGGGCAGCACCTTCCGGACGTCCAGCTCCTCGTCCCACCACTCGATCTGGTCGATGTTGCCGTCGATGCGGACCGCCTCGTCGTCGGCGATGGCGTTCATGTCGATCGGACCCGGGTACTTCCCCGGGTTCCGCGGGCTCTTCATCGCGTCGCCACAGGCGATGAACCCCCCCTGCTCGCAGGGTTTGCGGCCGTCGCCGCGGCGAAACAGCCGGCGACGCCGCCCCCGACCACGACCACCTCGTACTCCTCTGTTCTGGACATGGCTGGCGGTGATTGGTCTACGTAGGGAGAAGGGAAAGGTAACTCTTTGGAGTCTGGATACGACGGAAAACACCGGTCTCCCCGCCCCGACGCTTTTGGCCCCAGGTACCGAAAGACGGGACATGGTCAGCCAGATTCATCCCGAGGTCGAGGCGACCGCCGAGGACATCGCCTCGATGGAGATCCGGGGTGCCGCGACGATCGCGGAGGCCGCCGCGCGGGCCCTGCGCGTCCAGGCCGAGGAGAGTGAGGCCGACGACTCCGCCGATTTCGACCGCGAACTCAAGCGGGCAGCGCGGCACCTCCTGGATACGCGGCCGACCGCAGTCAGTCTGCCCAACAGCCTCCGGTACGTGTTCCAGCGGCTGGCGGGCGACACCGTCGAGGAGCGCCGGGCATCGGTCGTCGCCGGCGCCCGCGAGTTCGTCGAACGGCTCGACAACGCCCAGGACGACCTCGGCGCGATCGGTGCGAACAGGCTCCGCGACGGCGACACGATCCTCACCCACTGCCACTCCACGGACGCCCTCTCCTGTGTCAGGGCTGCACGCGAGCAGGGCAAGTCTCTGAACGCGATCGTCAAGGAAACCCGGCCCCGCAAGCAGGGGCACATCACCGCCCGACAGCTCCGGGAGATGGGCGTGCCCGTGACGCTGATCGTCGACGGCGCCGCCGGGCGGTACCTCGACGACGCCGACCACGTGATCGTCGGCGCGGATTCGATCGCCGCCGACGGGGCGGTCATCAATAAGATCGGCACGCGCTCGCTTGCGGTCACCGCCCGCGAGCGGGACACGCCGATCGTCGTCGCCGCCCAGACGATCAAGCTCGATCCCGCCACGCTGTCGGGCCACACCGTCGAGATCGAGATGCGGGCCGAGGAGGAGGTCATCACCGAGGACGAGCGGGACTCGATCGGCGAGATCACCGTCGAGAACCCCGCCTTCGACGTGACGCCGCCGCGGTACGTCGACGCGATCGTCACCGAGCGCGGGCAGTTCCCGCCCGAGAGCATCGTCACGCTGATGCGGGAGCTGTTCGGCGAGCAGATCCGAACGCCCTGGGACGCATGACGCGAGTCGTCTGTGCCGGCCACGTCAACTGGGACGTGACGCTGCGTGTTGACCGTCTGCCCGCCCCCGACGGCGAAGCCGTCATCGGCGGCCAGGCGGAGTCCGGCGGCGGCAGCGCCGCCAACACCGCCGCCGTGCTCGCGGGGCTGGACTGCGACCCGCTGCTGTTGGGCAGCGTCGGCGATGACCGCTACGCCGAGCGGACACGGCGGGAACTCACGGCGGCTGGCGTCGACTGCAGCCACGTCCAGACGGCCGCGGGAGAAGCGACGACGATCAAGTACCTCGTCGTCGACGAGGACGGCGAGGTGATGGTGCTCGCCAACGACGGCGCCAACGAGGCGTTCACCGCTGATGACCTCCCCCGTGAGGCGCTCGCGAGCGCCGATCACCTCCACCTCACGAGTCAGCGGCCCGAGACCGCACTCGCACTCACCGAAGCGGCCAAATCGGCGGGTCTCCTCGTGAGCCTGGATCCGGGCCGGCGGCTCGACCGCCGGGACTACGGCGCCGTCCTCGCGTCTGCTGACATCGTGTTCCTGAACGACCGCGAGGCCACGACCGTCGAGGAGGAGTGGAGCCTCCAGGCCGACGACCGGCTGGCGGTTGTCAAGCAGGGCGCCGACGGGGCGGAGGTGCGCTGGGACGGCAACGTCGCCGCACAGCCGGCCTGTGACGTCGAGGTGGTGGACACGACGGGGGCCGGCGACGCCTTCGCCGCCGGCTTCATCGCGGCGCGCCTCGACGGCGCCGACCACGAGAGAGCCCTCGGCGTCGCCAACGCCTGCGGTGCTATCGCCGTCCAAGCCGTCGGCGCGCGCACCACCGTTTCCTGGGAGGACGTGGAAGCGTACCTGACGACCTGAGTAGTATTGTTTCACTGTCACATTCTCCGGCGGAGAAATACCGGCTGCTGGAGGGCGAACTGCCCACGCCCGGCCCCGGCGGCGAGTGGGAGGCCTGGTACGTGTTCCTGCAGTGGCTCAACCCGATCGAGGCCTACGCGGTGTTGACCGACGCCGTGCTCGATGAGTCGTTCGGCGCGTTCACCATCTCGATTTTCGCACCCCAGAACGTGAGCGACAGCGACATCATCGCCGGTGAGGTGCCGGCGTACCTGTCGGATCTTGTCGCGATCCCGATCCTGCTCGTCTGGTTCCTCCTGCCGGTCGTGCTCGGCTACCTGCGGTTCCGGAACGCCGACCTGGGATAGTCGGTCCGGCGGCCGGCCACCCTGTCGCCGGCAGTGGGTTAGATTCATGCAGCCCCGTCCCCAACCCCCGGTAGATGCGACTCGACGAGTTCATCGAGGGGTTCGAGCGCGACGAGGACGCCGAGCGGCGGCGCCTCGCCCGCGAGAAGTCCTACGAAATTACCGACCACCTTGAGGACGTCGAGCGCCAGTTCAAGCAGGTCGTGCAGGGTGACTCGCTATATGGGTCCAGTGCCCCCGAAATCTTCGTCGGGCGCTCGAACTATCCCGACGTCTCGACCGGGTTGCTCTCGCCGATGGACCGCGAGGCCGACGCGTCGTCGTTCGCCACCAGCGGCGAGTGGTACCAGCAGGGGCTGGGCATCGACGACGTGCTCCAGCGCCGGACGGGCCTGCTGAACTCCACCCGTTCGAGCCAGGTGAACGTCGAGGACGTCTGGGACGGGTTCGTCGGCGTCCAGCGCGAGGTCGCCATCGCCGACCATCCGGTCGACGTCGAAGTGGGGCTCGCGGACACCCCCGACATCGACCTCTCGCTGGACGACATCGCGACGCCGACGGGCCCCCGCGCCCGCGCGACGGACGCCACGCTCGCGGAGAACCCCTACGTCCCAAAGCCCGTCGAGAAAACCCTGGAGGACGACGACTGGCAGGCGGAGGGCGCGATGACGTACCTCTACCGCCGCGGGTTCGACGTCTACGAGATCAACACGATCCTCTCGGCGGGCGCGCTCGGCCGTGGACGCAACCGTCGACTCGTCCCGACACGGTGGTCGATCACCGCTGTCGACGACACTGTCGGGCAGTACCTTCGTGGGCAGATCAGGAACGCATCGAGCGTCGACGAGGTACAGGTGTGGTACAACGAGTACATCGGCAACGACTACTGGGTGATCCTCGCGCCGGGCAACTGGGAGTTCGAACTCGTCGAACTGAAGGCGCCGGGGAGCATCTGGAACCCCGACCCAGGCGGCGACTACTACCTTGCGGCCGACAGGGAGTCGTTCGAGGGCCGGACCGGCTACGTCGACGAGACCGCCGGCGCGTACCACGCCTCACGACTTGCCGTGCTGGAACGCCTCGCGGACGTGGATCGGCAGGCGACCTGCCTGGTGATCCGCCACGCCAGCGACGCCTACTGGGCGCCGGTCGGCGTCTGGCAGATCCGCGAGGGGGTCCGCCACGCCTTCAGGAACGAACCCG
>PXSQ01000115.1 GCA_003022725.1 Halobacteriales archaeon SW_7_65_23 | reverse complement strand
TGTTCGGCCAGCTACTCGAACGTCGCCGGCGGCGAGCCCAGGCTGAAACCGTCTTCGAGCATACCCAGGACGCGCTGTTCCTCGTCGACGTCACCCGCGACGGTGCGTTCCGCATCCGGCAGGTGACTGCGAGCTACGGACTGATTTGCCTGAGCACCACCGTCAGCGGCCGTTCGCCCGCAATTTTGCCGACGATGTGATCGGCCGCGAGCACGCCCTGGAGCGCGAACGACGCCTTCTTCGACTGGATTGCGACCAGGGCGGTCCCCAGAAGCAGCAGCGCCCGGTCGTCGTTGCCACGGTTGGCCTCGTAGAGCGTCTGTCCGAATAGCGAGAGGACGTTGAGCTTGCCGAGACTGTCGTTCCCGAACAGCGATTCGAGTGACTGATCCGGCGCGGTTGCACTGAGTAACTGCATGGATAAACCAACGGTCTGCAGCCCGATAGGGGGAGTGTCTAAACGATTAGGTCCTGAGGGAGTGTTGTCTGGACGGCCAGGCCGAAGGAATACCCAGTCGTCGATCACCCGTCGGATTCGCCGAGTTCCTCGTAGGAGACGTGTCGTGAGCGTCGGCGAGCGCTCTGTCGCGCCTGCGGTGCTCGTCGAGGCCGAAAGACGAGTCGTAGCGGGGGACGGCGCCGTCGTCACTCGCCCCCGCTGTGCTCCCGTTCGCGGAGTTCGACCCGCCGCACCTTCCCGCTGGCCGTCATCGGGAGCGCGTCGACGAACGCGATCTTGCGGGGGTACTCGTAGGTGGCGAGTCGATCTCTGGCGCGCTCGCGGAGCGCCCGGCGGAGGTCGTCGCCGGGGTCGGCGTCCGGCGTCGGCTCGACGAACGCCTTGATGATCTCGCCGCGGGTGTCGTCGGGAACGCCGACGACGCCGACCTGCTCGACGGCTGAGTGGTCGAGCAGCACCTGTTCGACCTCGAGCGGGCCGACGCGGTAGCCCGACGTGATGATGACGTCGTCGGCCCGGGCCTCGAACCAGAGGTAGCCGTCCTCGTCGCGGTACCCGTGGTCGTCGGTGAGATACCACTCGCCGTCGGTCTTCTCGGCGGTCGCCTCCGGGCGGTTCAGGTACTCGGTGAAGAACACGCGCTCGTCGTGGGGCCGGACCGCGATCTCCCCGACTTCCCCCGGCGGAAGCTGCTCGCCAGTGTCGGGATCGAGGATCGTCACGTCGTACCCGGGCAGCGGCTTGCCCATGCTCCCCGGCCGGACCGGGAACCACCGCTGGGCGTTGGCGACGACCAGGTTGAGTTCGGTCTGGCCGTAGTACTCGTTGATCGTCAGATCGTCGAACTCCCCGGCCGCCCACTCGAGGATTTCAGGGGTGAGCGGTTCGCCGGCAGTCGCCACGACGTCGAGCGCGAGATCGTACGCCTCCGGCTCCTCGTTCATCAGCATCCGCAGCGCCGTCGGCGGCGCGAGTGCGTGGCTGACGTCGTGGTCCGCACAGAGGTCGAAGGCCGCGGCCGGGTCGAACCCCTGCATCGGCGCGGCGACGACCGTCGCGCCGTAGTGCCAGGAGCCGAGCAGGAGGCCGCCCAGCGCCGATCCCCACGCCCAGTCGGCGGGCGTCCACGTCACCGTGCCGGCGCCGAGCCCGCCCTCGAAGAAGTTGTACGCTGCGGCGGCACGGCCCAGCCACAGAGCGTGCCCGTGGCGGACACCCTTCGGCGGTCCGGTCGACCCCGACGTGTACATGATCGCCGTCTCTGTCGTCGGCGTCGCTTCGACGGGCTCGAACTCCGCCCCCGCGTCGGCGACCAGCGACTCGGAGCTGTACCGCTCGCAGTCGAACGTCACGTCCTCGGCGGGTTCGGGCTCGCCGACGTACCACGGCCGGGACTCGAACTCGACGACTGTTTCCAGCGACGGGCACTCGGCGGTCGCGGCCGCGAGGTCGTCGCGGACCACAGGATCGGCCAGCACCGCGGTCGCTCCGGCATCGTCGACCCGGAACGCCAGCGCGTCACGCCCGAACAGCGTCGTCAGTGGGACCGTCACCGCACCGAGTTTCCACAGCGCGAGGTGCGAGATGGGCGTCTCGGGACGCTGTGGGCCGACGACCCCGGCCCGGTGGCCGGTTCCGATGCCGAGCCCGGCCAGCGCGGTCGCTAGCCGCCCCGACGCGCGATCCAGATCCGCGAACGTGTACTGCTCGTCGGTCGCGGCGTCGACGAGCGCGAGTCGGTCCGCCGGGTCCGGCTCCTCGTGCTTCCGGAGACAGTCGACTGCCGGATTGTACTCGTCTGGGAACGACCACGCGAACTGCTCGCGGGCGGCGTCGTAGGAGTCGTAGTCCGGCATCACGTGCCAGGCCATACTGTGCCCTCTCGGGGCGGGAACTTGAGCGGATTGGTCGCCTCGCAGGAACACGTGCACCTTCCCAACCAGTAGTCGGTGAGACGGCAAACTACATCGACGCGAACCTCGCCACCCACGCCGGCTCCGACGCCGGGACGAACCCGAGCGGCGACGACCAGAACTGTCGTTGACTGCGGGACGGGGTACAGCGTCGCGATCGATCCGATGGATTGTTCTAGCACTGTTCGGAGTCACGTCTGGCTGTATATTATTGTCGGTCGTACAGATCCTGGACGTGCCAGCGGGTGCTGTTACGACACTGAACCGCGGAGGGCTGTTCGTGAGGTCACGCGAGCGGGCCGGGAGGATGTCATCCACGCTGCTCCCGGTATCTGAACTACACCAGCTGGTAGCTATCGGGTGTGGACCCCGAAAAAATACTATTGCCTTACTGTGCGCTGGGTTGCGGGTATGATGCTCTTACGGGAGTGGGCCAGTTCGTCGCTCGGCCGAGGATCTTGGCGAACTGACAGCGTACAGGAGGACGGGGCGGCGGGCGACCCGGCCCGGCTGCGGTGCCGGAGACGAACCTGTTCGGAGAGGACGCAGCCGACGGAAGCGACAGTGCAGTACGCCCGGGGTGAGCGCTGATGTCGACCGGTCGGTCCAGGGGCGGGGAGTCGTCCGGGCCAGCCTACGCCGAGCGGATCGCACAGGTCGAGCTGCCGGACCCGGTGCGCGATCTCGTCACGGAATACGAGGCAGTCGGAGGCGAACGCGATCGGTTCGTCTGGAAGTGGATCTACGACCTGTTTCCCGCCTTCACTCTCTCGTCGGTGCCGGAGCGTCACGCCGAGAAAGTCCGGACGGGGAAGACTGTCTACACCATCTGCGTCACGCTGCTCGACGACATCGCCGAGCGAAACGGCGACGCCGGGACGTTCGACCGGATCCGTCGCAGGGTGTGCTGGCCGGACGCTGAATCGGGCGCCACAGGGACCGCGAGTGATGCGACGGCCGCCGACACCGATCCCGAGGTCGTCGCGTTCGCCGAGCGCGTCTGGATGACGTTCGAGGAGATCGTCGCTGGCGCGCCGCGCGAGGAGGAGTTCCGGGAACTGTTCTGGTACGACTTCAGGCAGGCGCTCAACGCGATGGAGTACTCGCGGCTGCTCAACGAGCGGCCGCTGATGGCCAACCTGAACGGCGCGAAACACTACGACTCGCACAACATGGTGCTGTTTTCCTACGCCGACATCGATCTAATGTACTCGCCAGGGTTCGACCGGGCTGATCTCGGGGAGTTGCGGGAGCTGATCTGGGACCTCCAGCGGATGGCGCGCATCGGAAACTGGGTCAGCACCTGGGAACGGGAAGTCAGAGAGGGGGATTTCACGGCCGGGATCGTCGTCTACGCCATCCAGAACGGCCTCGTGACACGCGAGGAGCTCGAGGCGGCGGCCGCGGGGGAGACGGCGGTGATCGAGCGGCTGAAAGCCCAGCGTATCGAGGACCTATTTCTGGCCGAATGGGAGCAGCTCTCCCGGGAGCTGGGCGACCATGACTTTGACGCGACAAGTGTCGACCTCGACGCCTTCGTCGACGGCATGCGGACGGTAATGGAACACCACATGGCGAGTAAAGGCCACAAGTAATGCTACCCACGAGTAAAGTCGTGGGCGTTCCCCCGTTGGGGTTTCGGCCCACGACTCGACACCTCGTAGGCGGGTTGCACAACCAACCACGGTCCCATGGTGAGGCACTCCCTCCACTCCAACGTGAAGCGATTGGGGGGTTGGCTCACACCGCTTTAATTGCCGGTGAGTCTCGGACGCGTCACCCCGAGAGTGAGCAGGGGATTTCTCACCCGCCGTGTAGCGGTCAGTACCGGATGTATCCTGCCTCGGTGGGCAGGTTCGGAACGTCCCTCCTGTCATCGGTGGGAGCGGCATCCGTCGGCGACTCCCGGCTTCGGGGCCGGATTACTGCGGCCCGTGCGAGCGGGCCGGTCTGGACCACTCACACTACCATGGCACACGCACTCAACCACAGTAAGCGTACCGACTCGAAACCGCCAGCGGGCCACAGCGCGGTGGCCCGGAGCGCATCCGACGCGCTTCCTCCCACCCGTTCACGGGTGGGTTTCCGCGCTATTCAACTGTGACACCGACAGAGATCGACGGCGTCACGATTCCGTACCAGCCTGTACAGTAACGTGCAGCTACCACGGAACTACGCTTTTGTAGCCGCTCGGAGCAGTGCATCTAATGGACGGGCACAGACGGGATCCGGACGAGCAGCCGGTGGATCCCGGCCAGGCGGACGACGACCACACCGCCGGGGAGTTGCTCCGAACCATCCTCGGATCGGTCGCCGAGGGTGTGTTCGCCATCGACGAGTCGGGGACAGTAGTGTTCACAAACCAAGGATTTGCGGACCTGCTCGGCCACGAGCCTGCCGACCTCGCTGGGGAGCCGCTTTCGACCGTCGTTCCCGAGGAGAACGCCCGATATCACGCGCTGACGGACGCCCTCGGGGCCGACGGCGGCAGGAGCCTCGATGGAGCCTGCGTCGACATCCCGGCAGTCCACAGCGACGGCTGGCGACTCTATCTCTCGGTGTCGTTCACTGCACGGGAGTCCGACGGGAGGACGCTGGTGATCGGAACGGTTCGTGACGCGGCGTCGTCCGGGGACAAGGAACAAACGGGTGGCGGACAGCACGAGCAGACGCGCCCACCGGCCAGGCAGACACGCCGACCGGCGGCGGGCCGAGGAGAGCCCGGTCGCCAGCACCAGAACGGGGCGGAGACGGCACAGGACGATCGCGAGCCGGAGATGGAGCAGTACGAGCGCATCATCGAGACGATCGACGACGGGATCTACGTACTCGACGAGAACTTCACGATCACGAACGTCAACGAGGCGGTCGTGTCGATGACCGGCTACTCCCGGGCGGAGCTACTCGGTTCGCACGCCTCGCTGTTGGCCAGCGACGACCTCCTCCAGCAGGCCGCGACGCTGAGCGCGGAGATGCACAACAGCCGCCGCGAGACGGCGACCATCGTCTCCGAGATCGTCACGAAGGACGGCGAACCGGTGCCGATCGAGACCCGCTTCTCGCTGTATCCGTTCACCGACGACAGCTACGGGCAGCTCGGCGTCGTCCGAGATATCTCCGACCGCAAGCAGGTCGAGGCGACGCTCAGAGCACTCCACAGAGCGACCAGGGAACTGCTCGCCGTCGACGCGAAGATCGACGTCTGCAAGCTCGTCGTCGACACGGCAACCGACGTCCTCGACCTGGACGGCACGGCCATCTACCGCATCGATCCCGACGAGAACGTCCTCCGGCCGACTGCGTCCTCGAACGGGACGGGCGAGTTCGCCCGGAGCTTGCCGGTGCTCGCGCCCGACGGCAGCCTCCCCTGGCGGGTGTTCGTCGAGGGCGAGGCGGAATTGATCGGGAGCGGCGGTGCCGGGGAAGCGGCCACGGAGTTCCCGGTCGACAGCGGGCTGTGCGTCCCGCTCGACGATCACGGCGTGTTCGTCGCGGCGACTGGCGACCGGGAGACGATCGACGACGACACGAAGACGCTGGTCGGGCTGCTCGCAGCGAGCGCCGAGGAGGCGCTCTCCCGGCTCGACCGCGAGATCGACGTCCAGGAACGGGACCGGCGCCTCGAAGAACAGAATCGCCGGCTGCGCCAGCTCAACCAGGTGAACGCGATCATCCGGGAGATCGACCAGAGCCTCGTCGAGGCGGAGTCGATCGACGAGATCGGCGACGCCGTCTGCGATCGGCTGGTCGCCTCCGACAGGTTCGCGTTCGCCTGGTTTGGCGAATCCGACACGGCCGAGGAGACAATCACGCCACGCTCGTGGGCGGGCGACGGGCTCGGCTACCTCGACGACGTCGGCCTCTCGCTTGCGGACCCGCGGGAGCCGGCCGCGACGGCGATCGTATCGGGGACCCAGCAGGTAGTCACGGACGTCACGGCGGACCTCGGGGACGGGCGCTGGCGCAAAGCGGCGTTCGCCAGGGAGTACCAGTCGGCGATCAGCATCCCGCTCACCGACGGCGACATCACCCACGGCGTGCTCACCGTCTACGCTACCGAACCGGGGGCCTTCGACGACAAGCAGACGGTGTTTGCCGAACTCGGCGAGACGATCGCCAACGCGATGAACGCCGTACTGACAAGGCGGGCGCTGCTCACCGACAGCCACACCGAACTGGGGGTTCGCATCGCTGCCAGTGACACCGTCCTCCAGCGGATCGCGCAGCGGGCCGGCGGGCCGATCGAGATCGAGGACGTCGTCCCCCAGGCCGAGGACGGCACGCGGCTGTTTTTCGTCACGGGCGACACCAACCCGGAAGCGGTCCAGGCCACACAGGAGGAGTCAGTCGCGGTCGAGACGGTCTCGCTAGTCGCCCAGCGCGAGGAAAGCTGCCTGTTCGAGGCCGTCGTGACCGGGCAGACGCTCGTGACGACTGTCGTCGACCGGGGAGCGATGGTCCGCACGCTGACGGTCTCCGAAGACGAGCTCCGGCTCGACGTTGAGGTGCCGGACGAGTCCAACGTCCGCGGGTTCGTTTCGTTTCTCAAATCGGAGTTCGAGGGGGTCGAGCTGGTCTCGAAAACAGACCGCGACCGGCCGCTCCGGACTCCGACCGAGTTCCAGTACGAGTTCGAGAACCGGCTGACGGACCGGCAGCTGGAGGTGCTCCGGGTCGCGTATCTCCGGGGCTTTTTCGAGTGGCCCCGGGAGAGCACCGGCCAGGAGATCGCCGACTCGCTCGACGTCTCGCAGCCGACCGTCAACCGCCACCTGCGCACCTGCCAGCGCAAGCTGTTCACGCTGCTTTTCGAGGAGTCGTAACGGCCGCTGCGTTCAGGGAGTCCGGATGACCCCGGCGTGTCCATCGCCGTTCGGAGAACGTTGTGGGACACAGCGACACGCAGCCCCGGACCAACGACAGATTCACCCAGCTCTAGATCGAGGACGAATACACATAGCCCCAGGGACAGCCAGCCTTTACATACCTAGCTAGCACCTCCTTTGGAGCCAGTGGTGTACCTGTGGGTATGTCGCAAATGAAGGAACCGACAACTATCGTCCGAAAGGCCGGCGACCGATCCATCACAGAGACCGCCATCTTCGCCGTCGCCGAGGCCCGCAGCGTGAACGCGAGCGAACTCGAACCGCCGCTGTACGAGGTGATCGACGGCGAGGCGCTCAAGGAACTCATGTCGGAGGACTCCCACCGGCCGGCCCACGCAACGGCGGAGGGCGAGTTCGAGTGGGCCGGCTGTACCGTGACCGCCCACAGCTCGGGCCGCGTCGTCGTCACCGTCTCGGCCGACAGATAACTGCCGACCCAGGCCATTAGTATGCGCACCGCAAACAGTCAGTCGAATGAACGACTCCCGGCAACGCCGAGACGAGCCGCCCGATCTCGTGGCCGCCGAGCGTGAGGGATCACTCGACCTGCAAATCGACGTCGGGCTGCTCGTCGCCCACGCGCCGGGGACCGACCCCGACCAGCTCCGTCGGGTCGCCGCACGGGCGGCCGAGGACGCCGTCGACGAGCTGGCGTCGGCGACGGACGCCACCTGGCGGTTCTCCCTCGAGGACGCCGCACGGCTGGCCGACCACGACAGGCGCCGGCCGTCGGAGTTTCTCGACCGCGCCACCCACCGGATGGTCGAGGGGCCGTACGACGCGGTCGTCGTCGTGACGGACGTCCCGCTGGTCTCGAGCAAGGAGCGGTTCGTCCCCGGGCTGGCGTCCCCGCTCGCCCGTGTCGCCGTCGTCTCGACGCACCAGCTCCGTAGCGGCTTCCGCGGTCAGTCGAATGAACGACTCCCGGCAACGCCGAGACGAGCCGCCCGATCTCGTGGCCGCCGAGCGTGAGGGATCACTCGACCTGCAAATCGACGTCGGGGCGCGCCTGCACCGCATCGTCGCGGAGATCCCGGCGACCGAGGTCACCCCGCGAGGGCCGCTGGCCCGGCTCGGGTTCCACCTGCGCAGTGCGGCCCGGAACGGCGATTGGATCCGCCGGGCGCTGGTCGACAGCCGGGCGCCGCTGCTGCCGCTGTCGCTGCCGAAGCTGTCGACGGCGGCGGTGGCGCCGACGCTCGTCATCGTTTTCAGCGCCGAGTCCTGGGACATCGGCTTCGCCATGGACGACCTGACCGCGGCGCTGTTCGCCGTCGCGAGCGTCCTCCTCGCCGCGCTCTACATCCTGTTCGCGCAGAACCTGACCTTCCCCCGCAAGCGCCACCGGATCGTCACCGAACACACGGCGCTGGTCAACGTCACCGTCTTCTGTATCCTCATAGGGGCGATGGTGGGCCTGTTCGCGCTCGTGTGGGTGGTCATGCTCGTCATCGAACTGGTCGTGTTCCCGCCGAACCTGATGTCCAACTGGCCGAGCCTCGAGGATCCGACGGTGGGACTCGTCGACCTCGTCCGGACGGGCGCGTTCATCAGCACCATCGGCGTGCTGTCGGGTGCGCTAGCGGGTGGCCTGGAGAGTCGAACGATCGTCAGCCACCTGGCGTTGTTTCTCGACCGGCCGTAGCCCGCCGCCCATGGACCTGTGTCGTGTGCGTTCGTTCCCTGCCGCGCTCGGGGCACAAGCGATATCAGACGGCCGCGGACGACAGTGCGATCAGTAAAGCCCGTCTCTGCGATGACGACGCCAGCGACCCCGACAACGTGTGCGGCCGCCATTTCCGTTCCGCTAACCGTGTTGTATCCGAGAGCTACGTTTCAACCGACGACGCTCTTCGGTAGTCTAGCGGAACACGTTGACGGCGACGCAATCGATGAGGCTATGGATGGGTGCACCGGTGAGGT
>PXSQ01000114.1 GCA_003022725.1 Halobacteriales archaeon SW_7_65_23 | reverse complement strand
ACGAACTGCTCCAGCGATCAACCAAAACAGCAATCAGCTGTGACCTCTCAATTGAGACTACCAGAGGCAAACTCTAGACCGCTTTGCGACGCGACCAAAGAATTACAGCCACCAGTATCAGCTGGTCTCGGTTCTTCGGGACGCCTTCACGGTGGACGCCGAGGCCAGATGAGGCTCGGGGAGAGAGCCGATCGACAACGCTGGTGACGTTCCGCCATCTACAAACCGGTCGGGTTCAAATGAGGCAGCGATGAGCGAGACGGCCGTCGACGCGTTTGAAGACGTTAACGTCGATGCAGTCCAGGACCGCCTGCTGACGTGGTACCGCGAGAATCACCGCGATTTTCCCTGGCGTGAGACGGAGGCCGCCTACGAAATTCTCGTCTCGGAGGTGATGAGCCAGCAGACACAACTCGGCCGCGTCGTGGACGCCTGGCACGACTTCCTCGACCGCTGGCCCACAGTCGAGGCGCTGGCCGACGCCGATCGGGCAGACGTCGTCGGGTTCTGGACCGACCACAGCCTCGGGTACAACAACCGGGCGAAGTACCTCCACGAAGCCGCTGGTCAGCTCGTCACCGAGTACGACGGCCAGTTTCCTGAAGACCCCGAAGAGCTGCAGGAGCTGATGGGCGTCGGACCCTACACCGCCAACGCGGTCGCGAGTTTCGCGTTCAACAACGGCGACGCCGTCGTGGACACGAACGTCAAGCGCGTCCTCTACCGCGCGTTCGGCGTGCCGGACGACGACGCGGCGTTCGAGGCGGCTGCGAGCCGGCTCATGCCGGAAGGGGAGTCACGGGACTGGAACAACGCGATCATGGAACTGGGGGGCGTTGCCTGTCAGAAGACGCCCCGGTGCGACGAAGAAGGGTGTCCGTGGCGGGAGTTCTGCGAGGCTTACCGGAGCGGTGACTTCACCGCGC
The DNA here is from genome assembly GCA_003022725.1 of Halobacteriales archaeon SW_7_65_23. Classification (GTDB taxonomy): domain Archaea; phylum Halobacteriota; class Halobacteria; order Halobacteriales; family Haloarculaceae; genus Halovenus. The sequence continues at coordinate 2,325 of PXSQ01000114.1, read as the reverse complement.
CGGACGTCCCGACACAGCCCGAGTTTGAGGGGAGCCGGCGGCAGTTCCGGGGACGCGTGATCGGCGCACTCAGGGAGCACGGTCCGCTCGAACTCGACGACCTTGGACCGCGGGTTCGGGTTGACTACGTCCCCGATGGCGAGTACGGTCGCGAGTGGCTCCGGGAGCTCGTTACTGACCTCGAAGTCGACGGTCTCGCAGAACTCGACGGCGAGGTCGCCCGCCTCAAACGTTGACATCCTCCCCGCCCTGAGCAGTAGTTGCCAAATCAAATCCTGGTCGAAACGGCGACGAGGAATGCAACTCAGAATCACAGTGATCGTCACTCTTTTCGCAGTGGTGAAAGCTCGGAGAGGACCGAAGGAACGCCGCCGAAGCGGCGTTCCGAGCGACGCCTCTCTAGATAAGGCTCTCTGACCGGTCATCCCGGTCGAAACGAGTCCGTAACTTACCCGTACTCTGTCGACACGAGTCGGCGGAAGATCCGCGTCGAACTCGGCTTCTCGCTCCGATTCGACATCGCGCATCTCGCGCGGATGGTCGTGGTAGTACGCGAGTGCGTGGTAGACGTCGGCCACGTCGAGGTCGAACCGATCAGCGACTGCCTCGGGCTCCTCCTCACGCTCGGTGACGAGCGCGTAGATCTGCCGGACGCTGATCCGGCGGTCCCGAACGTGCGGTTCGTTCATGAGATCCCGAGTGATCCGGCGGCTCTCGCCTTCCGCCATACCAGGCTGTTCCGCCCGAACCCGTAAAAACATGCTGCTGACCGGAGGCTGTTTCGACTGGATCCGGCTCGTCACCGCCGCCGTCGAGCGACCCGCTCCTCGGCGGTCTCCTCGGTGACGAGTTCGTACAGCAGCGCGCGACCCCCATCGCCGGTGGGCCGCAGGATCCGGCCCAGCCGCTGGGTGAACTCCCGCTCGCTGCCCGACCCCGAGAGGAGGATCGCGACGTTGGCGCCGGGGACGTCGACGCCCTCGTCGAGGACGTTGGCGGTGACGACCCGGGAGTAGGTCCCTTCGCGGAACCGCTCGAGGATCTCCCGGCGCTCGCTCGCGGCCGTCTCGTGGGTGATCGCCGGCAGCAGGAACCGCTCGGAGAGCCGGTAGACGAGGTCGGTGTGAGCGGTGAATACGATGACCCGGTCCTCGCGGTGCCGATCCAGCAGGTCGGCCAGCCGCTCGACCTTGCGGTCGGCGTTCATCATCACCTCTCTGGCGCGCTGCTTGGCGAGGAGTGCCTCCCGCGCCCGGGGGTCGTTGCCCGAGCGCTTGACGAGCTCCTGGTAGTCGCTCCCGCTGCGGAGCTGGATGTTCGACTGCTTGAGGTAGTCGGTGAACGTCCCCTGGTGGCGCTCGTACACCTCCCGTTCCTCGGGCGTGAGTGCGACCTCGATGCGCTTGATGTCGTAGGGTGCGAGGTGCTCGCCGGCGAGGTCGTCGGGGTCGATCCGGGAGACGAGCGGGCCGAGGAGGTCGGCGACGACCTCGTGGGCGCCGTCCGGGCGCTCGAAGGTGGCCGTCAGCCCCAGGCGGGCCGGCGCAGCGAGGAGGCGGGCGATGTCGCGGTACCCCTCGCCGCCGAGGTGGTGGACCTCATCGAAGACGACCAGCCCGAACCGGTCGCCGATGTCGTCGGCCCGGAGGTACGCCGAGTCGTACGTCGCGACCGTGACGTCACCGACGCGCTGTTCGCCGCCGCCCATCCGTCCGATCTCGACGTCGAACTCCGTTTCGAGTTCGCGCTGCCACTGCTCTAGGAGGTCGATCGTCGGCACGACGACGAGTGCAGGCGTGTCCAGCGCAGTCATGGCGGCGACGCCGATGACGGTCTTGCCGCTGCCCGTGGGGAGTTCCAGCACGCCGCGCTCGCCGGCGTCGCGCCAGGCCTGGAGGGCGTCGGCCTGGTACTCGCGGAGTTCGTACGTGGTGGTGAGGTCCAGTTCGGGGAGGTCGAGGACGCGGTCCTCGACGGTGAGCTCGGTGTCCCCGAGTGCGTCGCGGACGGCGGCGTAGCGGTAGGCGGGGGCGCGGGCGGTGTCGGTTCGGGGGTCGGTCTCGGTGTGAGGGAGGTCTGCGAGCGGGTCGGGGGCGTCGGAGGCGGGGCTGTCGGTTCGCTGGTCCTCGATGCGGACGGTGCCGCCCTCGTAGCTGAGCTGTACGTCTGCCACGGTGTAGTCTGCGTGCTGGTCGCACATAGTGGTGTCTGAACGTCCTGTTAGTTCTGCGGGGAGGCGGGGTGTTGTTCAGGGGGAGAGACGTTGAAAGCCCCCGCTCTCGTGGCTCCCGCGGCTCGCTGCGCTCCTCGTTCACTTCGTTCACT
>PXSQ01000113.1 GCA_003022725.1 Halobacteriales archaeon SW_7_65_23 | reverse complement strand
GTCGAGCGTGTTCACGAGGGAGACGTCCTCGCAATCGAGGCCGTAGCGCCACGCTTCGAGCATGGCGAGCGTCACTAACTTCGGGAGCACCATCTCGATGCAGGAAGGCTCAGTCCTATCCGTCGAAGCGTCGGGAGGAGGGTGAAAGTGCGTTTCCGGCGAGTGGGGGTTCGGGTGACGATCGAAGCGAACGGCGAGCCCGTCGTCCGGTTCCTGGTAGTGGTAACTGTAGTACTCGCGGCGACTCCACCTGACGTCGAACCGGCCGGGCGAATCGAACCCGATGCCTAGAGCCGCCGAGAGCGTTCTCGGTCGTGCCGGCGAGTCGATCTCGGTCGAGTCGACGAGCGGTTCGTGTCGCCGAAACACCTTCCGAATCCGACGTAGTGCGTCCGGATCGATCGGCCCGGACTCGTGCTGATCGCGGTTCGACGACACGCTATGCGTTCGCGAGAACGCTGGCTCGTTTGTACGCGAGCGCCGCCCGTGCGATCGCGAGGTGTTCGCGCGTCGTCATCCAGTCGGTGACGTCGCCCCAGGGGTCAGCCGATCCATCGGCCGTTTCATCCAGTACCGCGAGGTCCTCGGGCGCTTCGACGCCGTATTCGCGCCGGTAGTCTTCGATCTCCGCCCGCATCTCCTCGATCGACTCCAGGAGGTCGTCGAGTGAGTCCGCAAGCAGGGACCGCAGCTGCTCGACGCTCGCCTTGGTTGCCCTGTTGGCGTTCAGCATCACCCTCAGCCGCTGGGTCCCGATCGGCACGAAGCCGAGAGCGAGATCCGCGGCGGTCGCCCGGAGACCTGGACCGACGTCCGCACGGCCCGCAACGACGCTCCGGGCCGGCGATTCGATCCCCGGAAGCGACCTGCGATAGCCGTCGATGTCGTCAGGATCGACGTCGGTAGCCGCCAACCGCTCGTCGAACGCGTCCCGCAGTGAGATCGACGCGTCGAGGTTCGCGAACTGCCCGTCCAGGTCGGCGAGATCAACGACGTCCGAAATCCCTGCGGGGTTGCCCTCGGGGACGACCAGCCCCCACTCGCGCACCCAGCCGCCGAGTTCCTCGCCGTCGGGGACCGACCCGGCGGTTACCGCCACGTCTGGAATCCCGTCAGCGAGCCACCGGCTGGCGTCCGCGTCGGCCAGCCGCAGATACCGGGTGCGGTCGAGACCGTCGAGCAGCCGCCAGAACGCCGGATCCGAGTCGCCAACGCCTAACAGCGTCGGGATCGGCGCGTCGTCGAACCGCTCGACTGTGACCGTCGAGCCCACAGCAAGCAGCGAGGTCTCGGGTGGCATCCGGACGACACCATCGGTCTCGACCAGCGTCGTCGTCGCGCCGCTACCCTTCGTCGAGGCGTACGCGACACGACTGCCGTCACCATCGGTGACCAGCCCCACGGCGAGCAACCGCAGGCGGCCGCCGTCGTAGCGGACCCTGGTCGCGAGTGTCGCTTCAGTTTTGCTGGCTGCGGCGGCGGATGAGCTATCAGACCCCTCCCCGAGTGCCGGCGCGACGAACGTACGGAACACAGACAGGGCCGAGACGGGATAGCCCGGCAACCCGACGTAGGGGGTGTTGAACAGCCGGCCAACGAGCAACGGCCGGCCCGGTTTGACCGCGACCCCGTGGACCAGCCGTTCGCCGTCCTCCTCCAGCAGTTCGACGAGCACATCGCCGGTCCCGGCGCTCGTCGATCCGGAGGTGAGCAGGAGATCCGTCTCCGCCGCCGCCTCAGAGAGGGTCTCCCGCAGCGCCGCCTCGTCGTCGGACGTCTCGACGTAGCGGACGGCCTCGCCCCCGGCAGCCTCGACAGCCGCCGCGATCGAGTGGCCGTTCACGTCGTAGATCTGGCCGGCAGAGGGGTCCAGTTGCGCCCCCGGCTGGACGAGCTCCTCGCCGGTCGACACGACGGCGACCCGGGGCGGCCGCCGGACAGGCACTGTTTGCCGCCCGAGTCCAGCCAACAGGCCGACGTGGCGTGGTCCCAGCCGCGTTCCGGGGGCGAGCGCGCGGTCCCCGGCGGCGAGGTCGGCACCGCGGGGCATCACGTTGTCGCCCGGTGCGACGGCGGTGCGGACCTCGACGCTGTCGTCGGCCTCCACGGTGCGTTCGACCGGCACGACCGCGTCCGCGCCGGGCGGCAGGACGGCGCCGGTCGCGACCTGGACGGCCTCGCCCTCCCCGACGGTCGTGTCCGGTGCGTTACCGGCGCCAATGGTCGCAACGACGGGGAGAGTCACCGGTTCGCCTTCGCTGGCGCCGAACGTGTCGGCAGCCCGGACGGCGTACCCGTCCATCGCCGCGCGGTCGAACCCCGGGACGTCGATTTCGGCGTCGATCCGCTCGGCCAGCACCAGCCCGCGCGCCTCGACCGGGGATCGCTCCTCGGTGCCGCCGCGGATGTCGAGCGCCTCGATAGCGTCCCTGGCTTGCCGGGGCGTCGAGAGGTCGCGAAACTCGCGGCGGGTCATGTCCTCCTATCGGACGCCGCGCTACAAGTACCCACCGTCGACTGCCGCAAACGTACCGCTGACAGTCTCACACTCCTCGCCGACAGCCTCAACTGCCCGCGTTTGTAACTGCTCCGCATGAAAGTGCTCCGGGTCGTCGGGCCCTCAGATACGGGCAAGACCACGCTCGTCGAGCGGGTCGTCGACCGGCTCAGCGAGCGTGGGCGCGTGGGGACGATCAAACACATCGACTGCGAGCCGGACATCGACACCGAGGGGAAAGACACTGCCCGCCACCGGGCAGCCGGTGCGGCCCGCACCGAGGGGATCACCACGTCCGGAACCTGGTTCGCGACCGGCGACGACCGGACGCTCGCGGACGCACTCGACGACCTCGGGCGGACCTGCGACTACGCCATCATTGAGGGGTACGGCGACGCCGCCCTCCCGACGGTCGCGCTCGGCGACGCCGACGTGACCGACCCACTCATCGCCGCCTCGACGGCGGATGCGGTGGACGTCGACGCGGTCATCGACCGGCTGGAAGCGACTGCTTCATACGAACGGAGCCGGATCGCTCAGTCCTCGGACTCGTAGTGTTCCCCGGCGGACTCCGGCATCCTGGTTTTGCCCACGAAGGCAAGGACCACGAGCACAGCCGCGTACGGGATGATCTCGATAAGGGTCGACGACAGTTCGACGCCGGGCACGCGCTGGATCTGGAGCTGGAGCGCGTCGAGGCCGGCGAAGCCGAACGACGCCAGGAACGCGCCGACGGGGTTGTAGTTCGCGATCAGGTACGTCGTGAGCCCGATCCAGCCGCGGCCGCTCGTGATCGTTTCGCCGCCGCCGACGAACTGGCCGGCGTTCAGCGCCAGCCCGGCCCCGCCGATGCCGCAGTACAGGCCGGAGAGGAGCACGCCCATGTACCGCACCTTCCGGACGCTGACGCCCGCGGTGTCCAGCGTTTTGGGGTCCTCGCCGCTGGCCTGCAGGTGTTTCCCGAACGCGGTCCGGTTGAGCAGGTACCAGGAGAACGGCACGGCGGCCAGCATCAGGTACACCGGCGGCGTCGCGGTGAACAGCACCTCGCCGACGTACGGCACCTCCGACAGCAGCGGCACCGCAAGCGGGTCGAACGAGCCGACGCTGTCGCTGTTTACCGTCTCCCAGATGACGATGCTCCCGAACGGGGCGAAGCCGAGCGCGATCAGCCACACGGCGAGGCCGGCGACGATCTGGTCGGCCTTGAACTCGATGCAGATGATCGCAAACAAAAGCGTCACCACCAGGCTGGCGAGCACGCCGCCGAACAGGGCGACAATCCTGGCGCCGGCCCCGCCGCCGCCGATGAACCACATGACTGCGATCGCCGAGAACGCTGAGATGATCAACAGCCCCTCGAGCCCGATGTTGATGACGCCGGACTTCTCCGCGAAGATCCCGCCCATCCCCGCGAAGGCGATCGGGACCGTCAGCCGGAGCGCCGACCGGGCGTACGACGCGTCGATGATTCCGAGTAGCTTCAGCCCGATGGCGAGGGCGCCCGGAACGATGACGAGGAGAAACACCAGCGCGATGAGCAGTCCGGCGACGATCCCGGCGGTGCGGCGAACGGTCCGCTGATCAGCCATCGGTTTCACCGCCCTCGGTGCCGTAGCCAGCGTAGCTCCCGATCATGCGGAAAAACTCCGGCATCGCGACGAACAGGATGATGAACCCCCGCAGCACCTCCACGAGTTCGGGCGGTATGCCCAGCGCGAAGTCGATCTGCAGGCTCCCGCCCTTCAGCGCGCCGAACAAAAGCGCCGCCGGGATCACGCCCAGCGGGTTGTTCCCCGCCAGGATGGAGACGGCGATCCCGTCGAACCCGAGCGCCGGCATGTCCGTCTCCCACCGGTAGTGGACCATCAGCACGTACATCGCGCCAGCGATACCGCCGAGCGCCCCTGACAGCGACATGCTCCCGACGATGTTGCGCTTGGCGTCGACGCCACCGTAGTCGGCGGCCTCCGGTGCGAGCCCGCTGGTCCGGAGGTCGTACCCGACGACCGTCCGCTCGTACAGCAGGTAGATCAGGACCGCCGCGAGCAGCCCGAACAAAAGCACCAGCACCGAAAACCGCGTGCCGTCGATCGTCGGCGGGAGGCGGGCGAACTCCGGGATCGGCGTCGTCTGCACGGAGTCGGTCGTCATGTCCCCGACGTGGTTGCGGACGAGGTAGAACGCGACCCCCATCGCGACGAAGTTGAGCATGATCGTCGTGATGACCTCGTGTGCGTCAGCGTAGGCCTTCATCACGCCGGGCAGTGCGCCGTACAGCCCGCCGACGACAGTCGCGACGAGCACGGCGAGCGGGACGATCACGAGCGTCCCGGCGATGTTCTCGGGGAGCGACGGCGCGACCCAGCCGATGGTCAGCGCGCTTCCGAGGGCGCCCAGCACCATCTGGCCCTGGGTTCCGATGTTGAACAGTCCCGCGCGGAACGCCACGGCGACGGACAGCCCCGTGAACAGCAGGATGCTCGTCTCCTGCAGCGTCAGGCCGAGATTGATCAGCGAGCCGAACGCGCCGTCGAACAGCGTCCGGTACAGTTCGATCGGGTCGTAGCAGAACTCCCGGCTGGCGAGGACGAACGCCGGCTCCCGACACGTGGCGACCGTCCCGGAGACGGTGACGATGACGCCGCCGACGACGATCGCGAACACCAGCGAGGCAATGCTGATCACGATCCGCTCGAGGACCGTCGCGTCAACGAGGCGGTCCAGCAGCCCGCCCGGGTCCCGTCCGCTCATCGGTCCCCGGCACCCCCGTCGGGGTGTTGGCCGGCCATCAGCAGGCCGACCTCCTCCTCGGTCACCTCGTCGGGGTCGACGACATCCATGAACCGGCCGTCGTACATCACGGCCATCCGGTCCGAAAGGCGCTGTACCTCCTCCAGTTTCGAGGAGACGAGCAGGATCGCCGTCCCCTCGGCCCGGAGGTCCAGCAGCCGGTTGTGAATGAACTCGATGCTCCCGATGTCGACGCCCCGCGTGGGCTGCGCTGCGACCACGAGCGAGGGGTCGCGCTCGAACTCCCGGCCGACGACGAGCTTCTGCTGGTTGCCGCCGGACAGCGACCGGGCCAGGGCGCTCCTGTCGGGCGGCCGGACGTCGTACTGCTCCAGCACGTCGTCGACGTACTGGCCGGTCGCTTCCCAGTCGACCAGCGGCCCGTTCGAGAACGCCGGCAGCCGCTGACAGCCGAGCAACCCGTTCCGGAGGAGGTCGTACTCCATCACGAGGCTCCGGTGCTGGCGGTCCTCGGCGACGTAGGACATGCCGTCGGCGATCCGCTGGCGCCGGGAGTGATCGGTCACGTCTTCGCCGTCGAAGGTAATCGTGCCGGAGGTCGCGGACCGGAGCCCGGTGAGCGCCTCCACCAGTTCGGCCTGCCCGTTGCCGTCGACGCCCGCGACGCCGAACACCTCGCCGTCCTCGATCGAGAAGGAGACGCCGTCGACCGCCCTGATCCCCCGGTCGTCGTCGACGACGAGGTCCTCGACTGCCAGGGTCGCCCCGCCGCGTTCGACTGCCTCGCTGGAGACGTCGAACAGGACGTCCCGCCCGACCATCATGCTCGCGAGGTCCTCGCGGGTCGTCTCGTCGGCCCGCACCGTCGCGATGAGTTCCCCGTCGCGGAGCACGCTGATCCGGTCGGCCGCCCGCAGCGCCTCGCCGAGTTTGTGCGTAATGAAGATGATCGTCTTGCCCTCGCCGAGCAGTTCGTCGAACATCCCGTACAGCCCCTCGACCTCCTGTGGCGTGAGCACCGCCGTCGGCTCGTCCAGGATGAGCGTCTCGGCTCCCCTGTAAAGGGCTTTGAGTATCTCCACGCGCTGTTGCTCGCCGACGCTCGTCTCGCGGATCCGGTCGGTCGGGTCGATGTCGAACCCGTATTTCTCGGCGAGGTCGCGCGTCACCTCGACGGCGGCGTCCTCGTCCGTGAGCAGGCCGAACAGTTTGGTCGGCTCAGCGCCGAGGACGACGTTCTCCGCGACGGTCATCGGCTCGATCAGCATGAAGTGCTGGTGGATCATCCCGATCCCGGCGTCCATCGCGTCGCGTGGCGAGTCGAACTCGCGGGGGACGCCGTCGACGTGGACGGTCCCCTCGGTGGGTTCGTACAGGCCATAGAGGATGTTCATCAGCGTCGTCTTGCCGGCGCCGTTCTCGCCGACAAGCGCGTGGACGGTCCCGCGCTCGACCGCGAAATCCACGTCGTCGTTGGCGACGACGCCGGGAAACCGCTTCGTGATGCCGTCCATCTTGACGGCGTACTTCGACTCCCGGCCCTCATTGCCGGCCCGAACACCCCTCTGGTCGCTCATTGGTGACTACAGGTCGTCGAGGTTGTCGGGAACGCTGATGTCACCGTCGATGATCGACTGTTTGGTCGTCTCAAGTTCGGCCGTGATCTCCGCGGGCAGTTCGCCTTCGAAGTCCTGCCCGATGACGGTGCCGATGCCGTCCTCGGCCAGCCCGAGATCGTTGATCTGTCCGCCCTGGAAGGAGTCGTTGGCGGCGTTGTTCGCAGACTCGTAGATGGCCGTGTCGACCCGCTTGGTCATCGACGCGACGATCACGTCGGAGAACTCCGCGGCGGACCGCGACTGGTCGCTGTCGACGCCGATCGCGTACCGACCTTCCGACTGGGCTGCCTCGAACACGCCGGCGCCAGTCCCGCCCGCCGCGTGGTAGACGATGTCGGCGCCGTCGTCGTACATCCCGGTGGCGATCTCCTGGCCGGTCGCCGGGTCGTTCCAGTCGCCCGCGTACGCGGACGTGAACCCGATCTCGGCGTCGACGTGCTGGACGCCGGCCCTGTACCCTGCCTCGAACCGCTCGATGAGCGGGATCTCCTGGCCGCCGACGAACCCGACCATCTGCTCGTCCGTGTTCGTCGATCCGCCGCCGTGGCTGTAATCCATGCCCGTGAGCATGCCGGCGAGAACGCCCACCTGGAACGATCCCTCGTGTTCGCGGTAGACGTAGCTCGCCACGTTGTCGAGGGGGCCGTCGTCGTCCGAGGCGACCGCGTCGACGATCATCCAGTTCTGATCCGGGAAATCCGTCGCGTTCTCGACTAAGTCCGTCTCCTGGACGAAGCCGATACAGCAGATCAGGGCGAAGTCCGGGTCCGACGACCGCGCGAAGTTCCGCTGGAGTTCGCCCACGTCGGCCGGCGCGTCGGGTTCGGCGTTCCGGAACTCCAGCCCCAGGTCCTCCTGGGCCTGCTGGATCCCCTCGTGAGCCATGTCGTTGAACGACTGGTCACCGAGACCGCCCGTCGCGTACACCATCCCGACCTGCATCGGGTCGTCGTTCCCGTTGCCGTTTCCGTTCCCGTTCCCGTTGCCGTTGCCGTTGCCGTTTCCGTTCCCATTGCCGTTACCACCGTCGTCGCCGTTGCCCGACCCGTCGTCGCCGCCGACACAACCGGCAAGCATGCCGGCTACTCCTGCCCCAGTTCCTGCGATGAACGTGCGCCTGTCCCACGTCATGAGTTGCATTGCGAGACACACCTTCTTATATATGCCGAATGTGGTGGCCACACATACGAACTGCCGGCTGGATCGTGGGGATCGACCCTGACAGTCCCGATTTGGATCCTGTTCACATCTCGGGCGCCGGAACCGCCTCGTCGGCGGCCTCGCGCCAGGAGTGGTCGGACGTCCATCCGAGCAGTTCCTCGGCCTTCGCAGTGCTGTACACCGAATCATCCCCGTCGACGGCACAGTTGTCCGGCACTTCGCCGTAGAACTCGCGGAGTAACTCGACCAGCGGCTCCCCGAGGGCGTTGTCCGGTCCCGCGCAATTGAACGCCTCGTGGCCCTCAAAGTCGGCATCGAGCGCTGCCTCGACCATGTCGACGACGTCCCGGACGTCGACGTACGACCAGAAGTTGCCGGCGCCCGCGGACAGGTCCGAGACGTACGCCTCGTCGCGGCAGGGGTACCCGCCCGGTTCCTGGATCCAGGTCGGGCGCAGCGACGCGACCGGGACGCCGTCCCGCCAGGCGACGGTCTTCCCGATCTCTTCAGTGACCACTTTCGAGAGTCCGTAGGGGTCCTCCGGCCGAAGCGGGTGCGATTCGCGGACCGGAACGTGGTCCGGTAGCGGCGTCTCCTCGGCGAAGAAGAACCCGTAGGTGCCGTCCGAGGACGCCTGGACGACCCTGGTACCTATGCGCCCGGCGGCGGACAGCACGGCGTGGGCAGCCAGCGTGTTGTTCCGGTAGAGGGCGACGCCCGCGTGAGTGCCGGCGACGGGGATGGCCGCCCAGTGGACCACTGCGTCCGGGTTGAGCGTCGTCAGCGCATCGAAGACGCTCCCGGCGTCAGTCAGATCCATCGCGAGGTACTCGACGTCGGGGTAGCCCCCCTGTTCCGGTAACTCTTGATCGATGCAGGTGACGGCGTGGTCGCCGGCGAGTCGGTCGACGATCCACCGCCCGCTGGCGCCCCGGCCGCCGGTGACGACGATATCCATACCCCGCAATTGGGGTGTCTCCCCGTTAACCTGACGACACCGGAACCGACCACCCCGGACCGGGTCCCGGGATGGCCGAGACGGTAGCTGTCACTGCACCGTCGGTTCCGATCCGCTGCGTTTAAGCGGTCAAACGCGGAGTTGTAGCTATGACTCCGGACACGGATTCCGACGATCCCCTGGCCTGGGCACGTGACTATACGCCAATCCTGAAATCGTTCCAGGAGGAGTACGGCGAGAACAAGCCCCTGGAGGGGTACACGATCGCGTTCGCCTCGCACCTGGAGGCGAAGACGGGCGTCGCCATCGAGACGCTGCACGAGGCGGGCGCGGAGGTGTTGTTCGCGCCGAGCGAACCACAGAGCACCCACGGGGAAGTCGTCGAGGCGCTGGACGCCCGCGACGGGATCACCGCGTTCGCCCAGGAAGGAATGACCGACGAGGCGTTCGACACCGCCCAGCACGACCTGCTCGCGCACGGCCCGGACTTCATCCTCGACGACGGCTGTGAACTCATCGCCAAGGTGCACGCCGACCACCCCGACGTCGCCGCAGACGTGATCGGCGGCGGCGAGCAGACGACAGCCGGCATCACGCGCCTCGAAGCGATGGAAACCGAGGACGTCCTTGAGTTCCCCGTCTACGGCGTCAACGACACGCCGATGAAGCACTTCTTCGACAACGTTCACGGCACCGGCGAATCCTCGCTGACGAACATCGCGATCACCTCGAATACGATCATCTCCGGCAAGGACGTCGTCGTCTGCGGGTACGGGTACTGTGGCCGCGGCATCGCGAACAAGGCCCGCGGGATGGGCGCGAAGACGATCGTTACCGAGGTCGACCCTCGCAAGGCACTGCAGGCACACATGGATGGCCACCGCGTGATGGACATGGACGAGGCGGCGGAGGCGGGCGACCTGTTCATCACCGCGACCGGCAACCGCGACGTGATCCGCATCGAGCACTTCGAGCAGATGGCCGACGGCGTACTGCTCGCCAACTCCGGACACTTCGACGTCGAGATCGTCGTCCCGGCACTCGAGGAACTCGCCGCCGAGGTGACGACACCAAAAGAAGGGATTACGCGGTACCACATGCCGGACGGCCGCCGGCTGAACCTGCTGGCGGAGGGCCGCCTGGTCAACCTGACCGGCCCGTACAGCCAGGGCCACCCCGCCGAGGTGATGGACACGACGTTTGCGATGATGTTCGTGGCCGCCTACGACATGCTCGTCGACGGGACGGACCTCGCGCCCGGGCTGTACAACATTCCGGACCGTCTCGACCGCGAGGTTGCACACCGCAAACTCGACACGCTCGGGCTCTCGACCGAGGAGATGATCGAGAGCCAGCGGGCCTACGCCGAGGAGTGGGAACACCCCGACAGCAGCTTCTGACTGCCGTCTGCATCACTGGTGGTCTCTCACGTCAACGACGGCGTCGGCGTCGATCGTGATCCACTCCGTCGGGGCGAGCACGTGGTTCTCGCGGTCGCCCGAAACGAACGTGACAGTACTCTCCTCCTCGTTGGAGATCACCTCGATTTCCTGGTTGCTCGCCTGCGAACGCCGGTCGGTGGTTGACATTGTACTTTCTGATACGCATGTCTCTCCCCAGTAGGACTGGGCTAGCTATTCGCGCTTGTCTCACACGCCCATCTAGCTATACAGACGATCGCTCACCCGAGAATCGTCTTGCACGAGGGACAGACGTAGAGTTTCTCCCCTTTTGACGTGCCAGTACCCATCGGTGCGATCCCGCCGTCGTCTACCAGGAGGGTATCGACATCGTCGCCGCTGATCAGCGACTCACAGTGCGGACATTGGGCTTTATCGACTTCCATGGTCCCGTAACGTTCACTGCAGTAAAAAACGCAAGGACGGGCCGTGACTAAGGTCGATAGCTCGGCTTTTGCCCCACACACGCGCTTCAGGACCCCGACGGGGACCGACCCGGGGCTGTTCAGTCGGGTGTTGCCGACAGAACCAGCGACGCCGTCGGATCAGTTATTTCCGTCGACGAACCGGTAGCGGTAGGGTTGTCCCCTGATCACTTCCACGTCGCCGGTTCGCGCGTGCCGACCGAGTACTGTCGCAACCCTGTGAGCGCTCTCGAACTCTTCGCCGTGCTCCTCCAGCACGGCGAGGATCTCGCGAGCCGTCATTGGCCCCTCGTGCTCGGTCTCCTCAAGGACCGAACGGATCCGTTCGAACTCGCCCCGGCGCATGCGCATACGCCACCTTATATCTTCCTTCCTCATTAAATGGCGTCAGACGTTCGTCAGACGGGAGCGCGTCACTAACCGCTGGACGGGACGCGGACGCGTTTGTCATCAACTGTCATACAGACGGCCGCTCCCGTCGGCTAGCAACGGTCGAGCGACCAGACAGATCAGTTACCATATAAATCGAAACCGATTTAACGGATAACTGGGCACTTGCAGTATGGTCTCAGTCGTAACGATCATCGCAGGGTTCGTGGGCCTGGTGTTGTTGCTATTGCTTGTCGGGTACATCATCAGCATCTACAACCAGCTGGTGAGCCTCAACCGGCGGGTCGACCAGGCCAAGCAGAACATCGACGTGTTACTGAAACAACGACAGGACGAGCTGACGAAGCTCGTCGACGCCGCCCAGGAGTTCATGGACCAGGAAGAGCGGGTCCTGACGAAGATCACGGAAGCGCGCGAGGCGGCCGAACAGGCGCAGACGCCGACGGAACAGGCCAACGCCGATCAGATGGTCCGCGACGCGATGGCGGACTTCCGGGCGCGGGTCGAGGAGTACCCCGAACTCCGTTCACAGGAGAACATGATGCAGTTCCAGGAACGCATCACGGACATCGAGTCACAGATCTCCGACCGGCGGGAGTTCTACAACGAGGCGGTTACCCGGTACAACACCCGGATCGCGCAGTTCCCGTACGTGATCCTCGCCCGGCAGATGGGCTTTACCGACAAGGAGCTGTTCACCGCGCCCGACGAGGAGCTGGAGGACGTCGACGTGAGTGCGGCGTTCGGGAACTGACGCGGGCGGAGTCGGTCCGGTGGTCGGCGGCCGGAGCAACGCTCGACCGGGAACACGGCCCTTTTCTCCCGGGAACTCGAAGCCTTGGGTATGAACGTACTCGTTGTCGGCGGGAGCGGTTTCATCGGGCAGCATCTCTGCGAGGAACTGGTCGAACGGGGCCACGACGTGACAGCGCTCTCCCGTGACCCCGACCCCAGCGACCTTCCCGACGGCGTCGAGACAGCCGTCGGCGACGTCACCGCCTACGACTCGATCGAACCCGCGTTCGCGGGGCAGGATGCGGTGTACAACCTCGTCTCGCTGTCGCCGCTGTTCAAACCACGGGGCGGCGACGAGCGACACATCGAGGTCCACCGGAACGGCACCGAACACTGCCTTCGGGCCGCCGCGGAACACGAGGTTTCCCGCTTCGTCCAGCTGAGCGCGCTGGGTGCCGATCCGGCGGGCGACACCCACTACATCAGGGCGAAGGGACGCGCGGAGAACCTCGTTCGCGACACCGACATCGACTGGACGATCGTCCGACCCTCGGTCGTGTTCGGCGACGGCGCCGAGTTCATCGAGTTCACACGGAAGCTCACCCCGCCGTTCCTGGCGCCGCTGCCCGGGGGCGGGAAGACGCGGTTCCAGCCGATCTACGTCGGGGATCTGGTCCCGATGCTCGCCGACATGATTGCGGACGACAGCCACGTCGGCCAGACGTACGAACTCGGCGGGCCGGAGGTGCTGACGCTCGCTGAGGTCGCCAAACTCGCCCGCCGCGCCCGCGGCCAGTCGGTCACAGTCCTCCCGGTACCGATGGCGTTGACCGGCGTCGGGCTGACCGTCGCCGGCTCGATTCCGGGGTTCCCGTTCGGGCGCGACCAGTACCGGTCGCTGCAGTCCGACAACACGGTCGCCGACAACGACATCGACGCGTTCGACGTCTCCGAGGACGACCTCACGACGCTTGCGGCGTATCTCGACGTCACGCCGCCAGTCTGAGGGCCGGAGTCCCGCTCGCAGACCGAAAACATATGTCCCCGTCAGTCCTGCGAGCGAGTAATGTCGGTAGCCCGGCGCCTCTGGGCGCTCCGTCACGACCGGCCGCTGCTGGTCGTCGTCTCGGTTGCCACGGTGCTGGCGACAGTGTTGTGGCCGCTCGCTGACGCCGCGCTCCGCCCGACCGGGCTCATCCACGTTTCGGACTACGGGTTCAACGACTTCGGCGTCTACTCCGGGACGGTCAATGCCTGGCTCGACGGTGAGCCGATCTACGTCCAGAACGAGGACGGGGGCTACCACGGGAGTTTCCTCTATCCGCCGTTCGTGCTGCCGCTGTTCTATCCGTTTTCCATGCTTGGGTTCGAGGCCGGCCCGGTGCTGTTGGGCACGCTGTCGTTGTTCCTGCTGTGGATCGGGATCGATGGCATCGCCGAGTCGTACGGCGCCAGGCTCGCGGTTCCGGAGCGCATCGTCCTCCTGTTCGCGCTGTTTGGCTTCCACCCCGCGTTCTGGGACTTCAAGTGGGCGCAGGTGTCGACGCTTCTGGCTGCGGTTCTCTGTTTTGCCTTCCTCGCGCACCAACGCGGGGAGCGACTCGACGCGGGCGACATTGACACGGTCGATGTCGACGCAGGTGACACTGACCAGGTCAATGTCGACGCGGGTGACACTGATCAGGCCGATGTCGACGCGGGCGACATTGACACGGTCGATGCAGGTGACGCCAGCTCCGGCGCCGCCGGTGCTGTACTCAGCGGCGTCTTGACCACGGTGGGAACGACCGTGAAGCTGTTCTACATGACCGCCGGGGCGCACCTCCTGCGGGACGGGCGCCGCCTTGCGGGCGCCGTCGCCAGTGGCGCCGTCCTGCTCGGCGGATCGCTGCTCGTCTTCGGCCTGGACACCCACCTGGCGTACCTGGACGTGCTGACGTGGGGCAAAGGGTGGGGAACCGAACAGCTTCCGCCGGCGAAGTGGCAGACTGCCTACTTCCGGCCGTTCTACCTCGTCGATCAGTTCGTCGAAACGATCGGGATTTCCGTCCCGAACAGCTGGATCATCGCTGCGACGGTTCTGGGGGTTCTCGGGGTGATCGCCCTCTCACTTGCCGCCCGGCACAGTCCGGCCGCGGCCCAGCCGACGTTCGCACTCGGCGTCGCCGTTGTCCCCCTGCTGGCCCCGCGTGCGTACACGCACGACCTCGTTGTTCTGTTGTTACCGGCACTGGTGCTGCTGGCGGTGGAACTCGACCGCGAGGACGGCCTTGCGTGGCTCCCCGTATTCGCGGTGTTGCTGCTCCATTTTCACACGCCCGGGACGAAACTTGTCAACGAGGTGTTGGGCGCCTCGGACGCGGTCCTTATCCAGCCCGGGGTGTACGGAACCACTATCCTGATTGGCCTCGCCGCCGTGCGCGTCGCCGAGCACGCGAGACTGCCTGGCGAACGCGCGGGCTGATCGGGGCCGGTTTAAACTGGCGTGTAACAGGCGTGTCACGAACGGAGCCGATCGGGCCAGGATGTACCAGCTACCCGGTCCCGTCGGGCCGATTTTCCCCGTGTATCATTCTACTTACTGATAGCTGGGCAAAACACTTATGCGTATCATGGTATAGAATCCGCTAAGCACAGATATGAAACTCGCGATGATCGGTTTCGGACAGGCGGGCGGGAAAATCGTCGACCGGTTCCTGGAGTACGATCACCGAACCGGGAGCGGCATCGTACGGTCGGCGATCGCAGTGAACACGGCACGAGCCGACCTCATGGGGTTGGAACACGTGCCACAGGACAACCGCGTGTTGATCGGGCAGGCACGCGTCAAGGGGCACGGCGTCGGGGCGGACAACGAACTCGGCGCGGAGATCGCCGAGGAGGACATCGACGAGGTTCAGGGTGCAATCGACAACATTCCTGTTCACGAGATCGACGCGTTTCTGATCATCGCCGGCCTGGGCGGCGGGACGGGCTCGGGCGGCTCGCCGGTGCTGGCGAAACACCTCAAGCGGATCTACACCGAGCCGGTGTACGGGCTGGGCATCCTGCCGGGCGGCGACGAGGGTGGGATCTACACGCTCAACGCCGCGCGCTCGTTCCAGACGTTCGTCCGCGAGGTGGACAACCTGCTTGTGTTCGACAACGACGCCTGGCGCAAGACCGGCGAATCGGTCGAGGGCGGCTACGACCAGATCAACGACGAGATCGTCCGGCGGTTCGGCGTCCTGTTCGGGGCCGGCGAGGTCGAAGCCGGCGACAACGTCGCCGAGAGCGTCGTCGACTCCTCGGAGATCATCAACACGCTCGCGGGCGGGGG
The DNA here is from genome assembly GCA_003022725.1 of Halobacteriales archaeon SW_7_65_23. Taxonomy (GTDB): domain Archaea; phylum Halobacteriota; class Halobacteria; order Halobacteriales; family Haloarculaceae; genus Halovenus. The sequence continues at coordinate 18,957 of PXSQ01000113.1, read as the reverse complement.
CGTCTCGACAGTCGGCTACGACGCCGAGGCGGTCGAGAATCACAACTCCGGCGGGCTGCTCTCGCGGTTCACGGACAGCAGCGACGTCGACGACATGGAGACGGCGAACACGACCAATCGGATCACCTCGCTCGTGCGCAAGGCCGCCCTCGGCAGGCTGACGCTGCCCTGCGAGATCGAAGGCGCCGAGCGTGCGCTGCTGGTGGTGTCCGGACCGCCCGAACACCTCAACCGGAAAGGGATCGAACGCGGCCGCAAGTGGCTCGAAGAGCAGACCGGCAGCATGGAGGTTCGCGGCGGTGACTATCCCATCAACGAGCCCAACGTCGCGGCGGCAGTGTTGCTCTCTGGAGTCCACAACGTGCCTCGGATCAAGGAGCTCCAGCAGGTGGCCATCGAGGCACAGGAGAACATCGACGAGATCCAGCAAGAGAGCGAAGAAAATTTAGAGGACTTAGTTGAAGATGAGGGAGATGAGTTGGATCCGCTCTTCTAAGACAATCGCTGCAGTGGCACTGCTCGCAATCGCGCTGCTCGCGGCGGGGACAGTCACCGCGATCGAGTTCGATGGCGAGCCACCCGAATCTACTCAGGTCGGCGACGAGGTCTCGATGGAGGTCGAGATCACCGAGCCGTTCGCCGACCCGCTTCCCAGCCAGTGGACGCTCGAAGGCGACACCGAACTTGAAAACGCCGAATGGACGATGGTCGCACGGGACAACACCGACGACATCGTCGCCCGGTCGGACACGAATGAACTCCAGCTGAACGCCGACGACAGCGTCGTCAGCGTCACCGTCGAGATCCGCGGTGAGGTCCCGGACGGCATCGAGTTCAACTACGAGAACCCCGACGCGGAGAACTACAAGGTCGTCGAGTTGCTCCGCCAGACTGACGCAGGCACGGAGCGCGTCGCGGACGAGGCGATCTGGGAGGCCCACCGCTACACTGCGGAGAGCCAGGAGGCCCGGACCGCCATCGACGAGGCTGCCGACGCGGTCGAGCAGGCCAACAGCGGCGGGGACGAACTCGACAACGCGATCAACGCGTACAACAACGACAACTTCGACCTGGCGTCGGACCTCGCCGACGACGCACAGAGTAGCGCGGAGGGCTCCCAGCAGACGACCCAGTTCCTGCTGATCGGCGGCGCGCTGGTGGTGCTGATCGCGCTCGTCGGCGGCGGCGCCTACGTCTACAAGCAGCGCCAGCAGGACACGAACAAGCTCCGCTAGGGGATGCGCGTTCTCGTTCCGTTCGACGCTCGCGATCCGAAAACCGGGCTCGCTTCTGTTCTCGACGACGCGGAACGGCGTGCGTTCGCCGACGCGATGCTGGCCGACGTTCTCGAGACGCTCGCGGTCGCGGGACACGACGCCAGGGTGCTGGCGACTGCGCCGGTCGAGTGCGTCGCCCCGGTCACCGTCGACGAGCGACCGCTGACGCCGGCGGTCAACGCGGCGCTGGCCGACGCGGAGCTCCCGCTCGCCGTCGTGATGGCCGACCTGGCGTTGCTGACGCCCGCCGCCCTGACCCGGCTGGTCGAGCCCGACGCCGACGTCGTCATCGCCCCGGGGATCGGCGGCGGCACGAACGCGCTGGTCGTCCGCCATCCCGGGTTCAGGGTCGACTACCACGGCGCCTCCTACCGGGATCACCGCGAGCGCGCCGCGGACTGCAGGGCGTCGCTGGCGACGGTCGACTCGTTCCGGCTTGCGGCGGACGTGGACGACCCCTCCGACTTCGTGGAGCTGTTGCTCCACGGCGAGGGGCGGGCCCGCGACTGGCTGCGCGAGGCCGGCTTCGAGGTCGTCGCGAGCGACGGGCGGATGACCGCACGACGACGCGACGATACGGACTAATATCGCCGGAGAGCGCCGCTGTGGGAATTTCACGACTGTTCAGTTGATTGTCGAGCAAAGCTTTTGAGGCGAGAGCTTCTACACTCAGGTGCACGGGCCGACCCGTGCATGGGTACGTGTCTCGCGCCGCGCACCCGCATCTGTGCCACGCTCCACCGCTCTTGGCACTGACGGCCGGCCCCAACCATGGCTGGCCCGTCGACTTCTTTCCGTGACACCTATCTTCGTCGCCACCCGAGTAGCGGCCGTGACTGAGGAGCCCGCGTCGCTCGCGGTCCGCGGGAGCGACTGGACGATCGACGTCGACGGGGAGGCGATCGAGCGGCTGCTGACGGTCGAGCCCGGCGACGCCGATCCCGCGCCCGAACTCTCGTTCGCCCGCAACGTGTTCGTGCCGCTGACGACCGCCTGCCGGTATACCTGCACCTACTGCACCTACTTCGATCCGCCGGGTGAGGCGAGCCTGCTCGCGCCCGAGGAGATCCGGGAGATCGTCCAGCAAGGCGCCGACGCCGGCTGTACGGAGGCGCTGTTCACCTTCGGCGACGATCCCGACGACCGATACACGGCCATCTACGACCAGCTCGCCGAGTTGGGCCACGACTCGATCCACGCCTATCTCCGGGAGGCCTGCGAGATCGCGCTCGAGGAGGGCCTGCTGCCGCACGCGAATCCGGGGGATCAAACGCGCGAGCAGATGGCACAGGTCGCCGACCTGAACGCGAGCATGGGCGTGATGCTGGAGACCACCGCGGACGTGGCGGCCCACAGCGGCCCGCGCGTCAAGGGGCCCGCCCAGCGGCTGGCGACCCTCCGGACCGCGGGCAAACTTGGGGTCCCGTTCACGACCGGTATCCTCGTCGGGATCGGCGAGGACTGGCGGGACCGCGCGGTGAGCCTGCTGGCGATCCGGGCGCTGCACGAGCGGTACGGCCACATTCAGGAAGTGATCGTCCAGCCAGTCGTCGACAACGAGCGCTGGCAGGGGGGTTCGCCCGGCGTGGCTGCACTCCAGCGGACGGTCGCGATGGCCCGCGTCGCGCTCCCGGACTCGGTGTCGCTGCAGGTGCCGCCGAACCTCGCGCCGGTCCGCGAGGTGGTCGACTGCGGGATCGACGACCTCGGCGGCGTCTCGCCGGTGACTGACGACCACATCAACCCCGAGTACGCCTGGCCGGCGCTGGCGGAACTCCGTGAGATCGCTGCCGAGGCGGGCGTCCCGCTTCGCGAGCGCCTGCCAGTCTACGAGCGGTACCTCCCGACAGACCTGCGGAGCGACGGCTTCGACGGCGACCCCGCGGGGGAGCCGCGAGTCACTGACGCCGACTCGTGGCTATCGGAGCGGATACGGGCCGCGATCACCGACGACGACGAGGCCGGCCGGCGGTACCGGGCCGTGCTCCGGGGGGACGGCGCGCGCATGTTCCGGCCAGACGTCGCGGCAGAGTCGCGATAGAACGAAAACCCCCCGGGTCGATAGCCCATCCGGAGACGGGTTCGAATGACGATCGGAGAGAGCGAGCTACAGCGTGGCATCGACTTTCTGTTGTTCGACTGGGGCATCCTGTTCACGGCGATCGCGGTCGCGGTCGCGGTGAGCAAGTTCGACCTCCTGCGGCCGGTGGTCGGATTCCTCCACCCGGAAGCCGACGAGGCGACGCAACGGATCACTGCGCGCCTCGCCGAGGTAGGCGTCTGGTTGCTGGTGCCGCTTGCATTCTCGACGCGGGTCGACCTAGAGGCGCTGTTCGGCGCCGGCATCGGGGCGCTGTTTATCGCCTACCTCGTCCGGGAACCCCTCAAGGACAAGCTAACGGAGGTGGTCACCGCCGCAAAGGTCGCAGCCCACGAACACCTGGTCCCAGGCGCCCGCATTCACCTTCCGGACGAGGACATCGAGGGGGTCATCGAGCGGATCGATACGGACGAAACCCACGTGCGACTCGACGACGGAAACCTGACGCACGTCCCCAACGAGGAGATCATCGGAAACCGGTGGACGACAGTCGAGGACTGATAGTGATACTGTCGGACGTAACTCTGTGTCACATCATGACACTTTCCTGGCTGTATTCGCACGGTTGAACGGCTGAACGTGACGCGTGACTCCACGAAATTACGTCCGACAGTATGAGCAGGCTCTATCTGAGCGACCGCAGGGAGCGAAGATATCCTGCTCAGCGTGGGCCGCGAGCGCGCCGAGGGCTTTCTTCAATGCAACAGCGACAGCGATCGCTTCCCCGAACACTGCCGACCGTCGTGCAATGACGGAACGACGCCGGCCTAGACCATCCCGCCCATGCCCAGGGAACTGAGCAGGGTCGAGATCATGCCGTAGATGATCAAGCCGAGGCCGGCGATGACGAGCGCGATGCCGCCCCCGATGATGAGGTTCTCCCACGTCACGAGTGCGACGCCACCGATCAGGAACAGGACGCCGAGAATGCCTGGGATGCCGAGTTTGTTGAGCATACGCCCGCTGGTAGCGGCGGCGATATAAGCCTCCCCGTTTGTCGGCTCCGTTTCGGGACGGTTGAAAGAAGTTAAACCTTCGGCACACCGAGAGTAAGGTATGACAGACGACGAGGGGCGCAAGGACCTCCGGATGCCCGACGAGGACGAGGTGTTCGCCATCGTCCAGGAGATGCTCGGTGCGAACCGGGTCCGCGTCCGGTGTATGGACGGCGTCGAGCGAACCGCGCGGATCCCCGGCAAGATGCAAAAGCGCATCTGGATCCGCGAGGACGACGTGGTCCTTGTCGAGCCCTGGGACTGGCAGGACGAGAAAGCCGACATCACCTGGCGCTACGAGAAGCAGGACGCCGACCAGCTCCGTGAGGAAGGTCACATCCAGGAGTGATCGGTCGCCAACGCCGGCCCGGTAACCCGCCGTCCCGCCTGGTCCCGCCCTCCCACCTGGCCCTGCCGCCCCGCCGCAGTCCACAGTCCGTTCGGTCTCCCGACGCTGTTTTCGCACTCGTCCGATGACGAAACGTTGATTCACGCCGGGCTACTGCTCCCGGTCGTATGGCACTGTTCGGGGACGCTGCCGACGGCACCGACCGGTCGCTCGAACGCGGCGTCCTGGCGTTCGGGCTGGTGACCGGCGTCCTCGGCGTCGTCCTCGCCGTCAACGACTTCGCGAGCGCCCCCGAACTCGACTTTCACGCCTACTACTTCACTGGCAAGGCGATCCTGGAGGGCGAGCCGTTTGTCGGCTGGGCGATCACGGACATCTCCTTTCTCACCGAGAAAGCCTACGTGTACACGCCCGTGACCGCGCCGCTGTTCGTCCCGTTCGCGCTGTTCCCGGAGTGGCAAATCCCCTACGTGCTGAACATGCTGCTCCTCTTTGGGGTTTTCTTCGCCATCGGGCGGCTCTGCCTGCAGTTGCTCGACGACTATGGCATGACGCTTGACCGCGTCGACCGCGTGCTGATCATGGCCTTTTGCCTGTTCTCCGGCCACACCGTCCTCGGAGTGTACCGCGGGAACGTCGACCCGGCGATCCTGCTCGTGCTCGCGGTGGGGCTGCTGGCGATCGAGCGCGGCCGGGGGGCCCGCGGCGGGGCGCTGTGGGGCGGGGCCGCGCTGTTCAAGCTCTTCCCCGCGTTTCTCGGCGTCTACCTGCTGTACCGGCGCGCGTACAGGGCGATCGCCGCCGCGGTCGTCGTCGGCGTCGGCTTCACGCTGCTCGGCGTCGCCATCTTCGGGATCGACGCCCACGTCGACTTCGTCGAGTTCATCCTCCACGAGCGCAGCCGCGAGGGCGCGTTCCGGGGTGGGCTGGACCCGACGTTGCAGTGGATCACGCTCCGCCGGCCGTTCTCACAGGTGCTCGCGCTGTCGGGCAACCAGCTCTTTCTGCTCACGACGGCGCTGGTCGCACCCGTCGTCTATCTGGTCTATCGGGAGGCCGACTCTGAACTCGACCGCATCGTGGCGTTTTTCGCGACAATGGTCGCGATGCTGATCACAATCATCCCCTCGACGCTCAACTACGTCGTCTACCTGTACTTCCCGCTGGTCCCGCTGCTGTACCTGGTCGAGGATCGCCGGACGAAGCTGCTGTTCGTCGCGGGCATGGTGCTGGTCAACGTTCCGCTGTACCCCCACCACGTCGCGACGATCCTGGAGGCGCTCCCGCTGTCGCCGGGGATCGCCGACGCGCTCGCCGACGCGGTCCGGGCCGTGCTCCGGTGGGCGTCGATCCCGCTGTACGGGTTCCTGCTGATCCTGGCCGGCTGTGTCAGCTACGCCCGGACGCCCGCGCCAGCGGCTGCAGCCGCCAGCCCGACCCCCGAACCCGGTGCTGAACCCGGTGTGGACGACTGATACGGACGTTCGTGACTATTTTCGGGACTGCCTCGTCATATACAGCCAGACGTGACTCCGGACAGTGCTGGGACAGTCCATCGGCTGTGTCATGCCCCGAACAACAGGAGTTGGGACGGCATTGCTTACGTGAATCACGAACGACCGTATGACCGGCACAGCTCCGCCGCCCTACCTGATGTAGCCGAGATGTTCGAGCTGGTCTTCGAGGTCGTCGTCGATCTCGGTCGTCTCCTCGGTCACGACGTCGGACGCCTCCAGCCGGCCGTAGGCCCCGGTGACGCGGTCGTGGCGGTCCCGCGAGACGACCGTCGCGTCGCCGTTGAACTCGACGTCGGCGGTCACGTGGTCCTCGCCGCGGGACGCGAACGTCCGGACGGCGTCTTCGCGGGTCTCGTACACCGCGCGCCAGGGGCCAACGAACCGCTCGACGCCGTCGACCGACCGGTACTTCGCGACTTTCGACTCCGGCAGGCGGAACGTCGAGGCCAGCACCGGACCCCCGGTGACGAACGGATCTCTGTCTTCGCTCGCGTCGCCGCCCTCGACTCCGACCGCCGCGTCCAGATCCGTGGCGACCGCGGGGATGTCGGTCAGCGAGACGACCTCGTCGACGGTCCGGCCCGTCTCCTGACCGGGGTATTGCACCACGAGCGGGACGTGGGTGAGCACCTCGTGGATCCCCCACTTGTGTTCCCGCAGGCGCAGGTCGGGGTCGACGCGGCTCGCCTCGCCGAACGCCTCGCCGTGGTCGCTCGTGACGATCACGAGCGTCTCCGAGAGCGCGCCGCGGCGCTCCAGGTCGGCGATCAGCTCCCGGACCACGGCGTCGGCCTGCCTGATCGTCCCGTCGTACAGCGGCTCCAGCGCAGCCAGTCGGTCCCAGCCGCGGTCCGCGAGTGTCTCGCGCACGCTCGGCATCCCGCTGTCCTGGGCCTCCCGGTCGGCCTCGCTCCCCCACTTATCGAACTCCGGTTCGGGCTCGTACGGCGAGTGGGCGTCCATCAGGTTGATGCAGGCCGCCCAGGGGCCGTCCTGCTGGTCCTCCCATTCGAGGAACGCATCGGTGAACGTCCCGCCGTACTCGGTTTTGAACCCGCCAGCGCCGTCGTCGCTGCCGTCACCGTCGCCGTCATCGTCGCCGCCGGTCAGCCCGCCGATCCAGTCCGCGGCGCTGCCGGCAGCAGAGGCGGCCGCCCGGAGCGGCGCCGGACCCGACTGGATCCCCTCGCTCACCCGCGCGGTCGTGTCGGCGATGCGGAAGTAGGTGCGCTCGACCAGCGGGTTCCCCAGCGTGTTCTCCAGGCGCTTTGCCAGCGAATACTCCGGCGTGTACAGGTGGTCGAACGCCTCGCCGAGGTTCGAGGCGTTCGAGACGATCCGGTTGTTCGTGAAGAGGCCGGTCGCGTACCCCTCGGCCGCGAGGTCGCGCCAGACGGTCTCCTCGAGGTCGATCTGTGCGGTGTGGTGTAGCGCCCGGTGCTCCTCGACGTGTGCGCCGGTGAACATGCTCACGTGGCTCGCGATGCTGTGGATGCCCGGCGCTCGCGCCTGCCTGTACCACGTCGCGCGGTCCGCAAACCCCTCCAGAAAGGGCGTCGTCTCCCGCTCGTACCCGTGCAGACTCGTGTTCTCCGCCCGGACGGAGTCGAGTATCACGAGCAGGACGTTGGCCCGATCAGTCATTGTTCCAACAACGCGGTACTGGTGCTTAAACTGACTGTTCTCGTCGCTCACCGGATACTTTTCCCCGCTCACCGCCGCACGCTCCGCCTGACCGGCGAGTGGATTCGTGGGCTCTCACAGCCCACGCCCCTGGCGGACTGAAAGGGCGAGGGAGCCTCGCGGTCGCTGAGCGGGCCCTACCCGAGCACAGCGAGGGTATCCCGCTCAGCGGGAGCCGCGAGGCGACCGAGGGCTTTCTACGACACTCCGATGCCGAGCACACCACTCATTCCTAGCGAACCACGTCAGGTAGCAGACTCCGGACGTGTCGCTGTAGCTGCCGACGCCCCCGTTTCGACTGCAGGTGGCGGCGAATGCGGTCGGCCGACTGGAGGAGCCACAGCAGCTTGTAGGCGCTCGCGTGCCGCTCGTAATCCGCCGGAATCTCGCGGTACTGTCGGTACCCCTTCCGTAGCGCTGTCCGGAGGGCACGGCGCTCCCCCGACGGAAACCGGAACCAGTCGACAAAGCGCATCTCCGCCCGCGCCAGCGCGTACCCCGCCGTCGTGACGTGGGCGTTGCCCCAGTCCAGCACGGCGGTGATCTTTCCGTCCGCGACCAGGAGGTTTCCCGGAAACAGGTCGCCGTGGGTGAGCACCGGCTGGCGGTCGACCGGGTCCGCGCCAGAACGACGCTCGGCCAGCCGCCGGGCCAGGTCGGGCGCGTTCAGCCCAGCGTGCTCGCAGATCTGCAGGTTCCCGTCGGTCCGGCCGAGGCCGCCCGTCCGCTCGAACTGGTGGGCTGCGTGCAGCTGCGCGAGAAACGCCCCCGTTTCGCGGACGATCCCCTGCCGAACGTCCGCATCGAGGGCGTCGAACGGCGTCGGCGGGTCGCCGTCGCGGAACTCGTAGAGTCCCCAGTAGTCGCTGGCGGGCCGGGCGTCGCGTGCTGCTGCTTCACTGGCGCGTTCTCGGCGGAGCGTTCCGGAGGCAAACACCGCAGGCGCCGGCAGATCCGTCGTCGCGGTCACCAGCCGGAGGACGGGCGGCTCGACGACATCGCCGGTCCGGACGCTCGGCCCGCCGAGCTTGCAGACTGCTCGGGCCGGGTCGCCGTCGAGGCCGAGCAGATACGTCTCGGCCATCCGCCCGCCGGTCGCACGCTCACAGGAGCGGATCCCCGAACCGAGTGCGGCGTCGACGATCCGCCCGACGTGCCGCGGCGGGGGACTGGAAGACATCGGCCGAACGCTCGGCTGTCTGCCACCTAACGGTGTCGGTCCAGGCCAACGCGCCGCCGCAGCGAGCGTGAGACTGGTGGCTGTAATTCTTTTGTTCACCAGTCTCTGCTAGACAGCCAGACGTGACTCATACGGTCGTGCGTGACTGTTTACCGCTATGGAATCGCGTGTTGTGCGTTTCAGCCCGTGAAACCAACGATATTGGGCCCCAGTGCTGAAAATAATCACGCACGACCGTATCAGTCCAGTGCCAGGACAGTCCATCGGCTGTGTCATGGCCCGACCAACGGGAGTTGGGACGGCATGGCGTACCTGAATCACGTCTGGCTGTCTCTCTGCGGAGACAGACCCGTTCCGCCTGGATTCTCAGTTCGAGTGTTCACGGACGTACAGCCACCAGTATGACCACTGCTGCCGTTACACGTCCGGAGACGCATCGCAGAAGCTAAACGGGCTGCTCGCAAAAGGGCTGCAATGAGCAACGAGGCTCAGACATGCTAGAAAAGAAGCAGATCGCGATGGGCGTGCTGTTGTGGGTGCTCGTCTTCGGCGCCTTCGTGACGCTGGCCGGCATCGGGGACTTCGTCGATCGGCTCTCGCAGATCTCGGCGACGGAACTGGCGCTGATCCTGAGCGCGGGCTGGGACTGATCGAGTCCATCTTTCTCAACACGAGCGTCAGCCTCGCGCACAACCTCACGCCGTTCGGCCAGGCCGGCGGCGCACCGATCGGCGCGGCGATCCTCTCCCAGCGCTCGGAGAGCCACTACGAGGAGTGTCTGGCCGTGCTCTCGGCGAAGGACGCAGTCAGCTTCGTTCCCGCGATCCTGGTGTTTTTCTTCGGCGGGCTGTACATCCTGCTGTTCGAGCAGTCCGTGCCGGACGCCCTCCGGCCGCTCTTTGGCGCCTTCAGCCTGTTCGTCGTCGTGATTGTGGGGGGCGCGATCGCCATCTACCGCTACCCCGACGCCATGCGCCGGCTGCTCGGGCGCCTCGTCGGTGCCGTGAACCGCGCCGCAGCGCGGCTCCCGCTGCTCCCGAGCCTCGAAGAGGAGGAGCTGGAGGAACGCCTCGCCAACTTCACGTCGTCGTTCGGCGAACTCGCCGCCGACCGGCGGACGATCGTGATCGCGAGCGCGCTGGCGACATCCGCGTTCATTGCGCAGGGGACTCTCCTGTGGCTCACGCTCGACGCCGTCGGCATCGATATCTCGGTCGCGCTCGCGATCTTCACCGTCCAGGTGTCGCTGCTCGCCTCGGGGCTGCCACTGCCCGGCGGCAGCGGCGGCGTCGAGGGCACCCAGGTACTCATGCTCGTGACGATCGCGGGTGTCGCCTCCGCGCCGACGATCACCGCGGTCGTGCTGAGTCGCGGGCTCGTCTTCTGGACACCGATCGTGCTCGGCTCGATCACGCTGCTCGTCCTCGGCGTGGATACCGTCGCCGACGAGGAGATCGTGTAGGGTGGCACCGAGCGCGGAGCCAGCACCGGCGGCACCGTCCGCCTCCCCCAAAGAAGATCGACACGAATATTGGCCGAGGGGCGAAACGGGGGGACGATGAAAGACCAGCGGTTCGTCGAGTCGGAGTGGGACTACTGTCTCGTGCTCGACTCGTGCCGGTACGACGTGTTCAGCGAGGTGTACGACGAGTACCTCGACGGCACCCTGGAGAAGCGCCGATCGCTGGCCTCCTCGACGCCGGAGTGGGCCCACCGGACGCTCCGGGGCGACCTCGACTGGGCGTACTTCTCGGGCAACCCCTTCATCAACGGGCTGGGCATCCCGCTCGACGAGCTGAAGTGGGGGGCCAGTTGCGACTACGACTGGATCGCCGACGAGCACCTCGCGGAGGTGATCGACGTCTGGCAGGAGGGCTGGGACGACGACCTGGGGACGGTCCCGCCCGACAGCATGACCGAGGCGTTCCACGACCACCGCGACGCCGTCGAGCGCCGCGAGCGGACCGTCCTCCACTACATGCAGCCCCACGCACCGTACCTCGGGCGCGGGGAGGGCGGAAAGCTGACGACGATCCGCGAGGGGATCAAACAGCAGGGCGAGGCCGACGACGAGGACGGCGGCGTCCTCTCGGCGGTCGGGGACAGAGTCCGGCCGGCAGTCGAGTCCGTCCTGGAGGGGAGTTCGCTCGCGATGAAGGCGGGGCTGATGCTCGAACTCGACACCGCAGAGATCCTCAGCGACGGCACCCGCGAGACGGCGATGGCGTACCACGAGGAGAACCTCCGGATCGCCCTGGAGAGCGTTGTGGACCTGCTCAAGGACCTCGACGGGACCGTCGTCGTCACCGCCGACCACGGCGAGGCGTTCGGCGAACAGGGCGTCTGGGAGCACCACATCGAGACCCACATCCCGCCGCTGGTCGAGGTGCCGTGGCTCGAGGTTTCGCAGTGATTGCACAGTTACACAACCCGTGCTTGTACTGAAGGGGAATGTTTATTGGAGTTGCTTGTGACAAAAACGCTAAACTTGACTCGTGTCGCCCGCACTCTCAGGTTCGCGAGCCGGTGTCCCAGCGGCATCCGTGAGTCTCTCTACCGTCAGGAGGTGACCGGTGCATGAAGATCGGCTTCTTTACCGACAGCTACTTCCCGGAGATCGACGGCGTGACGTACACGATCAAGCTCTGGCGTGACCGGCTAGAGGCGGCCGGCCACGACGTGTGGACGGTGTACCCCGACGGCGACTACGAGCCCGACGGCCGCGAACTCCCGATCAAGTCGCTCCCGAACCCGTTCTACCGGGGGTACCGGATCGGGCTGTTCCGCCGGACCTCGACGCTGCCGGAGTTCGACGTCGTCCACTGCCACGGGCCGGGGCCGGTCGGACTGCTCGGGCTCTACTACGCTCGTAAACGCGACGTCCCGCGGATCTACACACACCATACGCCGATCGAGAAGTACTTCCACCAGAGTTTCAAGTCCCAGCGGGTCGCGGACGTGCTGGGGGACATCTACGTCCCGCTTGAGACGAACCTGCTCGAACAGTTCGACGTCGTGACCGCCTCGACCAGGGGGATCGACCGTGACGTCGAGTGCATCGAGCTTCCGGTCGGCGTCGACATGGAGTTTTTCACCCCGCACGCGACGCCGGTGCCCGACGGGCAGCCGCTGATCGGGTACAGCGGGCGCCTGAGCCTGGAGAAAAACGTCGGCGAGATCCTCCGGGTCGCCAGGGAGCTGTCGGCCTGCCAGTTCCTCGTAGTCGGCGAAGGCCCGCACCGGCCCGACCTGCTGGCGCGGGCCCCGCCGAACGTCACTTTCCGGAAGTTCCTCCCGCGCGACCAGCTTCCCGAGTTTTACTCGGCGCTGGATACGTTCGTCACTGCATCGACGGCGGACACGCTCGGGCTGGCAACGCTGGAGGCAAACGCCTGCGGGACGCCGGTCGCGGCCGCCGACATTGATCCGTTCACCGAGACGATCGGCCCGGAGAACGGCGCCCGCTTTGAGTACGGCAACCTCGAGGCGATGGCTGCGGCGATCGAGCAGTGTCTCGACGAACCGCGCCAGCCTCGGGCGGCCGTCGAGAAGTACTCCGTCACCCGAACGATCGAGGAACTCGAACGGCTCTACTCCGGCGTGAGCCGGACCGCGGCCCCGAAGATCCCGGCGTGACGGGGATCGACGACCGGCGTTCGTTCGCCCGTAGCGCCGTCGCTACCCCCAGCCGGGAGAGGGACGCATCCTTTTGTCCCTCGGTGCGTTAGCGTACCGTAGATGGATCAGGAGTACGGCCTGCTCGACACCGACGAGGCGCCGCCGGGCGACGAGTGGGAGGAGATCGACTACACCGACACCGAGGCGGACCGGATCGCCCGCGAGCGCGACCGGGAGTTCGACGAGTTCCGCAAGCGGATCAAGGACGCCGACCAGTTCAAGGTCGAGGCGTCGGTGTTCGACGACGCGACCTACGGCGCGCTGTACAAGCTGGTCCAGGACGGCCACCTCGACGCCTTCGGCGGCCCCATCTCGACGGGTAAGGAAGCCAACGTGTACACGGCGCTGGCTGGCGACCGCGAGGCGCGTCGCGGCTCGGAACAGCCGAGCGGTGACGGGGAGGAGCCGCGAGGCCACGAGGTGGCGGTCAAAATCTACCGGATCAACGCCTCCGATTTCACGGAGATGGGCGAGTACCTCGAAGGTGATCCCCGCTTCGAGCGCATCGGGAACGACAAGAAGGCGATCGTCATGGCCTGGGTCCGCAAGGAGTTCGCCAACCTCCGCCGCGCACTGGAGGCCGGCGTCCGCGTGCCCGAGCCGGTCGCCGTCGAGCGCAACGTGCTCGTGATGGAGTACCTCGGCACCGCGGAGGGCCGCGCCAAGCGCCTCGCCGAGGTCCACGTCGAGAATCCCGGGACTGCCTACGAGGTCGTCCGCGAGTACATGACCCGGCTGTACGACGCCGGCATCGTCCACGGCGACCTCTCGGAGTACAACATCGTCGTCCAGGAGTCACAGCTGTACATCATCGACGTCGGCCAGGCCGTGACGGTCCACCACCCCAACAGCGAGGAGTTCCTCGAACGGGACTGCTACAACGTCGCGAACTTCTTCGCCCGCCAGGGCGTCGACACCAGCGAGGACGACCTGCTCGCGTACATCCACGAGCACGCTGCGCCACTCGAAGAATAGTTGCTAGGACGTGGATTCTGGCGCGTTTGGGACGTAGCGAACACCGGTGTTTTTGATCGGATTGTATCGAAGAAAGCCCTCGGTGCGCTCGCGGCTCGCGCTGAGCGGGATATCCTCGCTCGCTTCGCTCGCTCGGATAGGGCCCACTCAGCGACCGCGAGCCCACCTCACCGGGAAGCGAAGCTTCCCGAGCTCACGGCGCACAGCGCCGTGAACGCCCTTTCAGTCCGCCAGGAACGGTGGATGTGAAGACAGTGGTGATGGTGGCGGGTGGTCAGTCGGCAGTAACACTGTGAAACGGGAGAGTATCAGGCACAGCGAGTCGACAGCCAGATCCGCTCACCACCCCGAGGACCCCGGATTTATTTTCGTGCCACCCGAGGGCCAGGTATGGATCGATCGGTCCGGCTCGGCGTCGACATCGGGGGGACGTTCACCGACGTCGTGCTCGTCGTCGACGGCGCGGTGACGACGGCGAAAGTGCCGACGACCGCCGACCAGAGCAACGGCGTGCTCGCTGGCATCGAGCGCGCCTGCGAGGCCGCCGGGGTGGCGCCGGCAGACGTCGGACAGTTCCGCCACGCGATGACGGTGACCACGAACGCCATGCTCGAGGGGACGGGCGCGCAAACGGCGCTGGTGACGACGGCGGGGTTCAGCGACGTCCTCGAAATCGGCCGCCAGGAGCGACCCGCGCTGTACGACCTCACTGCCGAGAAACCCACCCCGCTGGTGCCGGCCGAGCGCCGCTACGAGGTCGCCGAACGTGCGACAACTGAGGGGACCGAAACGCCAGTGGATCGGGCGGCGGTCGAGGAGGTCGCGGCGGCGATCGACGATGAGACCGAGAGCGTGGCCGTCTGTCTCCTCCACGCGTACGCTCACCAAGAAAACGAGCAACAGGTCGCCGAGATACTGCGGGAGTCGGTCGACGCCACGGTCGTCGCCTCCCACGAGACGCTCCCGGAGTTCCGCGAGTACGAGCGCACCTCGACGACGGTCGTCGACGCGTACGTGACGCCGGTGCTCTCCGGGTACCTCGACCGCCTCCGCGAACGCGTGACTGCCCGCGGGATCGACCCGCCCCGCGTCATGCAGTCCAACGGCGGGATCGCCGACGCCGACACACTGCGCGACCACGCCGTGACGACCGTCCTCTCGGGCCCCGCCGCCGGCGTCGTCGGCGCGTCGCTGTTCGAGAAAAACACACACGAGGGAATTATCACGTTCGACATGGGCGGCACCTCGACGGACGTCGGGCTCGTGACCGGCGGCGAGATCGAGCGGACGCGGGAGGCCCGCATCGGCGGCTACCCGGTTCACGTCCCGATGGTCGATGTGGCGACGGTCGGCGCCGGCGGGGGGTCGATCGCGTGGGTCGACAGCGGCGGCGCCCTCCGGGTGGGGCCACAGTCCGCCGGCGCCGACCCCGGACCGGCCTGCTACGGCCGCGGCGGCGAGGAGCCGACCGTCACCGACGCGGCGCTCCAGCTCGGCTACCTCGGCGCCGACACCGAACTGGGCGAGGAGCTCCAGCTCGACGCCGACGCGGCCCGCGACACACTCGGGAACCTGGCAGCGGCGGCGGACCTCGCCGGACCGATCGAGGCAGCGCGGGGCGTCTACGGGGTCGCAAACGCGACGATGACGCGGGCGATCCGTGACGTCACGGTCGAGCGGGGGCATGATCCCCGGCGGTTCGCGCTCGTCGCGTTCGGCGGCGCAGGCCCGATGCACGCGGCCGCGCTGGCCGACGGCCTCGATGTCGACGCGGTGCGCGTCCCGCGAGCCAACGGCGTGCTCTCCGCGCTGGGGCTGCTGGCGGCCGACGAGCGTCACGACGCCTCGCGGACTCACCGGACGACGCTTTCCGACGCCGACACGGGCGCGGTCGAGGAGCTGTACGGAGCGATGACTGACCGCCTGCGCGGGGCGAGCAGCGATCCCGACAGTGCCACACTCCGTCGGCGAGCGGACCTCCGGTACGCGGGCCAGAGCCACGAACTCACCGCCGACGTACCCGAGCCATTCGATCCGGCGACTGTCGCCGACCGGTTCCACGCCGCACACGAGCGGGCTCGCGGGTACCGCCTCGACGACGAACCGATAGAACTCGTCACGCTCCGGCTCACTGCGACGCTCTCGGGCGACGCGCCGGCCATCGCCCACGAGGGACAAGCGTTGGACGCGACCGATCACCGAGAGGCATCCTTCGGGGAGGGGTTCCGTGAGACACCGGTGTACGAACGGGCGTCGATCCCCGGGGGGGCGACGTTCGAGGGGCCGGCGATTGTCGAGGGCGGCGAGAGCACGGTGGTGGTGCCGCCGGACTGGCGGGCGACTGTCGACGACAAGGGGACGATCGAGATGCAGCGATTGGCAGCGGCCGGATCGGAGGTGGATGCGTGACCGACGAGATCGATCCCGACGAACGGGCCGGCGACGTCGGTGACATTGACGCCGTAGAGCTGGAGATCCTCCGCAATCAGCTCGAGAGCGTCGCCGAGGAGATGGGACAGGTGCTGATCCGCGGCGCGTACTCGCCGAACATCACCGAGCGCCGGGACTGCTCGACGGCGCTGTTCGACGCGGCCGGCCGGATGATCGCCCAGGCCGAACACATCCCGGTCCACCTCGGGGCGATGCCGGTGGCGGTCGCCGCCGTCCGCGATTGCGACCCGCAACCCGGTGACGTGTTCGTGTTGAATGACCCCTTCACTGGCGGAACACACCTCCCAGACGTGACGCTCGTGGCACCAATAACTCACGAAGGAAATATACTCGGATACACCGTGTCGCGGGCACACCATGCGGACGTCGGTGGGATGTCGCCGGGGAGCATGCCGGCGGGAGCGCGGGACATCCACCAGGAAGGGCTGCGGCTGCCGCCGGTGCGGCTGGTCGCGGGCGGCGAGGGAGTTGGGGACGTCGAGACGCTGCTGCTCGCGAACGTCCGGAACCCGCGCGAGCGGCGGGCGGACCTCCGGGCACAGCGGGCCGCGAACGATCGGGGAGCGCGCCGGCTCCTGGAGCTGTACGACGAACACGACGACCGGCTGGTTGCGGCGTTCGACGCAGTCGTCGACTACTCCCGGTCGCGGCTCGAAGCTGAGCTTCGAGAAATCCCCGACGGCGAGTACCGCGCAACAGATGCCCTCGAAGGCGATGGCGTGACGGACGAGCCGATCCCGGTCGAGGTGACGGTCCGAGTCGACGGTGCGAGCCTCGAGGTGGATTTCGCGGGCACGGCCGAGCAAGTCGCCGGCAACGTCAATGCGCCGCTCCCGGTCGCGAAGAGCGCGGTGTACTTCGTCGTGCGATGCGTGACGGACCCCGATATCCCGCCGAACCACGGCTGTTACGAGCCGGTGACCGTTCGCGCACCCTCGGGAAGTCTGCTCGATCCCGAACCGCCCGCGGCGGTCGTCGGCGGCAACGTCGAGACGAGCCAGCGGGTCACGGACGTGGTGTTCGCTGCCCTGGCCGACGCCGCGCCCGACCGGGTACCCGCCCAGGGACAGGGAACAATGAACAATCTGATCGTCGGCTCCTCGGCGTTCGTCTACTACGAGACGATCGGCGGCGGGGCAGGTGCGAATCCCGACGGTGACGGCCTCTCAGGTGTGCAGGTGGGGATGACCAACACCCGCAACACGCCGGTCGAGGCGCTGGAGGCGGCCTACCCGCTCCGCGTCGAGGCGTACGCGCTGCGGCCCGACAGCGGCGGCTCCGGCCGGTTCCGCGGTGGCGACGGACTGGTCCGCGCGCTCACGGTCGAGACTGACGCCACGGTCTCGCTGTTGACCGAGCGTCGCCGTCGCGCACCGGCGGGCGTCGCTGGCGGCGGCGACGGCGCGTGCGGGAGAAACACGATCGACGGCGAGACGGTGCCGGCGAAGACGACCCGGGAGGTCGTGCCCGGTACGACCGTCCGGATCGAGACGCCCGGTGGCGGTGGCTACGGGGAGCCGCTCGAAAACAGGGAGAGCGAGGACGAGTGATCCTGTCTACAAGTCGCGGGACCGCCCGAGGTTGATGAACTCGCCCCCACACGCTCCACAGAGGCGCGTCTCGGGATCTGATACTCGCTCTCCGCAGTCCGTGCATTCGTACACGTCTGCATCTGAATACTCAGTGCTTGGTCGCATATTTCGATGTCCGAGTGACAATGTACATAACACCTGCCCTAAAGGACATTATATGATATCATGTCAGACTCGGCCGGAGCGCTCGGTCAGGGTGGTCAGCGGCGCTCGTCGATGGCCGCGAGGAGGTCCACGATCTCCGGACGATCCCAGGTCGAGGAGCCTTCGTGGGAGAACGCGGCCGTCGGTTCGGCGCCGCGGCAGTCGAGCAGGACGGCCTTGGGCATGCGGCCGAGGAAGTCGCTCAGCGAGCCAAGCAGGCCGAAGCGGACGGGCTGGTCGTAGCGCTCGCTGACCGCCGCCTCGGGGTCGGCACACAGCGGAAACGGGAGGTCGTACTCCTCCTGCCAGCCCCGGAGGCGGTCAGGTGGTTCCGGGACGATCGAGACGACCTCCGTCCTGCGCTCGCGGAACTCGGCGTAGTGGTCGTTGACGGCCTGGACCTGCGATCGGCAGTTCGTGCAGTGGTAGTCGCGCTGGAACAGCAGCAGGACGAACTCGTTCGCCTCGGCGACGGCAGCCAGCGACAGGGGGTTCGGTCCCGCGCCGACGTTCGGTAGCTCGAAGTCGATGTCGAGTTCCTGTTCGACGGTCACGGCTGGGACTCGGGCAGCGATAGGCAAAAGGGTGTTCCGCGACACGGGGGTCGCTGGTGTCTCTGGAGACCTTCTTGATACTGACGGACGAAAATCCGTGCGGATTTTCGCCGCCAGTATATCATACTGACTACAGACGTATCCGGACCGCTCGTCTCCGGACTGTCATCCGGTTCTTCGCGGTCCTCTGGCCGGACTGTTGTTGGACTTCTGATTGACGTACTTTTGTCTGTCAATATGAGCTCCGGTCCGGTAACCGCTATGCGGTGGCGCGCGCCGGCTCGCGTGCCCAGAGGGCCGCGAGCACGTACTGCGCGAGGGATGAGCACCGCAGGGAGCGAACGACGTGAGCGACCGAGGAGCGCAGTCGGATGACTTGGTGAGGAATCCTGCTAACTCCCTGGAGCGTGATGTACGACAGGGAGTGAAGAGGTCGTACCTCCCGCACACAACAATTGTGT
>PXSQ01000112.1 GCA_003022725.1 Halobacteriales archaeon SW_7_65_23 | reverse complement strand
CACCGTTTTCTCGGTGAGGCCCTTCTCTGTCTGGAAGGCGGACTTTTCCTCCTTTTTGAACTCGAAGCGGGCCTCCGTGTCAGTCTCTTTGAGGTGGTCTTGTTCGGAACTCATGGGATCACCTCAGGCTGCCTCGAACGCTTCCTCGCGGACCCATTCGTACCCCTCGTCCTCGAGCTGCTCGGCGAGTTCGGGACCGCCGCTTTTGGCGATCTCACCCTCGAGCATCACGTGAACGTGGTCGGGCTCGACGTAGTCGAGTACCCGCTGGTAGTGGGTGATCTGCAGGATGCCGGCACCCTGCTCGTCGCGCAGCGCGTTGATACCGTTGGAGACGTCCTGAAGCCGGTCGATATCGAGCCCCGAGTCGATCTCGTCGAGGACGGCGATCTCGGGCTCAAGCACTGCGGCCTGTAGCACTTCGTTCTGCTTTTTCTCGCCGCCGGAGAAGCCGGCGTTGAGGTAGCGGCTCGCGAACTTCTCGTCTATGTCCAGCAGTTCCATCTTCTCCTGGAGGATCCCCTGGAACTCTGCGACGCCGATCTCGCCCTCGTCGGCGGGGCCTTCCATCGGCGAAGTTTCGTAGCCCTCGTCTTCGTCTTCGGCTTCCTCTGCTTTCTCTTCGTCCTCGAACAGCTCCTCGCGCTCCTCGAGCTTGGCGTTCAGCGCCGTCCGGAGGAAGTTCACCATCGTAACGCCCTCGATCTCGGCCGGGTACTGGAAGCCCAGGAAGATGCCGAGCGCCGCGCGCTCGTTCGGTTCGAGGTCGAGCAGGTCCCACTCGCGCATGTCCGCGGGCATCTCCTCGTCGAACTCGTCGCCGTCGAGGTGCAGCGTGACCGAGCCCTCTGTAACGCGGTACGCCGGGTGGCCCGCGATGATCTTCGCGAGCGTGGACTTCCCGCTCCCGTTCGGTCCCATCAGGGCGTGGATCTCGCCGCTTGCGACCTCCAAGTCCACGCCGCGGAGGATCTGTTCGCCGTTCTCCTCTGCGACTTCCGCGTGCAGGTTCTGAATACTGAGTTGAGCCATAGTGGTTCTTAGGTCACCCGAAAAGTGGTGCGTCTCGTCTATAATACTTTCGCATTCTCACGAGTGGATTTAGCGAATTAGAAAAGTAATTTTGCTTTTGGCACAAACATTCGTGAAGAATGGGAAGAGATGACCGGTGAGAATCGCAGTAATGCGACTTGATTGACAGGTGACCGGCTGAGAAAGGGAGCCGTGGATCGCCCGTGTAGGGACCGATCCGAAGCTGAAATTTTAGTTCCAGTCGAAGGAGGCTAAAATTCAGATTTCAGTCAAAGGAATACCTTTGACGATATCGTCTCCTAGACCGGATATGGCACAGCTCCTCGACCGGAGACGGCAAAGCCCAGCAGGGGGCCACCGGGGGTGAAACGGCGGGGATATCTCGCCCTCGGCGCCTCGATACTCCTGGCAGGCTGTGGGTGGAGTAGCGATCCCGGTGACAAGGAGGATGACGCCGGCGGGCTCGCCGCTGGTGGCGACACGAACGGCAGTGATGAGTCGGAGGGGTCCGGCGAACGGGGCGACGGCCAAGAGAGCGACGACGGAGAGGGAGACGATCAAGAGGGTGACAGTGGAGCAGAGGGCGACCACGGAAGCGACGATGGAGAGGAGGGCACTAGCGGCGGTGACAGGAGAATCGACCGGGAGCCCGCGGCGTTGCTCCTGACAGTAGATGATCTTCAGGGGGACTGGGAGCGCGTCGAGCACAGGGACGAGAACTGCCGGTCGTTCGTTCGCGAGACGGACGACAAGACGTTCACCCTTGATGCGTGCGTGAATATCTTCGAGAGTGTGGAGACAGCAAGCGAGGAGTACGACGGGAAAGTCGAGCGAAGCGAGAAACTGATGAGAGAGATCGTTCGGGAGCCCGCGATCGGCGACGAGGCTGCTGCACTGCGTGACGGTCTCGAGATCCGCGTCGTCTTCCGCGACGCGAACGTCTACGGAACCGTCGACTACGACATGGAAGCGGAGGACAGAATCGGTGAAAGAGAGTTTCCGCAGGTTTCGGACGTCGTCGAGGTCGCCGCAGTGATGTACGACCGGTGGCGTGATTGACACGACCTTCGAATTGATGAGGCCTAACCCACCAATGGGGACGGGATTCGTGACTGAAAACGATATTTCACCAATCTAAGCGTATATAGGCGAAGGGATTCGAGTATGGGGCACATGAGCGACTCGAACACCGTACCCCGGGTGCAGCGGACACGACGCCAGGCGAACTATCTCAAAAATGCTCGCTCAGAGATGCGACGCGGTGGTGAGTGAGTGTGAGACGACGAGCGTTGCTCGGAACGGTTCTGTCGCTGACAGTTGCGGGCTGTGGATGGGCGCAGGAAGGTGACGGTGGGGGGCCGGGAAGCCCGCCCGAACAGAGGACCTGGCGACGAGCGAGGGCGGTACCGATCCCATCGAGAAGGACGCCGAGGAGTTGCTGCTTACGCTCGAGGATCTGGACTCGGAGGACTGGGAGGAGACGAACGCCCAGATCACCGGAACGTGCAACACCTTCCAACGGGAGGGCGAAGGGTTTACGTTCGACTTGCACGTGTGTGCCGAGGTCCACGACGACGAAGCGGCTGCGACGGAAGTGTACGAGGGGGATCTCGACCGAAGTATCAAACTGATGACGGAACAGCTGGATATCGAACCCGAGATCGGGGACGATGCGGCTGTCATTTCTCAAGGGGAACGCGCGGGCCGGTTCGGGGAGCGGACGCTCCGCCTGCTGTTCCGGGACACGAACGCGACCGCCAAAATCGATTTCATGGAGAACACTGGACTGACGGACAAAGAAGACCTGGACATCCCGGAGATAACGCCAGCGGACGTCGTCGAGTTCGGAGCGCAGATGCACGACCAGTGGCATTATTTTCAGCACTGGGGCCCAATATCGTTGGTTTCACGGGCTGAAACGCACAACACGCGATTCCATAGCGGTAAACAGTCACGCACGACCGTATGAGAGGCCGGTCGGGACGGATCAATCCCCGCCGATCGAGTGCTCGATGCCGGTTTCCCGATCGCCGGGCTTGTCGGGATCGTACCGGTGGCAGGCGACGGGCCTGGAGGCGTGCTCGTCTGTGAGTTCCGGCGACTCGCGCTCACAGACGCTGGTGATCGCCTCCGCGAGCCGCTGTCGGGCTGCCTCCAAGTCGTCAGTTTCGAGGGCGTCGATCGCACCGGTGACGGCGTCCTCGACGCCCTCGTCCGGCAGGGTCGCCGGCAGGTCGAACGCCGCCCGGATCTCCGCCGCGGAGTTCGTCGGCGAGTCGCCGTTCGTTGGCGTCACGGGCAGCGACTGCCGGGCTGACCGGGCGTCCGCCCAGTCGTCTTCGAGATAGAAGCGCAACGAGACGACGTCGAGCCACTGCTCGCGGGACAGCGTGACGTCCGCCGGCGGGATGATCGCCGGACACCGGGGGTGGAACCGACAGCCCGACGGCACGTCGGAGGCGTCGGGCAGTTCGTCAGACGGCGTCTCGACGACCGCCGACGAGGCGTGGGGGTCCAGCGAGGGCACGGAGGAGATCAGCATCTGCGTGTAGGGGTGGAGCGGGTTCTCGATCACGTCGGCCGTCGGCCCCTGTTCGACGATCTGTCCGAGGTACATGACGCCGATCCGGTCGCAGAACCGCCGCACCATGTCGATGTCGTGGCTGATCAGCAGCACCGAGAGGCCGAACTCGTCCTGGAGGTCGTCGAGCAGGTCGAGCACGTCCGCCTTCGTCCGGCCGTCGAGCGCGCTCACCGGCTCGTCGGCGACGATCAGGTCGGGGTTGAGCACCAGCGCCCGCGCGATGGAGATGCGCTGTTTCTCGCCGCCGGAGAACTCGTGGGGATAGCTGTCGGCGTCCGCCCCGTCGAGGCCGACGCGTTCGAGTGCGTCATCGACGACGCGGCGACGGGTCTCGGCGTCGTCGAGCCCGTGGACTCGGAGCGGTTCGGCCACGGCGTCGCCGACTGTCTGCCGGGGATTGAACGCCGAGTTGGGGTCCTGCAACACGAGCTGTGCTCTGCGCCGGAACCGCCGCAGTTCGTCGGTGTCGCACGCGAGCACGTCCTCGCCGTCGAATAGCACGTCGCCGCCGGTCGGCTCCTCCAGGCGGAGCAGCGAGTGTGCGGTCGTCGACTTCCCGCAGCCGGATTCGCCGACCAGCCCGAACGCCTCGCCGGGCCTGACCTCGAAGGTCACGCCGTCGACGGCCCGGACCGTCCCGACCTGCCGGCGGAGCAGCCCCTCGGTGATCGGGTAGTGTTTCTCCAGATTCTCGACTTCGAGCAGCGGGTTCTCAGTCATCGCTCTCCTCCGTGGCTGTGTCGCCGAACTGCGGCGCGTCGGCCATCACCGTCGATCGGTCGTGCTCCGGGGCGTGGAACACGCAGGCGGCCTCGTGGCTGGGGTCGTCGCCGACCTGCCGGAACGAGGGTGGGTCGCCCGCACACGCGTCGACTGCGTGCGGACACTCGTTACGGAACCGGCAACCGTCCGGCGGGGAGTCGGCGTTCGTCACGTCTGCCCGCCCGCGCTCGCCGCTGAAACTCCGGAACAGCGCCTGCGTGTAGGGGTGGCCGGGCTGGGCGTACAGACTCTCCAGGGGCCCGCGCTCGACGACCGTCCCGTCGAACAGGACGACGACGCGGTCGGCCAGCGCCGAGACCACCCGCAGGTCGTGCGTGACCAAAAGCATCGAGAGGTCCCGATCTGCCTGAATCCGCTTGAGCAGCTCGATGATCCGGGCCTGGATCGTCACGTCGAGCGCGCTCGTCGGCTCGTCGGCGATCAGCAGGTCCGGCTCCGCGGCGAGCGCGATGGCGATTGCGGCCCGCTGGCACATCCCGTCGGAGAGCTCGTGGGGGTACTGCTCGACGCGCTCCTCCGGGCGCGACAGCCCGACCTCCCTGAGCAGGTCGACTGCGCGCTCCCGCGCCTTGGCGTCGCTCACGTCGTCGTGGAACGCCATCGCCTCCGTGATCTGGTCGCCGATCGTGTACACCGGGTCGAGCGCGCTCTGGGCGTTCTGGAACACGTAGGCGATCCGGTTGCCCCGGATCGACTGCATCCGCTTTTCGGCCATCGTGACGACGTTCTCCCCGTCGAAGACGGCCTCGCCGAAGAGGTCGGTGTCCGGTGCGGGGAGTAGCTGGACGATCGAGTCGCAGGTGAGCGTCTTGCCGCTGCCGCTCTCGCCGACCAGGCAGACGGTCTCGCCGGCCTCGATGTCGAAGGTCACGCCGTCGACGGCCCGGACCGTGCCGTCCGGCGTCGGGATGTGGGTGTGCAGGCCCTCGACGGACAGGAGCGGATCGCCGCCGGCAGTGGAGTCGTCTGTCGTCATCGGTCACCTCGCGGATCGAGCACGTCCCGGAATCCGTCGCCGGCGATCTTGAGCGCTCCGACCGTCAGCGCGAGCGCCACCGCCGGAAGCAACGAGTTCCACCAGCCCTGCGTGCGGCCGTAAAACACGCCCTCGGAGATGGTCATCCCCCATGACTGGAAGGAGGTGTGAAAGCCGATGAAGGCGAGGCCGGCCTCCGTCAGCACGAGGATGGCGATCAGGTGGAACGTCGCGGGGACGACAGTGTTGGTGATGTTGGGAAAGAGGTGGCGTCTGAGGATGTACCAGTTCGGGGCCCCGATCGACTGGGCGGCGAGGACGTACCCCTCCTCGCTTCGCTGGAGCGTCTCGCTACGGACGATCCGCGCGATCCCGCCCCAGGACAGGAGGCCGAACGCGACCAGCAACATCGCCATGGAGTTGAACACGAACATGTACGCGACCATGTAGATCAGGATCGCCGGCACGCTCAGCTGGACGTCGACGTACGCCATCAGGAAGTCGTCGACGCGGCCGCCGAAGTAGCCCGCACTCATGCCGACGGCCGTCGCGAGCGGGACGATCAGTCCGAGCGTCACCAGCGAGAGGTACGCAAACGGCTGGGCGCCCGCGATCAGCAGGTCACGCATGTCGTACCCCCAGTTGTCCGTGCCGAGCGGGTACTCCCAGGTGCCGTGGCACTGTCGGTTGCGGTCGAAGTCGAACCGGTCGCCAGTGAGTTCGCCGACGCAGTCTTTCCCGGTGAAATCGTAGCCGACGGACGTGCCGACGGGTGGCTGGAACTTGTCGACGGTCCAGCCCTCGCCCGGCGAGCCCAGCGAGGGCTCGAACCCCCGCAGGATCGCCCACAGCGAGATGCCGAGCACGAATCCGAGAACAAGCAGGCTGAGCACTGTCGGGATGCGCCTCCGAAGGCGACCGAGCGTCCGCCTGATGCTCGCAGGGTCCCGTGCGAGCGGGACCAGGCCGTAGGCGACGAGAATCACGGCCGCGAGCATCAGCAGCCAGTCCTCGTTGCCGATCGACCACTGCCAGAACAGGTTCGTTCGTCTGTACGTCCGGAAGTAGTAGTACGCCGCGAGGACGACGAGCAGTCCGACGACCAGGGCGATCCGTTCGGCGGAGAGCCATCGCTGCGAGTCGTCGACCTGCTCCCAGTCGATCTCTTCGAACGCAGCGCTCCCGGACGAGTCGGCGGTACTACCGCTGGAGGGCTCGTCTCGTGGGGATTCTGTCATGGGGGGACCGTAACCGGTTATGAGAACCTGCCCACTGCGGATTAAATGTTGTGGTTTTAGAGGGTTCGGTGCTGGGGGTTCTCGCTGCGGTTTAGGCGGGTATGCCCTGGAGGCGAAACATTGAAACGAAACGGCACGAAACAGAGTTTCTGTCATGCCCTCCACCTGTACGCCCCGGGGTGAGTCCCCGTGAGCATCGCCAGACTACTGGCCAAGCGCATCGCCCTCGGCGTCCTCACCATCTGGGCGGTCCTGTCCGGGATTTTCCTGCTGCTCGTCGGCACCCGGAACTGGCATCTCGGCCAGCAGCTCGCGGGTATCGCCCGGAGTGCCACGACCGATCAGGAAGACGTCGAGACAGCAGAGCAGGCGTACCTCGCCGAGCGCGGGCTGGACAGGCCGATGGACGAACTGTACGTCGACTGGATGGGGAACATGTTCACCCTCCAGTGGGGCGAGTCGTTCGAACACGGCCGCGAGGCGCTGTCGATGGTGCTGTCCGGGACGGCCCGGACCGCCGCGTACGTGTTGCCGGCGATCGTGCTCGCGACGGTGCTCGGGCTGGCGATCGGGCTCGTGACCGGGATGCACAGCAGCGCCCACGGCGAGGGAGCGACCCGCAGCTGGACGTACCTCCTGATGGGGGTCCCGAACTTCTGGCTCGGCGCGATGCTGCTGATGAGTTCGGCGACGGCAGCGTTCATCTTCCGGCCGGTGTTCCTGACGGGCCAGGGACAGGGCACGCCCTCCATCGCCGTCGCGGACTGGCCGTTGCTGTACGAGCACGTCCTGCCGATACTGCTTGTGGCGACGACGCTCATGGCGGCGATCGTCAGCTATTCGCGGGCGTTCTCGATGCAGTACTACGCCGACGACCTGACGAAACTCGTCCGCGCCAAAGGCGGCGGGCAGTTGGCCGTGGCACGGCACGTGGTGCGCAACGCAGCGGTGCCGCTGGTCTCGCTATTGTTCGCGGAGACGCTGGCGCTGATCGCGCTGTCCGTGTTCGTCGTGGAAGCGGTGTTCGCCATCGACGGCATCGGGTCACTGTTCTACAACGCCGTCTGGACCCAGGATCTCCCGATCCTCATGGGCGGGGCGATGGTATTCGTCTCGCTGGGCGTCGCCGGCAACATCCTGCAGGACCTGCTGTACACAGCGCTCGACCCCCGCGTCGACACCGACTCGTTGTAGCCGTCGGCTGCCACCGTCAGGTGAACTGCCCGAGCCCGGTCTGCTCCTGGCCCGACTTCACTTCCTCCCAGGAGATGTCGAGCCCCTCCAGGATCCGCGCGATCGGTCCTTTCAGCGTTTTGTCGAGCATCTTCTCCCAGTCGATCTCGAACTCCTCGGGGAGCTGGTCGGCGTACTCGAAGCAGATCACGTCGGGGTCCTTGCGGAACTCCTGGTAGACGGGGTCGTTCTCCAGTTCCGCGCCGCGCTCGGTCTCGATGCGCTCGAAGAAGTCCGCGTGCACGCGGTCGATGTAGAGTCGCTTGGGTTTCGAGCCGCGCTGGAAGTTCGTCCCCAGCAGGAGGTTTGCGTACTTCGCACCCCGCACTTGGGCTGTGTCGGTGTCGTAGTTGTCCAGGCGCTTGCCGATCCCGCCGGGGATGCCGATCTGCTCGGGGTCGCCCTCGCCCTCCTGGAACCCCTCGATGATGTCGTGGATGTACTCCTCGATCTCCTCGACGTCCTCGCCTTTCACGATCATCTCGATCACCCGCAACTGCACCTCCTTGGTGATCGGTGCGATGTCCGAGCGCTGGTACTCGAAGCCGGTGATGTCGATCTCCGGTGGATTCAGAAACGTTCCCGGCAACTCCTTACTCATCGTTCAGAACCTCCAGTAGCTCTGACCGCTTATCCCAGGGAATGTGGATGTTACAGGGTATCTCATCATCCACAACCACGTAAGTGTACGTAGGGAACTCCTCCATGAAAGACTTGGCTTTCTTGATAGATCGCTCCGTAGAAAATCCTTTGATTTCGACATCATGTGCAGATCGAAAGTGCATGACCTGGAGTCTCGACAACTGTTTTTCACAATCTCCAACGGGACAGATGAAGCTGCTCATCGTTACTGGAGCCAAATTTTCAAACCTGCGTACCGCTTTTTTCTCCCCGCCTGGAAGAACCGGCGATATAGTTTTTCGCACTCGATTTCGAAACGGTGTTCACTGGCGTTGAACTCCTCTTCGGCGAACCGGCCGTATGATTCGTTGATCATCTCCTCGAGTTCGAACCCTCTATTAACAGTTGTATACAGTGTCTGTACTTCCTCGCGACTCATTTCTGGATACGTTTCCCGTATATCACTCGGTACTTCCCCTGGTAGGTCGGGCGATGATATATCTCCAATCTCCAACATGACAGAATCCGTATCACCATATATAACTTCGTGTCCATGATCGTTGACTATTTCCTCAGTGTACTCGATAACTTCCCGTCCCGTTGCTGTGACTGCTGCTCCCATCTCCCGATCGTACAACCTGAACCTGTCCCATCCCAACACCCCATATAAAGAATTCATAATTACTTTGACAGCTTCCTGTTGTCGGTCGTATTGTTCGTAAGCCTGCTCCTTTGGGTCGTGGTCATCACGGAGGGATTTCTTCTGTTCACGCTCTGCGAGCAGTTCTTTGACCATCTCCCGGATCACGCCGTCGGGCTCCTTCCGAAATCGAGTCCCATTCGGTGCCTGATACATATCTCCGTCGTACGTGTCTGCGTCGACTTTCGTCTCTGGGGACGCGTTTATCGTCACCATGCACATCGGGTAAAGCGACTTTAAGTCTAGTACGATGACATTTTCGCGGACGCCAGTGATCGGGTCGAACACGGCGCCGCCTTCGTACTCCTCGCTCTCCTGCTGGCCCTTCGATGGGAGGGCGTACTCGTCGTGGAGTTTGTGCAGCACGTACATGTCGACGGCGTCGCCGGGCGTGGTAGCGTCCTCGAGTTTGCAGCCGACGAACTGGCGGACCTCGTTCCAGAACGCGACGATGCCCTGCTCGCGGTCGAGTTCGACGCAGAGTTCGACGTCTCTGAGGTTGTACTCCAGCAGGCGTTCGGGGTTGTCCTCCCAGAGGTCGCCGATGTCGCCGGCGTAACGCTCCTTCCCGATGCCGAGTTCGCGCTGGCCAACATCCTCCAGGCGGTACGATTCGAGTTCCGTGAACTTCGTGCGCTGGTAGGCGTACAGCAGGTCGAACATCACCCGGCCCTTGACGTTGGGGCCCTGCCAGTCGCTGCGCCAGACCTCGTTGACCCGCGAGAGACGGTCCGGGTCCAGGTCGTGGTCGGTGCCCGTCTCTAGCCGTTCGAGGCGGTCGATCAGGTACGGCGCGTCGAAGTCGGTGAAGTTCCAGCCGGTGGCCACGTCGGGGTCCGTCTCCTCGATGTAGTCCAGAAACGCAGCGAGCATCGCCTCCTCGGTCTCGAACGAGCGGATGTCGGCGTCGAGCGTGCGGTCGGCGTCGGCGTTGTCGGCGTCGATCGGCTCGTAGTCGTCGATGGACCCGGGCGGCGTCTCCCCCTCGGGCGGGTCGTACAGCCAGAGGCCGTACTCGTCGCGGTAGGAGTCGTGGCTGGCGATGCAGATGATCTGCTCCTCGCCTTCCTCGGGGAAGCCCGAGCGGTCGTCGACCTCGATGTCGAAGGTGTTGACCCGGGGTTCGGCGTCGACGTCGACCGGTTGGACCTCCTCGTGGTGGACGCGGAGCGTACGCGTGCCGTCCCCGGCCTCGCCGGTCGCGTCGCGCGCCGGGACGCGGATCCCGCTTGTCACGTCCTTGTCGATGAGAAAGCGGTTGGGGAACAGGATGTCCGCCTCGTAGTGGTCGAACTCGTCGCGGATCTGGCCGACGTCGCGCGGCGTCTGGCCGAAGATCTTCACTAGACGCTCCCCGCGGATCGACTCGTATGGGTCGCCGTTCTCGTCGGTCTCCTCGTAGCCGGTGATCCGGGGATACTCCGCGAGTCGGCCCTCCGTGACGTTCGCTGCGGGGGCGTAGAAGTACGGACGGAACTCGAGGATGCGGACGTGGACCGGGTCGCCGTCGCCGGTGCGGCCGAACGCGTGGATGACCGGGTACTCGTCGTCGCCGCTGCCCTCGACGGTGTAGTCGACCTGCATCACGGCGAGTTCGACGGTGTCTCCGACTTCCTCGAACAGCTTGTTGTCGGTCGCGGTTGCGGGCGCGCCGTCGCTGTCCCCGCCCGCGACTGCCTGCGCCTCGGCGCCGGCGGGACGGTCCGAGTCCATCCCGTCGTCTGTGTACTCCCCGAGTTCGGACTGACCCATGTTGTTCCCTGTTCGCGTCCCCGGCTAAAAACAATCATGGTACGCCCCGGCCCCATCTGGGAACTGATCCTGTCCGCGATTTTCCGTTCAACGTCGTTTCCGTAGATCGATCACAAATCCTCCTGGCGGACTGAAAGGGCGTTCACGGCGCTGTGCGCCGTAAGCTCGTGGCGTCTTTGACGACACGGCGTTGACGGCTTCGCCGTGAGCTCGGGAAGCCTATACTGGTGGCTGTAAGTACGTGAAAACTCGAAGTTCGAGACAGAGAACGCCCCAGGGCGAGAGTTGAGACTGATCGTTTCAAAAAAGAACCGAGGCGGATTCCCCGCCCCACCGTGGGCGGGGTTGGAGCCGACACGATATGACCAAACCCACTCGCTGTCTCCCGATGGGAATCCCCCCACTTATAGTTCCCGACGTGGAATATGAGAGGAGACATGCGATATGCTGCTGGGGGGAACCTGCTCATGCTCACGCTGGCAACGAGTGGGTCTGCACACTCACACTCACACACCTTCGTAGCCCACCCAGCAGCAGGGTGGCACTCTCCTGGCTGTATTCGCACGGGTGAACGGCTGAACGTGACGCGTGACTCCACGAAATTACGTCCGACAGTATCACTGTGCTGGACGCCTGTGAGTGTCACTCCACATCGGAGGGCAACACCGAGCGGATACCCAAGACCCCACACCCTCACTTCGAGGGCCGACGGTGCATCAGCAAACCCGCACGTTCACAGCCGGGGGAATCAGGCAGGCAGGATTCCCCACGGAGGAATCCTCGCGCTGTCGCGCGGGGAGGAGGTCAACCCGCACCTGCCACGTACTTACAGCCACCAGTATCAGAAGGTATGCCCGGGGAGGGCTCCGAACCCTCGATCTCCGCATGTCCCAGGTCCGAGGCGGGTACCTCGCGGGAATGCCGGAGCGATGCCGCGTTTCCTGTAACCCTATGAGTGCGGCGCTATGTCCAGCTAAGCCACCCGGGCGCACTCGGTCGTAGTAGGGTTGGTGTCTTTAACGTTCTCATCGACGGTCGCCGCTGCCCTCGTCCGGTCACGCCGCCACGAGCGGCAACCCAAAGGTTACGGCCAGCCCGACGAGCAAGATGACGAACCCGATGGCGACCTGCCCGGTCGTGAACGCGCTCTGTGGCGCCGTACTCCGCAGCGGCGGGGCGCGCTCGGGCGGGGCCGGGCCGGTCGGGTCGTACGCCGGTCTGTCCTCGTCGTGATCATCGGCCATGGATGACGATTTGCCGGCCCGTCACTTCGATGTGTCGGAATCGGTGCTCTCATCTGCCGGGACGCACCCATTTCCGATACACCCGGACGTGAATCCCGAAACCGTATTACCCACAACTCTCCAACCCACGATAACGTGCTCACGAAGCGCATCATTCCCTGTATCGACGTCGACATCGACGAGAACGGGGACGCGGCGGTGTACACCGGCGTCAACTTCGAGAACCTCGAGTACACGGGCGACCCGGTGGAGATGGCGAAACGCTACAACGAGGCCGGCGCCGACGAGTTCGTCTTTCTCGATATCACAGCCTCGGCTGAGGGCCGCGAAACGATGCTCGACGTCGTGTCGGGCGTCGCCGACGAGGTGTTCATTCCGCTGACGGTCGGCGGCGGCATCCGCACGCGCGAGGATATCAAAGAGACGCTGCGCGCGGGTGCCGACAAGGTGTCAATCAACACGGGCGCGCTGGAGAACCCGGAGCTGATCGGCGAGGGCGCCGCCTCCTTCGGCAGCCAGTGTATCGTCATCTCGGTCGACGCCAAACGGCGATTCGACGAACAGGGGGAGCACTACGAGGAGATCGACGGCGAGTCCTGCTGGTTCGAGTGTACCGTCAAGGGCGGCCGTGAGGGGACCGGCACCGACGTCGTCGAGTGGGCGATGGAGGCCGAGCGCCGCGGCGCCGGCGAGCTGTTCGTCAACTCCATCGACGCCGACGGGACCAAAGAGGGGTACGACATCCCCCTGATGAACGCGGTCTGTGACGCCGTGTCAACGCCCGTAATTGCTTCCTCCGGCTGTGGCGGCCCCGAGGACGCCTATGAAGTGTTCACCGAAGCCGACGCCGACGCCGCGCTGGCGGCCTCTATCTTCCACTTCGGCGAGTACTCGATCCGGGAAGTCAAGGAGTACCTCGACGAGCGCGGGATCCCGGTCCGACTCTGATACTGGTGGCTGTACGTACGTGAAAACTCGAATTGAGAATCCAGGCGGAAAGAGTCACAACAATCACTATGAGACAGTCGGGCGCTCGGAACGCCACTCTTTTCGTGGCTTGCTCACTAGTCGACGGCAATGGAATGGCGGTGCGAGTGGTGCGGCAAGCCCCACGAGGAGAACGATCCGCCCTGCGACAACTGCGGGCACGGGAAGTTCGAGGAGGCAGTAGTCAGACAGACGGACCTCGGGGACGGCGACAGCGATCCGACGCTCGTGTGGGTCTGCATCGAATGCGGGCGCGAGCACCCGAAGAACTCGCCGCCGTGCAGCCGCTGTGGCGCCCACTCCCTGGAGAAGCGCCGCCAGGAAATCGACGAGGCGGACCTGACGGCGCCAGGGTATCTCGACCTGGTGACGCCGCAGTACCTCGCGGCCGTCGCCGTCGCGCTCGTCCTCGCGACGGTGTTCGTGCTCGGAGTGACTGGCATCGTCGACGTCCCCGGGTTCGGGGGCCCGGCCGTCCCGGACGTCGAGAACGTGCCGGGCAATGCGACCCACACCGGCGAGATCCCGTTTGCGGCAGTCGAGGAGGAGCTCACAGCGACGGTGAACGACCGCCGCGACGGGGACCAGGTCGGGCGTGACGGCGACCTCGACGCGGTTGCACGGTACCTCAATCAGCAGGCGGTCCGGTCGGGATACGTGAGTGGTGCCGACGATCCGACGATTGACAGCAGCGTACAGGAGGTGCTCAGCGACTCGTGCAGTACCAGACCGTTACTCGGGGGGCCGGTCCAGTACGACGGCGGGGGATCGACAGCGGCCGAGACCGCCGACGGGCTGGTCGCAGCGTACACGGATCGGATTGGGAGTGTGGACACAGTCGGGGACAGCGTGGGCGTGGACGTGCACGAGGCGCCCGACGGGTCGCTGTGGCTGTATCTGGTGAGTTGTTGAAAACAGTGGCGATTGCGGCGTCAGCTCGCGGCCTCGAACGCGTCGCGGAACCCTTCGGACTTCTCGATCACGCGCTCGGCGCCGTCCTCCAGCGCGTCGAGCGCGTCGACGCCCTCCTCCGTCTTGATCGTGAGGATCGGGTCCGTTTGTCCACCTGACTGCTCCGGGTTCATGTCGTAGGTCGCAGCGGAGACCCCGTCGGTCTCCAGCAGCGCGCCTTTGAGCACGTTCATGAACGTGTGATCCTCGCCCGCGATCTCCATAGAGAGCTCCTTCTCCTCCTTTTCGATGACCCGCAGTTCCATACCTCCCCGTAGCACCTGTCGCGTACCTCAACCTTTCGACTTGCCACGAGAGTGGTCTCCGGCACACAAGGCCTGATTTTCCTCCAGAATCTATTCGCGATTGGATTGACAATCACTCGAGTGGATTTTAATTAAATAAATACAAACACATAATATGGAATGATGAAAAAATACATATACTCAGAAACGGAATCAGTATCATGAAGAGCGGTTTGAGAGTATTTATATTGGCAGTGGGATTGATTTTCTTCACCGGATGTTTATCGGGTGGGCCAATGTCCGAGACGAACACCTCCAGCGCTACCCCGACAGATACACCCGAAGTAGATACATCAACACCCACTTCCGAGGAAGTCTGTATACTTGGCACACCAAACGATATCGATGGAGGGGGGCAGGAATGTTTAGTCGATGAAAAACCAGTGGATCTCCGGATCGATAATTTCGGCAACGAATCACACGATGTCTCCGTTCGTATCATCAAAAACGGCTCGACAGTGACTTACAAAAATAATCTCACGATCGAACCTGCCGGCAGTGATGGCTACACCCGGCTCATCCTCGAAGACGTGATCGACGCCCCCGGGGAATACGAAATTCGGGCGACGGTCGATGGCAAATATTCTGATTCAGTCACGTGGACGATCGGCGAGAGATATACCGAGACGGCAAGTGAACAGTGGGAAGTCAACCTCGATTGGCAGGAGGCGATTGTTGTGAAGAGAGTTGCGAATATGTAGTTCGAGAGATAAAAATCTAATAATACTGATAGTTAAATGACTCTTCCGATCACTTTCAGAAGGAGAAAGTCAGTTCCTTTCAAAGTAGGCGAAGTGATCTTGTTATAATCTCAGAACAAGGGATTAGAGTATTCTAACTCGGCTCTGCACGTTTAAGTCGGAACACGGTATAGAGGCTACTGACGGCTTATGCTGCCGATAACAGACTTCCTCTCGTGTACCGATCCGCTAGATGAGTTTGACTCGCTGTCGTCTCACCAGACTCATCACGCCAAAACGTACGTGACAGGTCTTGTTGCGGCTAATGGTCTCAACGCGATCTGAAAATTAACTCAGAATTCAGGGAGTAGAAGCCCGCTACTGCCTGTTCATTGATCCGGTGGAACCGGTGAACAGGGGTTTATGTGCTCTTCTACGACCACCGCTACGGCCTCAAGCTCATCAGGGAGGACTGTCCGTCAGCGAAAAGCGGACGAACACCTTCGGCGATCCCGGCAGCCCGTTCTGTCCGGTGCGGACCGACGAGGAACTGCTCCTGTTGACACATCCCACCTCGTGACGGGGGCGTGGATCCGCCCGACTCCGTAACGTATATCAGGTGGAGTCGGCTACGTTCACGTGCGTGTCCGGGCTGGGGTAGTGGCATCCTTTGGGCTTGTGGTGCCCAAGAGGCGGGTTCAATTCCCGCGTCCGGACCTTGCTGAAACGTTTACTTCCTGATACGGTCGTGCGTGATTATTTTCAGCAGTGGGGGCCCAATATCGTTGGTTTCACGGGCTGAAACGCACAACATTCCACCGCCAAACATTCCCGAACTCCCGTATCAGGAAGCCAAACAACCCTTGCCAGGGCGAAAAACGCTGTTACTGACGGACAAGAATACATTAGTCAGAAGTCCAACAACAGTCCGGTCAGAGGACCGCAAAGAACCGGACGACAGTCCAGGGATGAGCGGTCCGGACACGACTGTAGTCAGTGTGGTATACTGGCGGCGAAAATCCGTGCGGATTTTCGTCCGTCAGTATGAGAAGTACCCGTAGGCACCGATCAGGATGAGGATCAGGAACATGACGCCGCCGCCGAGGAAGAACCCGGCGACGCCCAGGCCCGCGAGGCCGTAGAAGTACCGTTTGTCGACGTGGCCGCGGTCCCAGTAGTAGTAGACGAGGCCGACCACGGCGGCGGACATGAGCAGTCCGAGCACGCCGGTCGCGACTATCACGCCCTCGCTGATTTCTTCGCCGAATCCGGCCAGTTCGATCACCTCTCCCGGCGACGTGATGATGTAGATACTCTGGATGACGCCGATGGCGGCGACGACGATCGGACCCCAGAGCGTGGCGGTCGTGAACTCCGCCGTCCGCCTGCCGCCGACGCCCGGCGTGTGCACGCCCGCGGGGTCGTCCCACTCGCTCGCGGTCCCGCCGCTCCTGGTCCGGCCGTCGAGCTCCTCGCCACACTCGATGCAGAACCTGTCCGTCTCCTCGACTTCCCGGCCACAGTTCGGACAGTACGGCATACTGCATACGGCGGCCAGCACACACAAAAAAGTGGGCAGGTCGTCGTGACCAGGATACCTGGACGTCACGAACTCGACACGCGCACACGGCGAACTTCGAGCGAATATGAATCAGTCTCAGACTCCGATCGGGTGATGTCAAAACCGCCCGATATAGTGGCAGTCAGTGGGCAGCCATTTGGGGTCGAATTGCTCCCCGCGAACCGTGCGGGTTTTAAGGACTCACGTCGAATGACCCGCAAGGTCGATATCTATGGAAATGCCACGGCGGATGAACACGTACTGTCCGCACTGTAACGAACACCACGAACACGAAGTCGAGAAAGTCCGGTCAGGGCGGCCCTCGGGCATGACGAAAGTCGGCGCCCGCCAGCGCGAACGCCAGTCGGGCATCGGGAACGACGGCAAGTTCTCGGAAGTCCCGGGTGGCGACAAGCCCACCAAGAAGACACAGCTGACGTACCGCTGTGGCGAGTGTGGGAAAGCCCACCAGCGCGAGGGCTGGCGCGCTGGCCGGCTCACGTTCCAGGAGTGACAATGCCGGGGAGCTTCTACCGCGTGACCTGTCCGGACTGCGAAAACGAACAGATCGTCTTCGGGAAAGCCGCGACCACCGTCGACTGTGAGGTCTGCGGGCACACGCTCGTGCGGCCCACTGGCGGCGAGGCGATTCTCGAAGGCGAAGTCGTCGAAACTGTCAACGCCCGATGAAGTACAGTGGCTGGCCCGAACCCGGCGAACTCGTGGTCGGCCGGGTCGACGAGATCGAGGACTTCGGCGTGTTCGTCGACCTCCTGGAGTACGAGGACAAGCGCGGGCTCTGTCACATCAGCGAGGTCGCCTCGGGCTGGATCAAGAACGTCCGCGACCACGTCAACACCGACCAGCGAGTCGTCGCGAAGGTACTCGACGTCGACGAGAGCGCCCAGCAGATCGACCTCTCGCTGAAGGACGTCAACGACCACCAGCGCAAGGAGAAGATCCAGGAGTGGAAAAACGAGCAGAAAGCGGACAACTGGATGGAACTGGCGTTCGGCGACGACGTCAGCGACGAACGCTACGCCGCAGTCGCCAACGCCCTGCTCGCGGAGTTCAACTCCCTGTACAAGGGATTCGAGGCGGCGGCGATCCACGGGACCGAAGCGCTCCGGGACGTCGACCTCGACGACGGGGAGGTCGAGGCGATCGTCGAAACGGCCCGCGAGAACGTCTCGGTCCCGTACGTCACGGTCACGGGCTACGTCGACCTGGAGTGTCCCGACAGCGACGGGGTCGACGTCGTCCAGGACGCGCTACAGGCTGCCGAGGGGAACGGCGAAATTCCCGTGAGAGCCGGTGGCGCGAACGGGAGCTCGGGAGACGAGCAAAGCGAGTCTTCCGGTGTTCCCGAGGAGATCGAGCTCTCAGTGACCTACGTGGGCGCGCCCGAGTACCGCATCGAAGTGAAAGCGCCCGACTACAAGACTGCCGAAGACCACTTGGAGCAGAGCGCCGAGCGCGCGGTCAGGGTCATCGGCGACAACGGCGGAACCGGAGAGTTCCACCGCGAACGCCGCGAAGACGAGGAGTAGCGGCCGCAGAATAGGGGGAGCGATTTCGATGAAATCTGACATTTGCGTCTGCACTGATCCCGACGACGCTCACGACCGGCCAGTGTACACGCTTGGGGAGCGTTGCCCGGAGTGTGGGGCACGGGCTGTCAACAGTGCGCCGGCGCCGTTCTCGCCGACCGACCCCCACGGCGAGTATCGACGCGCTCTTAAGCGGCGGCACCGGCAGTAGCGGGTATGGACGATTTCGAGATCGAAGCGATCGCAGAACCTGACCTCGCGGAGCCGGTGCTGATCGAGGGGCTGCCGGGCGTGGGCCACGTCGGCAAGCTCGCCGGCGAGCACCTCGTCGAGGAGCTCGACAGCGAGCTGGTGCGGCGGGTGTACTCGACGCACCTCCCGCCCCAGGTCAGCGTCGATGACGGACTCACGCAGCTAGCTTGCGCGGAGGTCCACGCCGTCGAGGCCGGCGACGCCGACCTGCTCGTGCTCACCGGCGACCACCAAGCGCAGGACACCGTCGGCCATTACGGCCTCGCGAACACGTTTCTCGACGTTGCCGAGGACCTCGGCGTCGAGTCGGTGTACGCCCTCGGTGGTGTCCCGACGGGCGAACTGATCAAGGAGTACGACGTGATCGGCGCGGCGAGTACCGAGGAGATACGCGACCGCGTCGAGGAAGCAGGCGTCGAGTTCCGCGGCGACGAACCCGCGGGCGGTATCGTCGGCGTCAGCGGCCTGCTGCTCGGCCTGGGCGAACGCCGGGAGATCCCCGCAGCCTGCCTGATGGGCGAGACCAGCGGCTACCTCGTCGACCCAAAGAGTGCGCAGGCCGTCCTCGAGGTGCTCCAGGACGTCCTCGGCTTCGAGGTCGACTTCGGCTCGCTGGAGGAGCGCGCCGAGGAGATGGAAGAAGTCGTGCGCAAAATCCAGGAGATGGAGCAGGGCACGCCCGCCCCCTCCGACGAGGACCTCCGGTACATCGGCTAAGCGACCGACCGGCCGTTCAGGCTGCTTCTGCCGCCGCAGTCACGTCCGAGTCGGCCTCGGAGTCGTCCTGCAGAAACGCTGGTTTCTCGTAGGTGGCCCACGCGATCAGCCCAGTGACCGTCCCGCCGATGAACGCGGGCTTCAGCGCGCCATCCCGGTCCAGCACCCAGCGTGCGATCAGATACGCAACTATGAACCCGACGAACCAGTTGAGAGCCTGATACTGTCGGACGTCATTTCGTGGAGTCACGCGTCACGTTCAGCCGTTCACCCGTGCGAATACAGCCAGGAGAGTGTCACGATGTGACACAGAGTTACGTCCGACAGTATAATGAAACCCTGTGATTTCGGCCGGAGCAGCTGGCTGGCGAACTACGAGGCGTCAGGCTCATATGAAACAGGCTCCTTGCAACGGGATATGAGGCTCATCGACAGGGCACGCGGAGAACTCACCAGACGGAAAGCGGCGTTTCTCCTGCTCGGTCTGGTGGCGCTCGTGTCGCTGCCCTCCTTCCTGGATCACGTCTACTTCTTCATGTCGAACCAGGCCGAGGTCATCCAGGGCCGGTGGGACCTGGTCGCGCTGAACATCGGCGTGTTCGTGGCGTTCGCGGTGCCGCTTGCGGCGGGCTTTCGCTGGCGCGTCAACTGGCAGTCGGCGTCGCTGGGCGTGTACGCGGCGTTCGTCGTGTCGTTGTTCGTCGAAATGTACGGCGTTCCGCTGACAATCTACGTCACCTCGGCGGCCATCCCGACCGGCTCCGGGGCGGGGACCCAGAACGCGTTCATCACCTTCGAGTTCCTCGGGCAGTCGATGCTGTTGACCCCCTGGAAGACCGTCGGCGCCGGGATCATCGTCCTGGGCACGGTCCTGATCGCCGTCGGGTGGGCAACGCTGTACCGCACCGACGAGGAACTCGTCACCGGCGGGATCTACGCATACTCCCGGCACCCGCAGTACCTGGGCTTTCTGCTCTTTCTGTTCGGCTGGTTCGTCCACTGGCCCTCACTACTTACCCTCGCGATGTTCCCCGTCCTCGCGTACTTCTACTACCGCCTCTCGAAAGTCGAGGAGGAGGAAGTCATGGAGAACATCGAGGACAAGGAGGCCTACAGGGCCTACATCGGGGAGACGCCGCGGTTCATCTGATCCGAGTAGAGACGCTGCGGTTCAGCCGAACGCGGCCACACCAGGGGCTGATACTGGTGGCTGTACGTCCGTAAACACCAGTATACCAAAGGCCCCGGCATCCAACAGTCGGGGTATGTTCGGAACGAGCGGTATCAGGGGCCCCGTCGGAGAGACAGTGACAGCCTCGCTCGCGCTGTCGGTCGGCCGAGCGCTGGGCGTCGACGTCGAGCGCGCTGTCGTCGGCCGGGACGCACGGGAGAGCGGCAAGCCGTTGCTCGACGCGCTCGCCGCAGGGCTCTGTGAGTCCGGCGTCGACATCGTCGACCTCGGCCTCGCTGCGACGCCGACCGTCGGGCGCGCGGTGAACTGGCACGACGCGGACGCCGGCGTCGTGGTGACAGCCTCACACAACCCACCCGAGGACAACGGGCTGAAGCTCTGGCAGCCGGGCGGCCAGGCGTTCGACGAGGAACTGCGCGACCGGATTGAGCGCCGGATCAGCGAGGAGACGGCTTCCCTTGCCCCGTGGGACGGGATCGGCGAGCGGACGACGGCGACGGCCACCCGCAGACACCGCGACGCCATCGTCGACGCAGTGTCGATGCCCGAGGCGGTATCGGTCGTCGTCGACGTCGGCAACGGTGCCGGCGGCGTGACCGTCGACGCGCTCGAAGCGCTGGGCTGTCACGTGGAAACGCTGAACGCACAGCCGGACGGCTCGTTCCCGGGCCGGCCCAGCGAACCGACGGCCGACAACTGCGGCTCGCTGGCCTCGCTCGTCGGGGTCGGTGACGCCGACCTCGGCATCGCCCACGACGGCGACGCCGACCGGATGCGGGCAGTCACCGAGGATGGGGAGTTTCTGGGTGGCGACGTGTTGCTGGCGATGTTCGCCCGGGACGCCGCGTCGGCCGGCGACCGCGTCGCAGTACCGGTGGACACGAGCCTCGCAGTCGAGGATCACCTCGCCGAGGCGGACATCGAGACGACGCGGACACCGGTAGGGGACGTCTACGTCGCCGAGGCAGCCAGCGAGTCGGGCGTCGCGTTCGGGGGTGAGCCAAGCGGCGCGTGGATCTGGCCCGACCGGACGCTGTGTCCCGACGGGCCGCTGGCCGCGTGCCGGATCGCCGCGCTGGCGGCCGAGCGACCGCTGACCGACCGCGCACGCAACATCGAGACGTACCCGATTCGGCGCGCGAGCGTCGAGACGTCAGCTAAACAGGAGGCGATGGCGATGATCCGCGAC
Organism: Halobacteriales archaeon SW_7_65_23; assembly: GCA_003022725.1. GTDB lineage: Archaea > Halobacteriota > Halobacteria > Halobacteriales > Haloarculaceae > Halovenus. The sequence continues at coordinate 9,006 of PXSQ01000112.1, read as the reverse complement.
CTCGTCGCGGAACGGTACGACGAGGTCTCGACGCTTGACGGTGTGCGCGCCGACGGGGGCGACGGCTGGTTCCTGCTGCGGGCCAGCGGAACACAGCCGCTGATCCGGATCACGGCAGAGGCGCGCGAGGAGGCGCGCGCCGACGCGCTGTTCGACGACGCACGGGCCATCGTCAGCGAAGCCACTGGGTCATCGGACGACTGAGACAGCCGGACGAACAGTCGACCGGATGGCGATCCCCCAAAAAACAGTCGGTTACCCGCGTCGAGTCGACCGTGCCTTCCGCACGTCGGCTCCGTCACGGATCTTGTCTTCGCACTGAGGGCAGACTCTGGGCTTGTCTATACCGTTCGGCGTGAACACACGTGCATAATCCGTCGTTACGAATGCACCGCAGTTCTGGCATTCCGGCATACAACTTGGGTTGTTGGTTTGATCCATCTTAACACTGGTGGTGTCTCTCGCACCGCCGAACGCCCCAACAGCCGGGTAGACTCGCTAACTCGCCAGTTACTGGCCTTCGGTGACGTGGTACTGATACTGTCGGACGTAATTTCGTGGAGTCACGTGTCACGTTCAGCCGTTCACCCGTGCGAATACAGCCAGGAGAGTGTCACGATGTGACACAGAGTTACGTCCGACAGTATTAGAACGAGGCAGTGACGTTGCCGTCCTCGTCGAGTTCGATGACGGCGTCGAACAGTTCGCTGAACGACTCGACGACTTCGGCTTCGTGAACGCCGCGGGCCAGGTGAAACAGCACGACGGCGTCGTGCTCCGCGACGAGCGAGAGCAGCGTCTCGACGGCTTGCCGCGTCCGTTCCTCGTCGGCGTAGTAGATCATCTCCGTGATCGAATCGACGCTCATGCGGACTGGGCCGTCGGTCTCCTCGAGGAACCGGCGGGCCTCGTCGACGAGGCTGTCGAGGTCCTCTGGGCTCGGGATATATCGGACCCGGTCGCTCTGGCGGCGGGTGTACCCACGCTCTGCGGAGAGCGTATCGAGAATGACGGCGTTCTCGTGGTCGACCCCGTAGTGGTCCAGTTTCTGTTTGACCTCGCGGGCTGCCGTCCGCGTGGAGATGATCAGCTTCGCGGCGTCGTCCGCGTCGGTGAACTCGACGTCGATCCGATCCGTCTCGGCAGTGCTCGGATGAACCAGCAGAATACTGCTGCCCGCCGGGATTGTATCCGGCGCGCTCTCGATTGCCAGCGTGTAGTCCATATAATCCGAGTAGGATGCCGTGGCATTTTAAGCGTGGGGCTTCTGACCGTTTTCGGGCTCGGCCGTACGCAGTCGTGCGGTCGATTCCGTCCCGGCGTACACCAATCAGTATCATAGTGATTGCTGTGACTCTTTACCGCCGGGGAGTCACAGTTCCTGGAATTCAGCCCGCGAACCGCCCGTTCACGTGACGTGGTCACGAAAACAATCACAGCAATCACTATCAGGCGCTGGGCGGATCCTGGTCGAGCCGGTCGAGGAACCCCTCGAACCGGAGGAGTTCGACGAGCTCCTGCCCGTCGATGATCGTGACCTCGAGTCCCTCTGCCCGCTGTTTGGCGGCCGTCCGCGGCAGGGCGTTCGTTACGAGCGTCGCGCTGTCGGCCCCCTGGCTGCTGTCGCGGGCCGTCCGAAACTGCAAGGCCGTCGCTCGACAGCGCCTCCGCCGGGACGTCGCCCTCGAGACGCTTTTCGACCGTCTTGAGGGCGGTCTCGATCCCCCCGAGCCGTTCTTCGTTGGCCTCCTCGGCCAGCCGGTGGGCCGCCTCGAACTGCCCGCGGGCGCGCTCGTACAGCACCGTCGCCCGCTCGTCACGGCCGTCGACAGCGAAGCGGTCGGCCGACCCGAGCCGGCGCTTGCCCGCCTCGAAGTAGTCCTTGATGGCGTCCTCGGCGGCCGCCGCGGCCTGGGTGTGGACGATCTCTGTCTCGGCGACGAACCCCTCATCGCCGGGCCAGTCCAGCGCGAGCAACCCCTGGTAGCGGTCGAGCACGTCCTCCCAGTTCGCCGCCGCCGCTTCGGGTTCCTCGATCTGTCGGGCGTGGCGGCGCGCCGTATCTGCTTCCACCAGCGGCGTGACCCGGAGCAGCTCCCGCTCGGCGATCGCGCCGCGGAGCCGCCGCTGCAGCTGGTCGTCCGACGGCCCGGCGTCGCGCTCCAGCGCTGTCTGGTAGCCCTCAATCGCCCGGTCGTAGGCCCTCGCTGCACGCTCGTAGTCATCGGCCTGCCAGGCAGCCATCCCCTCGGCGTGCGCCGAGGCTGCCAGCTGCGCACGCAGCGGGCCCTGAAGTTCGAGCAGCCGTGTGGCGAGCGCTTCGCCGCGCTCGCGGATGTGGAGCCGCGGCCTCGTACTCCCCGTCCGCGAGGTGCTGCTCGGCGGTTTCGATGTCCTGTTCGGCCTCGTCGGCCAGGCGCTCGGCGTTCGCCCACACCTGCGCCAGGCCGTCGACGAACGAGGCGACCGCTTCGGTGTCGCCCTTGCACGGGAACGACCACCGCCGGCCGTTGATCGTCTCGATCAGGAGACTCGTCGTCCTGAACCCGTCGTCCGCACTCTTCGCCTGGACCATCTCCGAGTACGACACGGATTCCGTCCTGTCACCCCCTGCTGTCCCCACGACAAATAACACCCTGACATCCGTGACGAGCGCCAACGCCTGGAACGCGTCGTCCGGCTGTATCCGGGTCGAGTCGTCGTCCTCGACAGTGACGCCTGACTTCCTGTTCCGCAGCACGTACTTCGGTTCCTCGTCCCCCTCCAGGTAGGTCGCCAGCGGGTCGTCAGCGAGCAGTTGCCCGCTCCTGATACGACCGCTCACTTCCGTGCTCGTCAGTAGTTCCCGATCCTCCGCCCCCGTAGTGTGAGCGATTTTTGAGCCTGTGGCTCGAAGGACCGGGCATGAATCGCCGGCAGTACCTCGGAACAGTCGCGGGGACCGGGGCGGTCGCAGCCGCAGGGTGTCTGGGTGGAGGCGGCTACGAAACGACGGAGGTAAACGGGGAATCGGTTCCCCTAGCACCGACGGATGACGCCTACGACTGGTACGAGAACGAGAATCTCGTCGTCGTCGACGCCAGATCCCGGACCGAGTGGGAGCACACCCGGATCGCCGGTGCGGTGTGGAGTCCGGCACCTGAGGGTCAGCAGGGGAGCGACCCCGTCGAGCAGTACAGCGAGGACCGACGGATCCTCACCTACTGCGGCTGCCCACACCACCTCTCGACGCAGCGTGCAGCCTCGCTCATCGCGGACGGGTACGAGGAGGTGTACGCGCTCGATAAAGGGATCAGAGACTGGATTGACCAGCAGTACCCGATCGAAGGCGAAAACGTCGCCCAGCGCCTTCCGACCTACGAGATCCAGGGCGAAACATCCTCCGACGCCGCGGGCGAGGAGGTCTGGGTCCGCGAACCCCAGTCCGGACAGCGCGAGCCCTCGGTCATCGGGAGTGACGGTAGCTACGAGGTGACGTTTCACTTCGTCGAGATCGACGAGTCGACGCCGCTGACCGTCGAGACGCCCGAGTACGAGGTCCGGGCACCGCTGGGGACACTCACCGGGACGACCGTCACACCTGCCCTCGTCTGATAGCGATCAGTTGGCGCCACAGGGCCGGACCGATGGCGGAAGGACTATCGGGTTGCCGGCTAAGAGGGCAGACATGGCCCGGTACGAAGCCGTCGACTCCCCCGACGAGACAACGATCTTTCCGTATCACGATCTGACGCCGCCGACGGTCCGCGACGTGTACGAGGCACGCCAGGTGGTGTCCCGGCACCTGCCCCGGACCCCGCTGGTCCGCAGCGACGCGCTCTCGGCGCAACTCGACGCTGACGTTTACCTCAAGCGCGAGGAGACCCTGCCGACGGGCGCCTTCAAGGTCCGCGGCGGCGTGAATCTGGTCTCACAGCTGGACGAGGAGTTCACAGAGGCCGGCCTGATCGCGGCCAGCACCGGCAATCACGGACAGTCAATCGCCTACGCGGGCAAGCAGTTCGGCGTGCCCGTTCACATCGCCGTGCCGGAGGACGCCAACCCCGACAAGGTCGCCGCCATGGAGCGGTACGGCGCGACGGTCCACCGCCGCGGCGACACCTTCGACGACGCCCGCGAGTGGGCCGAACGCTGGGCGGCCGAGGAAGGCTACCGCTACGTCCACTCCGCGAACGAACCGGCGCTGATCGCCGGCATCGGCACCGCGGGCCTCGAAGTGCTCGAGGATCTCCCGGAAGTCGAGTACCTGTTCAGCCCGATCGGCGGCGGATCGAGCGCCGCTGCATACGCCATGACCGTCGGCGCGATGACCGACGCGGACGTGATCGGCGTTCAGTCCGCGAACGCACCGGCCATGCACCGCGCCTGGGCAGAGGACACCCTCGAACCCTCCGACACGATGGATACGTTCGCGGAGGGGCTGGCGACGAGCGTCCCGTTCGCGCTGACGGCCCGCATGCTCCGGGAGCACCTCGCGGACTTCCTGCTGGTCGAGGACGAGGCGCTGCGAGAGGGCGTAATTTCGATGTTCGAGGACGAGCACATCATCATGGAGGGCGCCTGCGCCGCATCGCTTGCCGGCGCACGGAAGCTGGCCGACGAGATCGCCGGCTCGACGGTCGTCCTCCAGGTCTCGGGCCGGAACATCGACCGGGAGACGTTTCTGGAACTGCTGGACGTGGAGTGACCCGCCGGCGGCGTCTCAGAGCCTGAAACGCGACGCAGTTATTTAATCTGTGATCTGTGAAAAGACTGGCATGAAGAACAGCGACCAGTCACCCGTCGTTCAGGCGTTCGCAGTCCTCGTCGCAGTCGTGGCGATCGTCGGCAGCCAGCTGCTCGGCTGGGAGTGGGGCGGTGGCCAGCTCGTCCCCACGCTGATCGGCGTGGCCGTGGCGGGGGTGGCCCTGGCGGTCTTCTTCTCCTACTGGATGAGGTCGTAGCTCACCCGACGACGGCCAGCCCGCGCCCGACCTGCTCCCAGTAGTCGTCGGGCCACTCGATGCCGACCCGGTGCCAGGAGGCAGCCGCGTCCGTCGTTCTGAACAGCCCGCGGTTTGTTAGCGCGAACACTTCGCTGTCGGCGGCACCAGCCGCGAGTACCGCCCTGGTGGTTCCGTTCGGTTCCGGCAGGCCGTCCATCGCCAGTTCCCATGAGTCGCCGCGCTTCCGGTAGACGTAGGACTCGGCCCGCGAAGGCGTGTGCGCCGTGCGCGCGCCACTGGCCGCGGAGGCCACGACAGTGTCGGGATCACCCGGATCGACGGCCAGTCCCCAGACGTAGCGGTGCTCCAGGCCGTCCTGCGGGTGCTGCCAGCTCTCGCCGCCGTCAGTCGACTCGGCGTAGCCGTCGCCGGCCGCTGAGTACACCCGACCTGGTGCCTTCGGGTGCGTTCGGACGGTGTGGTTGTCACGGCGAGCGCCCTCGGGATGGTCGATCCAGGTCTCGCCACCGTCGGTCGTGTGGACGAACGCCCCGGCTTCGATGGCAACGTACAGCCGCTCGGGGTCGTGTGGGTCGACCGCGAGCCAGCGAACGTGGTGGGTGTGGGGCCGCGGCGGGAACGACCACCGGTCGGAGGACGGCAGCTCGGCCAGCCCCGGCCGCTCGACCCAGGTGTCGCCGCCGTCGGTCGACCGATACACGGCGCTGGGCTCGGTCCCCGCCCAGATCACGTCCGGATCGTGGGGGCTGACCGTCACGGCAGTCACCCGGTCCTCGAACTCGCCGACGGGCTCCAAGGTGTCGCCCGCGTCGGTGCTGCGCTGGAGGCCGCTATCGACCGTCCCGACGAAGGCGCGGTCGGGTGCCTCGGGCGAGGTCGCTACCGATTCGAGGGAGTGTCCGGCGAGGTGCACGGACGACCGGACCCCGTCGAGACTGTCGTCACCCCGCTGTCGATGGGCCCGGACCACGAGCAGCCGGTCGTTGAGCGCGGCGTAGAGGTGCATAACCGTTGGTTGGCTGTCGAGGGAAACAAAGCTGGCGCCCCGCACGGCGACGGGCAAGGAGGTCAGCCGCTGGCAGCTTTCAAGTACGGGTCGTCCGTTGGTCCGGGCATGCGACTCGCCGAGGAGACCACGACAACGGCCGGGGCGGCGCTCGACGACGTCGAGGTGGCGGTGCTGCCGGTCGGCAGCGTCGAACAGCACGGCCCTGCACTGCCGCTGGGCACCGACTTCATGGCAGCCGAGGCGATGGCCGGCACCGTCGCCGACCGGAACGACGTTGTCGTCCTGCCCACGCTGCCGGTCGGCGTGAGCGAACACCACCGGCAGTTCCACGGAACGCTGTGGACTCGTCCCGAGATTCTGGAAGCGTACGTCCTCGATACGGTCGAGTCGATGGCGACTCACGGTGTCCGGAAAGCCGTCGTCGTCAACGGCCACGGGGGCAACACTGACGCGCTGACGCGGGCAGCCCGCCGCCTGCGGACCGACGGGACCGCGTTCGCGCTGCCCTGGAGCTGGTGGAACAGCGTCACCGACCTCTTCGACGACCTGTTCGACAGCGAGGGCGGCCACGCCGGCGCCTCCGAGTCGAGTATCATGATGGCCATCGCCGAGGAACTCGTCCGTGAGGAGGAGCTCGCGGCGGCCGGCGAGGGCGCGCCCGAGGGGTGGGGTGAGACCGTCCACGGCGCCGAGGTCGGGTTCGACACGGTCGATTTCACGCCGACGGGCGCCGTCGGCGACCCGACCGAGGCCTCCTGCGAGGCCGGCGAGCACCTCGTCGAGGCGGCCAGCGAGGAACTCGACGCGCTGGTCGACTGGCTCGCCGACCAGCCCTTCGAGGAACTGTTGCCGGAGCCACACCGCTGAGGACCGCGGAACGCGACTGTCACACCGGTCCGCGAATCACAGTGGTTTTCTCCGGGCCGGGGAAACCACGGGTATGTCTCGCCCCCGAGACGGGCTGTTGTTCGTGTTGCTGTCAGTGCTGTGGGGACTTTCGTTCCCGGCGATTTCGGTCGGGCTCGAATCGCTGCCGCCGCTGTTGTTCGCCGCGTTCCGGTACGATGTCGCGGCAGTACTGCTGCTAGCAGTCGCCGCCGCAGGGACTGATAGTGATATACTTCTACATCCTGGAGGAACACGGCGCGTTCCAGGTGTCGCTAGTGGCGTATCTCGTCCCCATCGTCGCGACCTTGGTGAGCTTGTTCGTGCTCGGCGAGGCGATCGGTGCCCTCACGCGCCGAACCCGTAGAGTGAAACGACTATCAGTTCGGCCCACCAACCCGGCATATGGGCTACCGCTGTCCGGTGTGTGGCGACCCGCAGGCGGACGACGTCCACCTCGCGAACCACCTGGCGTTCACCGCGATGGTCAGGGGCGGCGACCACGAGTCGTGGCTCGACGAGCACGTCCCCGACTGGGAGGGCCGGGACGACGAGGGGCTGGCCGCGGCGGTGTCCGAGCTGGCCGAGCCGACCGAGTACCCCCAGGTGTTCGAGGACACGACCGGGACAAATGACCACGATCACGCCGGCAAACCGACTGGAGCAGACGGCCTTCCCGTCGACGTACAGGAGATCGACAGCGAAGCGATGGACGCGGACGTCGAGGAGATACTGGCCGAGGCCCGGGAGATGACTGAAAAACGTCGCGGGGAGGCCGACGCCGCTGACTCTCCGGACGAAAGCGACGAACGGCCGGACAGTGACTCATCAGCCGGGTGACTGGCAGGCCGAGTGACTGGGCGGCTACGGTCCCGGAGTTTTTTACCGACGTGGTGGTACCCACCAGTATGGCCGGGACGTACGTGGGCGTCGACTGGAGCGCCGGGTCGTGGCTGGCCGTGGCGTTCGACGGCGCGTCGTTCGACCACGCGGCGGTGTTCCAGGAAGTAGGCGAGCTCTGGCAGCGCTACGAGGAGACGGCGTCGCTGATCCTGGTCGACGTCCCGATCGGGCTCCAGGAGGGCGGCGGGGAGGGCCGCAGATGTGACGCCCTAGCGCGTGCGGTGCTCGGCGCCGGGGACGATGCCGTCGTGACGCCACCGGTTCGGAAGGCGACCCGCAAACGGCGCTACCCGGCGGCGAAACGCGTCAACGAGCGCAAGGCCGAGCGGCCGCTCTCAGAGAGGGCGTTCAAACTGAGCGACGGCATCGCGGCTGTCGACAGCTTGCTGCGGAACGTGCCCGAGGCCAAAACCACCTTCCGGGCGTCCCATCCGGCGGTGTGTTTTCGGGCGTTCGCCGGCGAACCGCTCGCCCACCGGCGGACGACCGCCGCGGGCTACGCCGAGCGCATGCGCACGCTGGCGGGGTTCGACGCCGACGCGCCGCCGGCAGTCCAGGCAACAGCCGAGGCGACAGCCGGCGTCGACCTCGCTGTCGCGGACGTGCTGGACGCTGTCGTGCTCGCGTACACTACTCGCCCGGCTCCGGGGTCGCTCCGGACGTTGCCGGCGGACCCCCCGCTCGATCCGAAGGGGCTGCCGATGGAGATCGTCTACCGCGCGAGCAGCCCGCTGGTCGCCGATGACGGGTCGGCCAGCGCCGCTGCTGAGGAATGAAGTGTCGTGATGTGATTTGCACCACACCGGTTCCGATTGCCGAAAAAGCGACCGACCGCCGACTACAGGCGGGTCAGATTCTCGGCCCGGGGGCCTTTCTGCGCTTCGACAATGTCGAACTCTACTTCCTGTCCCTCTTCGAGGTCCGGGCCGCCGACGTCTTCCATGTGGAAGAACACGTCCTCGTCCGCATCCTCGGTTTCGATGAAGCCGTAACCGCCTGTGTCGTTGAAGAAGTCGACCGTACCTTCTGCCATTGCAGTCTGACAGACGGGACACCCACTCATAACCCTTGCGAAGGAAACCGGGAGACGGGCCTGTTGACCCTTGACGTCCTCCACACGACTGAAGTCGTGGGATTCCCCGCGCTCGGGGTCGGTCACTGCAACCGACCTCCGACGGAGGCAACTTCCCGACCGCCGCGTGGTCGGTCTCGGTTCGTGCGCTCCACGTCGGGGTGGTGAGCGCGTGGCAACGCCAGTCCATA
>PXSQ01000111.1 GCA_003022725.1 Halobacteriales archaeon SW_7_65_23 | reverse complement strand
CGACGACCTTCTCATCGCCTGGGTCAGTAACCCGCAGGGTCCCGGTCGTCGCCCACCGTGGCGTCGTCTCCGTCGGCTCCACCGCGAGGTCGAGCCGGTAGGTCCCCGCCGAGTGGAGGATGTCCTCGTAGATTGCTGCGGGTTCTCGCTCTTCGTTGCCGCTACCGCCACCCGATCCGGGCGCGAGGTCGAGCCGCTCGTCGAGCAGGGGCTCCCCGTCGGGACCGACGAGGGCGAGCGAGCCGGTCACCCGCCGGTCCAGGGTGTTGAACACGTTGACCTCGCCGGTCACCCGATCCGCGACGAACTCGCTGGCCCGGATACAGCCCGCGAGCGAAGCGGCGAGAGCACCACCGGCGACGACGACCGCACGCCGGCGCGTGCTAGACACGCGGTGTCTGCCCATCACACCGACGTTCGTGCCGCACCGGAAAAAGCGCAGCCGTCACTCTCGGGGCTGGAAACACCGGTACGTGGGGCAACCCCCACCGGATTGGTGCCGGCTACACTATCGGCGCCCCTGGCGGACTGATAGTGGTTGTTGTGATTGTTTTCAGAGTGCCCCGGAAAAACAGGGATTTCGGGGCTTGAACCGTCGGTATTGTGTCTGCCCGGCGGTAAAGAGTCACAACAACCACTATGAAAGGGCGAGGCGCGGTCGCCGAGGGCTTTCTTCTTTGGAAAGATAGCACACCCCGAGAGCGTGTCATAGAATTCTTCACGAGGTGTTGTTTTCACCAGCGATGTCGGTGAGTTGGCCGTTCAGTAGGCGTGCGAGTGCCGCATTACTAATCACATCGGTAAGTTTATTACTCGGGGTTCTTGCTGATTTAGTATGGTCCCCAACCATACTCCCTCCAGCGAAGCGTTGTCACGTCGAAAGATCCTCATATCCAGTGCAGTTATTGGTGCGATCGGGCTTGCAGGCTGTTCAAGCGAGGCCAGTTCTGATTCCCCTGACTGTACGACGACCGCTCTCGAACACGGCGACGGAGATGTCCTCCAGCAAGCGAATGCTATGATATCCGATGAGTCAGTTGTGCTGTTGATCTCATTGCAGGAATCCGGTGATGCACTTCCTATCGAGTCAATCCTTCTCAAGAACTCTGAAGACGATCTCCTACACGAAATTCCCACAACCGATGCTCGTGAATACCGTATCACAATTGGCTCACCACCACACCACGGCCGCCTCACACTACTCGCTAAAAACGACCAAAGGGACGAAATCGACTCGATGGAAATCGAATACCAATGCGTTGATGAGTAACTGATTTACCCGATATCTGCGTTCTCTGTACTGAGCGATTCGTGAATTCCCTGTACGTATCGTTCCTCGAGCAGAGCATGGGAACTGTTCTATGACACGCTCTACCAGTCTCTGCTATCTGCGGAGACAGACCCGTTCCACCTGGATTCTCAATTCGAGTGTTCACGTACGTACAGCCACCAGTATGAACTGTCGGTCCTGCGCCGGAGACGCACAGAACCGTTCGATTCTTGCGGGACCGGATCTTACGTCCGGTGATGTCAAATCTGGAACTGTACGAACTCGACGGCTGTCCGTACTGTGCGAAAGTGAAGCGAAAACTCGACGAACTCGGGCTCGAATACGAATCACACATGGTGCCCGCAAACCACAGCGAGCGCACCGAAGTCAAGGAGGTCAGCGGCCAGACCGGCGTGCCGGTGCTGGTCGACAACGAGCACGGCGTCGAGGGGATGCCCGAGAGCGACGACATCGTCGCGTACCTCGAAAAGACCTACGGCAGCTAGCTGCAACGGACGGGATCGGTACCGGGGGTATCGAACACCGGGATGGGAGACTGTAACCGGGACTGGAGACGACCCCGTCGCGGCTGGCAGCCGCGGCCGGGCGAGCGTCTGCCGGGAGGACGGATGAGCGTGACCATGTCGCAGTCGAAGCCCGAGGACGGGGCCGATGGAGTGGCAGGGGTGCCTGTACTCAACGAGATCCCCCCGATCGGCTGGGCCGTGTTCGCCGTCACGACGTTCCTGGTCGTCTCGCTCGCCCACACGTACCTGGCCCGGACCGAGATGCGTCTCGATAACGGCAAGCCGCCGCAGGCCGGAAGCACGTGAGCGTCCCGAGCGGCTACTCGAGCCCGCCCGACCCGCGGGGCCCGAACGCCTCCTCGTAGGACTGGTAGATCTCCCAGTACTTCTCGATCTCCTTCCACGGGTTCCGGCCGCAGGGACAGTCCAGCTTCCAGCGCAGTTCGCTCTCGATGCCGACCTGTTCGGACCGGCTCCTGTCGATCCGGTCGTGGTCGAGCGGGTTCGGCTTGAGGTCGCGGTCCGACCCTGCGGTCGTCGTCCTGTAGCAGTAGGCAATCTCGCCGTGAGCGTGCTCCTCCCAGCAGTCCGTCCGGCTGTGACTTTTCAGTTGGTTGCCGAGCTGGCGCGACTCCCCGATGTCCAGACAGCAGTGCAGTTCCCCGTCGACGAGACAGACGACCACGTAGACGCCGCGCGCGTCGAGGGGGACTTTCGCTACCGACGTGTATGGGCCTTTGAATTCGTAACCCGCGAGCTCCATGTGGGAAGTAACACCCCCACGGCACTTAGTTATCAGGCCAACCGTCCCGCGGTGAGTGGACCGGGTTCGCTCGTGGGAAAAGGTCGTGGGAAAACGGGCGGCCGTCGACACAGTCCGACGGGCAGGCAGCTCCAGCGATCAGGCGGGTTCTTCCTCGACCCGGTCGTGGATCAGGTTCCGGAGGTCGTCCTGCTCCTCGATGTCCTCCATCTCCGCCTGCTCGATGATCGCCGTCCCCTCGACGGACTCGCGGGAGGCGTCGTCGACGACGTACACCGACCTGGTGCGCGTCACCCGCCCGACCGAGGACATGATCCGGGCGCGCTTCTCCGCGGTCTTGGTGAACGCCGAGTGGCCGGTGAGCATCTGCTGCTCGTCCTCGTCCTCGCTGACCGTCTTGAACGGCGCACGGTCGGTGGGGTGGACCTCGTACCCGACGCGGGTGAGCACCGTCACGATCGGCTGGTCGTCGGGGTCGACTTCCGGCGCATCGGGGAGGTCGTCGGCCTCGTGGACCGACTCGGCGCCGTCCAGCACCGACACCGGTGAGGTGAGATCTTCCTCGAACATCTCCTCGAGCTGTGCGGCGACCTCGACGCTGGCGTCCATGCCGTCCTCGTACTTCGAGACGGTCCGCCGGGAGACGCCTAGCTCCTGTGCGAGCTGGCCGAGCGACCAGTCGCGGTCCTCGCGGGCGTCCGCGAGCACCTCGCTGTCGATGTTGACGTACAGGCCGCCGGGCGCCGCGTAGATCAGCGGCGGCACGCCGTCGACGAACAGGTCCAGTGCCGTGTTCGGCGAGAACACTGGCACGCCGTGCCGAAAGTACACGACGCCGGGGTCGAGCTCCTCGTCGCGGGTCCGGAGGCCGATCACGATCGGCGTCGCGTGCAGGTACTCGCCCAGCCGCCGCATCTCCGCGCCCGTCTTCGCGTTGAACGCGTCGATGTTCCCCAGGATCTTCAGCAGTAACACGTCGTTGCCCCGGCGCGCTGCGACGTCGAAACTCTTCGGACGGATCGCACACCGGTCGCTGACGACGAACCCGGCGTCCTCAAGCATTGCCGTGACGTTGCCGACCAGTGCGGACCGGGACATGACTGTTTCTGACCGGACATAGGTCGTTCATCCTATTTATACGTTGTGGCGGCTGTACTTGTTGCGTACGGTGATTTCCCGGTCATCCCACCGAGATGATACGTCTCCATGAGCGATGAACCAGGAACGGGAAGCACGCGTGGGTGGTTCCCGGGAGGGCGGCGAGTCTCGAAAACGGTTAGTACATGTCGGAGCTAGCCGGCACAGTGACTGTCATCGGCCTCGACGACACGGATTCGCGCGACCGCGGGATGTGCACGACGTACGTTGCCGCGACCCTCGCCAACCGCCTCCGGGAAGTGGGCACCGTCGATCGGGTGCTGCTGGTCCGTCTCAACCCGGCCGTCGAGCACAAGACCCGCGGCAATGCGGCGCTGGCGATCCACTGCGACGTCGCCCCGGACCGGGCACGCGAACTCGGCGAGGCGGCGCTCGGCCACGCCGAGACAGCCGACGACCGGACGAACCCCGGACTGGTCGTCTCGCCCGGCGACCCAGCAGCAGTCCCCGAGAGTGTGGCGGCGTTCGCCGAGGACGCCGTCCGCTCGCATCTCGACCGCGCGACCGCCCGTGAGCGGTGTACAGCGGCCGGGGTCACGACGGCGACGCGGGGGAACGGGCGGGGGCTGATCGGCGCGCTCGCGGCAGTCGGTGCCTGGCGCGCATTCGATGAGTGGACCTATGAACAGATCACCTACCGGGAGCGCGAGCGCTGGGGGACCGAACGCGACGTCGACCGCGACTCCGTGTTCGCCGCCGCCGAAGCGTGGTACCCGACCGTCTGGGATACCGTCGACCGCGAGGAGGGCGTCGCCGTCTGCGTCCCACGGACCCCCTGTCCCGTCCTCTACGGCATCCGCGGCGACGACCCGGAGACAGTGCAGCGAGTCAGTGCGGACATCGCGAGCGAGCCGGTCGCGGGCAGCCAGCTGTTCGTGACCAACCAGGGAACCGACGCGCACCTGCAGAACGGCGCGATCGGCGAGCTCCGGGACGGCCACGCCTACCGCGTAACCGGCGAGGTCGTGGAGCCACCCGACACGCGGGAAGGAGGGCATGTTTTCCTGACGCTCGGCGACACCGACGGCCCGGAGACCGTCGACGCGGCGGCGTTCGAGCCGACGAAACGCTTCCGCGACCGGGTGCGGGCGCTCCGCACCGGCGACCGGGTGACCGCCTGCGGGGAGGTGAGCAACGGCACGCTCAAACTGGAGAAGGTCGCCGTCCGCGATCTCGTGACGACCGAGCGCGTGACGCCAGACTGCCCCGAGTGCGGGCGGTCGATGGGGTCTGCCGGGCGGGACGCCGGCTACCGCTGCCGGGACTGCGGGGCGAGCGCGGGGGGCAAAGTCGAGCGACCGATCGAGCGGGACCTCGAACACGGCTGGTACGAGGTGCCGCCGTGTGCTCGCCGCCACGTCGCGAAACCGCTCGTTCGCGGCGGGTTCGACGCGCCAACACACCCCGAGCGGTGACCGCCTGTTCGGGCAATACTACGGGTTCGACCAGATAGAGTCGTCCGCAAAGCGCTGTATTCTTCGTATTACAACGCATACATCGACCGTTCCCGGGTACCAGGCGTCACGAGTGCAGGTGAGTGCCGTCGTCCAGTGCTGCTGTATCGCCATTCGATGTCCCTTTCCGCATCGACGGCGTCTTCCCGGGTATGAACGGGAATTCGTCCGCTGTTTCCAACGTCTCACGGCCTGTGGTGAGGGGCGTATGAGCGGCAAAGACGAGTACTACAACTACCCATCTCAGTCTGTTTGGTCTACTACTCGACTACGCTTCTCACCCCGTCGGGTACCCGCAGTCACTCCCCCAGTTCGCGCAGCTTCTTTTGTACCTGTGCGTAGACCTGCGGATGGAGGTTCATTCCTTCGTCCACGAGATCGTACAGGACATCGGTTGCCTCGTCCGCGGTCAAGTTCCCGTCTTTGGTACAACTGAGCAGCAGCGTTGTCACCCACCAGCACTCGACGCCGTGACTCCGAGCGACCTCGATCAACCCCTTGTCGTTGGCGAGGAGGATCTCCTCGTCGGCCTCTGCCAGCAAGATTACTGAAGCGTCGGCCACCGCGATTCCCTCCATCGACGCCACCTCCTCGGCTGTCGCCGGCGTGTCGTGAACAGTGACGTCTGCCAGAAACTCGTCGAGCGCCGCGGTACCACGCTTCCCCTCGGTGAGAACTTCCTCCTGAACCGCCTCTGTCGTGCGAACGTCGTCGAAGATGGTCGAAATCAGATCGAGCCGGCCGACCCACGCGAGCGGAATCAGCGCGGAGGAGTCTACGACGACCATCAGATGCAGTCGAGGTCGCGTTCGAGATCGGCGGTCGTGTACCCTACGTCGATGCCCTCCTCGGCAGCGAGTGTTAGCATCTCGATATACGAAACGTCTGCGAGTTCCGCTGCCTTCCGGAGTGTGATGCTGTGCTCCCGGAGTCGGTTAAGTGCCCGCTCTCTGCGCCAGTCGTCAAGCCCCTGTCGGATGAGGCGGCGAAGCACCTCCGACCGGTCGGCACTCATTTCGGATTCGAGTTCGGCGAGTACCTCCTCGTCGTCCTCCGGGATGCGCGTGGTGACGGTCTTCATCGTTACGACTGATTACGTTACGATACGTGATAGATGTAACGGCAGCGCGTCACCATCGAGAATGGCTGTCGCTATCGCCCCTCCATAGCGAAGTTCGTAAATCCATCCACCGGGTACTGACTCTCAATGAGCAATCGCGATCACTACTACAACAAGGCCAAACAGCAGGGCTACCGCGCCCGGTCGGCGTACAAGCTCCAGCAACTCGACGACGCGACCGGGCTGCTCGGCGAGGGCAACACGGTGGTCGACCTCGGCGCGGCGCCGGGGAGCTGGATGCAGGTCGCCGCCGAACGCGTCGGCGACCGCGGCACGGTCGCCGGCGTCGACCGCCAGCGCATCGACCCGCTGGAGGGTGTCCCTGCACAGGTCGAGTACGTCCGCGGGGACATCACCGAGGATGACACCAAAGACGCCATCCGGGAGGCCGTCGGCGCCGGCGAGGGGGACCAACCGGTCGACGTCGTCGTCTCGGACATAGCGCCGAACATGACCGGCGAGTACGAGCTCGACCACGCCCGCTCGGTCTACCTCGCCCGGGAGGCGCTGTCGGTCGCGCTGGACCTGCTGGGGACTGGCGGCGACTTCGCAGTGAAGGTGTTCGACGGCCGGGACCTGGCGGACCTGGAGGCGGACGTCGAGGGCGAGTTCGAGTACGTCCGGCAGCTCCGGCCTGACGCCTCCCGCGAGTCGTCCTCGGAGCTGTACCTGGTGGCGAAGAACCGACTCACCGCGCCAGTCCGGGAGGGTGACGTCCGCGAGGTGACGATCGAGGACATCGGCGACGAAGGCGACGGCATCGCACGCGTGGAGGGGTTCACGCTGTTCGTCCCTGGCGCCGACGAAGGTGAGACACTCGACGTCCGCGTCGACGACGTGAAACCGCGGTACGGCTTCGCGCAGCCGGTCGAGTGACGCCCGGTTTCACTACTCGATCACGCAGCGACTCTGAGTTGATCCCCCCAAGAGCTGCCCGACCGAGCGAGACAATTGACCACATGCGCGAGTGCGACGCGGACGCACTCGTTGCGCTCGGAGGCGAGAGCAGCCTGGTGAGTACCGCAACCAGGGTGTCAGCAATTTCTCGACGAAACGTACGACGTGGAGTACTCAATCCCGAGTTGCCGGCGGTTGCTGAAAGAGGCGGGATTGAGCTATCAGAAACCACGCCCGGAAGCCGCCGAAGCAGACGAAGACGAGCAAAAAGCGTTTCACTGGCTTCGCAGCAGCGCTGTTCGGTGTCATGTTCGGGCTCGGACTGATCAACGCCAGCAGTTTTTTGCCATCCGGGAGCAAGCAGGTAGATATGGGTGACTTCGACGGGCTCGACCTGCAATCAGTCGAGGACCATCTCGAGGAGAGCGACGAGCGCGAGGGGAGCAACCGCGTCGTGTTGGGGGTGCTCGACGGGACGACGCCGCCCGAGGAGTGGATCGAGGTGTTCGACTCCGGCGCGGTCCTCGTGTTGAACGTCGAGGGGGATCTGAACGAACTCGCGGCGGGCTTCGCCCGCGACATCAAGGAGGCCGGCGGGCACATCATGCACTTCCGCGGATTCCTGGTCGTCACGCCACCGACCGTGCAGATCGACGCCGACCGGCTGGACTGACCGGTCGCCCGCACTCCCGCTGATGGACTTAGCTCTCGACCAGCGACAGGTAGTGCCCGTCCCGATCGACGACCCGCACGCCCCCGTCTGTCTCCTCGATCCGGCGGGCGTTGTCGGCGACGCGGTCTGCGATCGCCGCGGGGTCGTCGGCCTCGACGCCGAAGTCGACGTGGAGCCCGCCGCGGGCGTCGGCGAGGCCGAGATGTGGCTCCCACAGCTCCAGGGCGAGCGAGCCGGTGGTCATCCGGATCCGCTTGCGCTGCTCGCCGCGGTCGACCGTCTCGAAGCCGAGCTCCTCGTAGAACGGTTCGGCCCGGTCGAGGGACTCGACCTCCAGGACGACCTCGAAGATGCCGTCGATCCCCGGGCCCTCGACTGACGACTGCCCGAGTTCGACGCAGTTACCGTCGGGATCGTAGAAGTACAGCGATTTGGATTCGCCGAAGGTGTGCTCGACGAGGTCGAACCGGTCGTCGAGACGGTCGTACCACTGGTCGTACTCCGGGGCCGGGATCGAGAACGCGTAGTGGGTGTGGATCCCGCCTCGCGGTACCCCGCCGGGTGCCCGCAAGATCAGGTCCAGGTCGCCGGCCGCGAACGCCACCTCCCCCTCGCGCTCGCGGCGCACCTCCAGGTCCAGAAACGCCTCGTAGAACGCCTGGGTCCGATCGAGATACTTCGCTTCGAGCGCGAGCCACTCGAGTGTCCCGAGCATACCTGGGCTTGGGCCCGCCGGTAAATGACTGTTTTCCGTCTGGAGAAAGCCCTCGGCGCGCTCAACTCCCCCCGCCTCACCGGCCAGCAGACACTAGCGGCCGGGACGCCAGCAGAGACGCCGTCCGGAATGGCAATCAGAGTCCATCAGCCGCCGGAGCCCGGATCCCCCGTCTCGTCAAGCCGCGTTTCGTACTTCGCGAGCGCTTCGTCGAGTGCCTCACTTAGTGATTATTGCGATTGTTTTCGGAGTCACATCGTCGTCCAGGGAATGTCATGGGCTGAAACCGGTGACTGACGAATCGACGGCGGTAAAGAGTCGCAATAATCACTAACTAGCGTCGACGTCCAGGGACTCGGCGAGCGCGAGCAGCGAGAAGAGGACGTCACCGATTTCGTCCGTATCGACGTCAATCACCTCGGGTTCGGTGCCGTACGATGACGACTCTGTCGCGTCTTTGGCCACCTCGCCGAGTTCCGAAACGTGGCGTTACTCGGCGATCGTGAACACGAGCTGTTCGGTCTCGGTGCTGCCGGCGGCGGGTGTGGATACCGGGCCCCAGCGCCGCGGGATGCCGACCAGCGTCGCCGCGACCGTCCCGGTCTCGACCGTTACCTGTCGGGCGACATCGGCCTCCGGTACGCAGGAGGGGGGCAAAAGCGTTCGGTGGGAAACAACGGCACCGTTAACTTAGCGAAAGAGATGGGAAGGTTCGGCTCTTAGTAGAGCTGATGCAACTGAACCTTCCCGAGTTAGCAGAGGTACTGGAGGAAATTG
>PXSQ01000105.1:12668-15591 GCA_003022725.1 Halobacteriales archaeon SW_7_65_23 | reverse complement strand
GCCGCGTTCGGCTTCGGCATCGCCGGCTTTCTCGTCCGCGGGTTCGGCCAGCTCGCGGTGGGGAAAGAGACCGGCCTGCTGCTCGCCGCCCCGGTGTTCGGCGTCGGCGTCCTGCTGGCGACGGTCGCGTTCGCCCTGTCGGTGCTGTGCAAACTCGGCGTCGTCGGGGAGTGGAGCGACGAGTAGCGCCGTCGGCGGCGCTGGACGCATATGGCGCACTCGGGCACGTCGAGTGCGTCACTGTTCCATGCCGCCGTCGAGCTCGTCGGCGCCGGCGTGTTCGATCGCGATTTCCTCCGCCTCGTCGTCCAGCTCGCCGTCGGCCGCCGGCTCGAACACGAACTCGGCTCGACGGTCCCATGTCGATCGGACGGGTCGTTGTCGAATCCGGCGGCGAACGACGCGATGCACTGTATCTCTCGGAGAAAAATACGCGTCGGACGGGCGGCAGACGCGTGACCGCTGACAATCAGGAAGTCTGCGAATACTGCTCGACCCACTCGTCGAGGGTGATGCCCATCGCGGCCTGCGTGATCGCGTTCGAGGACGCGGAGTTGGCGCTTTTGACGAGTTCGGCCTCCAGGGTGCGTTTGGGAACCTCGCCGAGGAAGTGCGGGATCGCCCGCTGGACGGAGAGCGGGCAGCCGACCTCGTGGGCGAGCGCGTAGCCCGACAGCGAGTGGGGGATCTCCTCGCTGGCGTAGGTCTCGTCGGGGTCGTCGAGCAGGTCGTCGTTGACGTGGTCGACGTACTCATAGCACTTGCCCACGTCGTGCAGGAGCGCGGCGGCGACGACGGTGTCGACGTCGGGGTCGGCGCCGTGGAAGTCGCGCTGTTCCCGTGCCGATTCGACGGCGATGCGGGTCACGCCGCGGACGTGCTCGACGTTCGAGATTTCGTGGATGTTCCAGGCGTAGGGGACGTCCTCGATGTCACGCCAGCTACCCCGATCGAGCGCGAGGGTCCAGGCCTCGATCACCTGCTCGCGGAGCTCGTCGCTGTCGATCTCGTCCAGTTCGGGGAACGCGTCCTCGACCTGGCCGGCGTAGTCGTAGTCAGACATGCCGCCTCACACCTCGTCTTTGACCACGCGCTCGCGGCCGATGAAG
The DNA here is from genome assembly GCA_003022725.1 of Halobacteriales archaeon SW_7_65_23. Taxonomy (GTDB): domain Archaea; phylum Halobacteriota; class Halobacteria; order Halobacteriales; family Haloarculaceae; genus Halovenus. The sequence goes on along the minus strand of PXSQ01000105.1, from coordinate 14,482 downwards.
CGTGGTCGTTTGTCGATGGCGAGGAAGTTGTCGACGTCCTCGCGGGCCTCCTTCGCTTTGCCCTTCTCGGGGTCATAATCGCGAGATCCTTCGCTACCCAGCGCGTCGTAGAGCTTCTCCAGATCGTCGAAGTACAGTTCAGCGACGCCGTCGAACTCGGCGTTGTCGGGGTCGGCCGGGAGGACGGTATTGTACTTCACGACGCCCTCGATCTCGCGGGCGATCGGGGTGTGGTTCGTCTGCCAGTACTCGACGAACTCCTCGTGGGTCATGCCGTCCTGGCGGACGAGAAACGCCGAGTGCTTGTAGAGGCCGTCGGTGTCACCGGACTTCGTCGGGTTGCCAGTGGAGCTTTGCTCCACGCTGTCGCCGTCAACCTCGTCTTTCTGGACAGTCTCCTCGCCGATGAAGCGGGGGCGCTCCTCGATGGCGAGGAAGCTGTCGACGTCCTCGCGGGCCTCCTTCGCTTTCCCTTTGTCGGGGTCGTAATCGCGGGAGCCGGGACTCCCGAGTGCGTCGTACAGCGCGTCGAGGTCCTCGAAGTACAGTTCGGCGATCCCGTCGAACTCGGCGTGGTCGGGTTCGGTTGGGAGCACCTGGTTGTAGCGCACGACGCCCTCAATCTCGCGGGCGATCGGGGTGTGGTTCGTCTGCCAGTACTCGACGAACTCCCCGTGGCTCATCCCCTCCTTGCGGACGAGCAACGCGATGTGTTTGTACATCGGGCGTGACTTCTCGCGGCCGGGCAATAAACCGGGCGCTTTTGGCCTCGCTGGCGGACCCCTGACTGATTTTTTCACGTACGTACAGCCACCAGTATGACGAGGGCGGGCGTCTCCCTGCCGTCGTTTGCGATCGTTCGGTGGCGCGGTTGTCACGTTGCCGGACGCGATGACCGCCGGCCGCGGCGCCGATCAGAATGAACGCCTTCTTGCCGGTCGGCGGCGAACTCTGCCGATGATGGGACTGTTCGACCGCGTCCGGCAGCTGCTCGGCGTCGGGGCCGAGACGGCCGCAACGCGCGACGCCGACCCCGAGGACCTGTTCGGGATGAGCACCGCCTACGTCACGATGGAGGCGGAGCTGGGCTATGCGCCGGCGGGGACGGCCGCACTCTGTTTCTCGGACGTCGATAGCACGGCATTCCGGGACACGGTCGCGGAGGTCCGGGAAATCCTCGACGCCAGCGCCGAGGAGATGGGCACCGTCGCCGAGTTCCACGAGGACGAGTACGGCTACCAGTGGATCGTCCTCGAGGCGTCCGACCCCGAGGCGCTGGTGACGAGCGTCCACTTCGCCGCCGACACGCTCATCGAGGGCCGGTACGGCTCGCGGCTGCTCGCCGCGCTGTTTGCCTTCGAGGCCACGGATCGAGCGGGGCTCCCGGCGGGTCAGCACGTCTACTGGGTGTACTCGTTCCGCCGGGGCGCGTACTACCCGTTCGCGCCCGAACCGGTGGCGAGTGGGTCGGGCGGCGGGTCCAACGGTGGGGCGGCACAGGAGCGCGCCGAGAGCGTCGAGTACAAGCTCTCGGGCGTGCTGGACGGGGAACTGGCCGTCGAGGACGACCGGGAGTACTGGTACCCGCTCTGGCCCGACGACCCCGGGAATCACCCTTGGGAATGAGTGGTGGGTTTGTGTCTGGTTGATCGAAGCACTCTGTAGACAGCACGAAAGCCCCTGCCCGCTCGACCATCCGGGTTCCGGAAGACGGTCCTGCTCATACTGTCGGACGTAACTCTGTGTCACATCGTGACACTCTCCTGGCTGTATTCGCACGGGTGAACGGCTGAACGTGACGCGTGACTCCACGA
>PXSQ01000105.1:0-12551 GCA_003022725.1 Halobacteriales archaeon SW_7_65_23 | reverse complement strand
GACTCCGTCTCCCGGCACGCACGGCCTGCGCGAGTCGCAGGCACGTGCTCCCGGCCGCGTGGAACGTGGCGCGCGCCGACTCGCGTGCCCAGAGAGGGTGACCGAAGGGAGCCCTCGGAACGCGAGTGGGGAGCGTAGCGACCCGCGAGCAGGGGCCGCGAGCCATTCCGTGCAAGGGATGAGGAGCGCAGCGACTCCCCCGGGTCGAGCCAGCAGGGGCTTTCACTACGACGAAACCACTACCACCCCGTCCAAAATTAGTACCGACCACTTCAAGCGTCCAGTTCAGCAGCCACGTCCGCAGGCTCGAACAGTTCGGGATCGAGCATCAGGTCGGCCTGACCGCGCGCGAAATCCGGCAGCGAGCCGTCAGCGTACACCACAACCTTCAGGCCGGGGTTCAGGTCCTTCGCCACCGAGATCGACGTCGCCTGCTCGACCTCGGTGAGCACGTACACCCTCGCGTCGACGATCCCGGCATCCTCCAGAGCGGGCCTGTTAGCGACATCAACGCTCGTCACCTCGAACCCTTCGGCGGCGATTGCGTCGGCGATTCCGTGGTCGTCGGTACCAGCGACGACGGCGATAGCATCACTCATGATCCTGTGATTGACTGCGGTAGCACTCACTCGTATTCGATCGTCGCGGGCGGCTTGTGGGTTACGTCGTACACCACCCGCGAGACGGTCTCGTTCTCGCCGGTGATCCGCGACTGGATCCGCTGGAGCGTCTCCCAGTCGATCTCCTGGGCACGGGCGGTCATCCCGTCGCGGGACTCGACCGACCGTACCGCCACGACCCAGCCGTGGACGCGGTTGTCGCCCTTCACGCCCGTGGCCTTGCCGATCACCGCGGCCAGCGCCTGCCAGGGCTCGTACTCGACCAGTTCCTCCTCGACGACGTGGTTCGCTTCCCGCGCAACTACCAGCTTCTCCTCGGTCACCTCGCCGAGGATCCGCACCGCCAGGCCGGGCCCCGGGAACGGCATCCGCTCTGAGACGACCTCCTCCAGGTCGAGTTCGCGAGCGACCTCCCGGACCTCGTCCTTGTAGAGGTCCCGCATCGGCTCGACGATCCCCTCGAAGTCGATCCGCTCGGGCAGGCCGCCGACGTTGTGGTGGGACTTGATCGTCCCCTCGCTCTCGATCCGGTCGGGGTAGATCGTCCCTTGGACGAGGTACTCCGCACCGACGTCGCGGGCGACGGTCTCGAACTCCCGGATGAACTGCTCGCCGATGGCGTGGCGCTTCTCCTCTGGATCGGTAACGCCCGACAGCTTCTCGAGGAACCGCTCGCGGGCGTCGACGATCCGTAGCGAGTCCACGTACTCGAACGTCTCCCTGACCTGCTCGGTCTCGCCTTTGCGCATCAGTCCGGTGTCGACGTAGACGGGCGTGAGCTGGTCGCCGACGGCCTCGTACGCCAGCGCGGCGGCCGTCGAGGAGTCGACCCCACCGGAGAGCGCGATCACCGCGTTCGCGTCGCCGATCGCGTCGCCGATCTCCGTGATCTTCTCCGCGACGAACGAGTCGACGTCGACCATCAGCGTTCCCCCCCCAGCGCCGTCACCGCGTCCATCAGCCCCACGAACGGCGGGCTCGCCCGCGTCGGCCGCGACCGGAACTCGGGGTGGAACTGCGTCCCGACGAAGTAGGGGTGCTCGGGCAGCTCCAGGATCTCCATCCGCCGGCCCGACGTGCCCGAAAACACCAGCCCCGCCTCCTCAAGGTCGGGAATGTATTCGGGGTTGACCTCGTAGCGGTGGCGATGGCGCTCCTCACATGACGGGCCGCCGTAGAGGTCGTGGGCAAGCGTTCCGGGTTCGATCTCAGTGACGTGGGTGCCCAGCCGCATCGTTCCGCCCATGTCGTCGAGGTCCTCCTGCTCGGGCAGCAGGTCGACGACGGGGTAGGGCGTCTCCTCGTCGAGCTCCGCCGAGTGCGCGCCCGCCAGATCGAGCACGTTCCTGGCGAACTCGACGACAGCCATCTGAAATCCCAGGCAGAGGCCGAGAAAGGGAAGGTCGTTCTCGCGGGCGTAGCGGATCGCCTCGATCTTCCCTTCGGTGCCACGCGAGCCGAAGCCGCCGGGGACGACGACGCCGTCGACGTCGTCGAGCGAGCCGTCGTAGCCGTCCGCGAGGTTCTCCGCGTGGACCCACTCGCGCTCGACGTCGACGCGCTGCTTCAAGCCGGCGTGTTTCAGCGCCTCATGGACCGAGATGTAGGCGTCCTCCAGCCCGTACTTGCCGACGACGGCGATGGTTACCTCGCCTTCGGTCTCGCGGGTGATCCGATCGCGCCACGCCGAGTCCCGGCTATCGGCCGGGAGCGCCTCCCCAGCGAGGCCGAGGTGGTCCATCACGTACTTGTCGAGCCCCTCGTCCTCGACCATCAGCGGGACGTGGTAGATGTCATCAACGTTGGGGTTGGAGAACACTGCGTTCCGCGGCACGTCGCAGAACAGCGCGATCTTCTCGCGGGTCTGGGCGTCCAGCGGGTCCGCACACCGGCCCACGACGATATCCGGCTGGAGGCCGATACTGCGCAGTTCCTTGACGCTGTGCTGGGTGGGCTTGGTCTTCTGTTCGCCGTTCTTCGAGTAGGGGACGAGTGTCACGTGGGCGAAGAGAATGTCAAGAGAATGTCCTCGTCGTCCTCCTCGTGGGCGAACTGCCGGAGGGCTTCGAGGTAGGGCATCCCCTCGATGTCGCCCACCGTGCCGCCGACCTCGACGATGCAGACGTCGCTGCCCTCGGCGGCCTCTCGGACGCGGCGCTTGATGTCGTCGGTGATGTGCGGAATGATCTGGACGGTCTTGCCCAGGTAGTCGCCCGCCCGCTCCTTCTCGATGACGTGGCGGTAGACTTTTCCCGTGGTCACGTTGTGATCCGAGGTCATGTCGATATCGAGGAAGCGCTCGTAGTTGCCCAGATCGAGGTCGACCTCGCCGCCGTCCTTGAGGACGTACACCTCGCCGTGCTGGAACGGGTTCATCGTCCCGGCGTCGACGTTGAGGTACGGGTCGATCTTCACCGCCGTCACGTCGAACCCGGCGTTGGCCAGCAGCCGCCCCGTACTCGCTGCTGTGATCCCCTTGCCGAGCCCGGACATCACCCCGCCCGTGACAAAAATGAACTTCCGCCCCAGACTCGGGTCGTAGCCTGTTTCGGATTCGGTTGGCATACTGACCGTGAGCCTGGGACGACCAAAACCGTTTCGCTGACAGTTCCGCCGAACGAGCGCGTCAGCGAACGGCTACCCGCGTCAGTACTGCTGTGACTGGTTCTCGAACTGCTGGGACTGCTGCGGTCGGTTCTCCAGATAAACCCGACCGATCGCGAGGTTGTAGACGGCAGCGAGCAGCGCGCTGATGATCGAACTCCCGATGAGATACGTCGGATCCTCCAGGAGTGCCTGACCACCAGCGGCGAACGACAGCACACCAAGCGCAATGAAAAACCCGAAGTAGATCAGGAAGATGCCGAATATCTTCCCCATGTGTTCACCTGCCACCTCCCAGCTGGTCGAAAAGCTCTCGGAGATGCCCTTGCCGTCGAGGATACAGGCCGGGAGTGCAAGCGAGAGGCGCACGCCGAGGTAGATTCCCGGAAGCACCAGCAAAAGCAGGCCGATGCCGACTGCAATCGCGTATCCAAGAGCGATAATGACAAGTGAGACAATCCGCCCGACCGCGCTCTCGACAGCCGTCATCACGTCGAACTGACTGTCCTGGAGCTTTCGCTCGGCAGCGATGAACGCGACTGCACCGACAACCGAGTTGATAACAAGCCCTACCAGGTTGAGTGCAGGCGCAAGGACCTGAATGATCCCCGATAGCAGCCCACCGACGAGGAACAGCCCGATGAGTTCAGGCTCGCTCGTCAGCCAGCTGAACGCCTGTGAGAGCGTGTCGACGGCGTTCTTTCTCGGGACCCGCGGTCCCCGGTGTGTCTGTTGGTGCTCCTGTGATTCTCCCCACTCCGCTTCCTGTTGGCCAGTCGCCTGATCGGTTCTCGTGGTGTTGCCAGCGGCCGACTGTTCCTGTGTGATATCTTTGCCACAGTTGCTACAGAAGGAAGCTCCCTGCGTAACTTCCTCGCCACAGTTTGGACAGTACGTGACCATTGATACCAATTTATAACGACCATACAACAGTTTTTCCCCGATGCGTCTATCCGGACCTCATCGTGAATATTGTGATTTATTTGCAGACAGTAGCTGTCGCCAGTGGGGCTCGCTACCGTGGTTGGACCGAACGGGCCGCGGTTGACCGGGTGCTCGGCGTTGCCGCGGACGCTCGCGATGCCGTACCCGTCCTCGACGCCCTGCTGGAGGTGACCGCACCCGACGGCGAGCGACGCGCGACCCGGGTCGAACTCACGCCCGCGCAGGCGCGAACGATTGCTGATGATCTTGCCTCGACGGCCAACCAGGTCGAGTCCGGGGACGACTGATACTGGTGGCTGTAATTCTTTTACTCATACTGGTGGCTGTAATTCTTTTACTCACCAGTCTCTGCTATCTGCGGAGACAGACCCGCTCCGCCTGGATTCTCAATTCGAGTTTTCACGTAACCACCTTTTTTGCCAGTCGACCCCGAGCCCCCAGCCATGCCATCACGGAGCGAGAGAGCGGTCGGGCTCGCACTGTCGCTGTTCGGGTTCGGACTGTTGCGGCCGCTGAGCCAGCAGTTCGAGGAAACCGATATCAGACAACACGCCCTGAAGTGGCTCCCAGCAGCACTCATTGCGGGGTACGTGAAACTCGTCGAGGGCCGAGACGCTGCCTCCGTCGGCCTCCACTGGGACGGCCCGCGAACGTTCCTGCGCCGCGTCGGCGTCGGCCTCGCAGTCATGCTTGGCGCGAACGTCGTCGTCCAGCCGCTGCTGGACCGCATCGACGACGGCGGGGAGTTCGCGGCCGACGTTTCGGCGTTCACTGAACTGGGGTACGGCGAGCGCCTGTTCGCCGCACTGACCGCCGGCGTGACCGAGGAACTGCTGCTCAGGGGGTACGCGTTCGAACGCCTGGCGGAGTGGAGCGACAGCGAAGGGGTCGCCGCCGCTGTCTCGACGGTCGTTTTCGTGCTCCTGCACCGCGGCGAAACCTGGAGCTGGCAATCTGTGCTGCGGATCACCCAGCCCGCCGCCATCACGACTGCGCTGTACGTGCGCTGGCGGGATCTGCTCGCACTGATGACTGTCCACACACTCAACGACGCCATCGGGCTGTTGTTAGTCGAGCGGTTCGAGGAGTCGTAGTTACTGGAATCAAGATTGTTGGAGTTGTCACTGTCAAGACCGCCACAGCGTCAAAGAAAGCCCTCGGCCGCCTGGCGGCTCACGCTGAGCGGGATACCCTCGCTCCCGTCGGTCGCTCGGGTAGGGCCCGCTCAGCGACCGCCACGCGGCCTCGCCCTTTCAGTCCGCCAGGGGCGTGGGTTGTGGAGATGGCAGAAACAAACTGAAGGATGGGCGCAGCTTTTTGCCGTTCCACGGGAAATAATGGCCGATGAGTACGCAGAACGGGATCGTGATCCACATCACGAGCGGCGAGACCGACGACTGGGAGATGGCGCTGCGGAACATCCTCAACCTGGCGCGGGACGAGTCGTTACCGACACCCGCGGACACGATGCGAGTCGTCGTCAACGGCGAGGCTGTCAAATTTCTCCTCGAAACGGCACCCGGAGCGTCGGAAGTCGTCGAGATGACAGAGGCGGGCGTCCGGGTCGGGGCGTGCAGCAACTCCCTCGATCGGTTCGGCCACGACCCGGAGACGCTCGTCGACGGCGTCGCGACCATCCCCTCCGGCGTCGCTGAAGTCGTCCGGCTGCAACGAAAAGGGCACGCCTACCTGAAACTCCCGTAGTGGCCCCCGCAGGCGGCCTCTCCGCAGGAAGTGACTCACCCCAGGTGCCCACAGAGGAACGCACACACCCGATCGGCGGCTTTCGCCTGCTGGCCGACAAAGAAGTGATCGGCCGGCAGCCCCACCACCTCGTAGCCGAGTTCGCGGGCGCGCTCGACGACCGGCTCCCAGTCGGTCGTGTCGTCGCGCTCGCCGTAGACCACCTGCACCGAACACTGGATGTGGTCGAGCGCGGCCACGACGTCGCCGTCGTCGGCCACCTGCGCGGCGGGCGCGAGCGCCGACAGAACGTCCGGCGTGGGCCAGTCACCCTCCGGAACGGCAGCCAGCAGCGCCATCGCGCCGCCGAAGCTGAACCCGAACAGCCCGACCTGCTCGTAGCGCTCGGCAGCCCAGGCGAGCGCGTTCCGGACGTCGGTCCGCTCGCCGCGCCCCTCGTCCCAGGGGCCGTAGTCGAACCGCAGGCAGTCGATCCCCTCGCCGGTGACGGCGTCGCTGACCCCCTGCAGGCGGCTGTCGTGTCTGTCGCCGCGCATCTGGGGGTGTGGCGGGCAGGCGACGACCACTGACTCGGCCTCCCCAGCGGCGGTGTCGAGCGATGCACGCACGTCGCGGGGCCCGGGAATCCGGATCGGTTCGGTCACACGTACGTAAACGGATGTAAGAATTTTAAGTTTCGCGGGTTCGTGAAGGGAAGCATGGGCATCCTCTCGCGCGCATCGTACGTCATCCGGTCGAAAGTCAACGCCCTGCTCAACAGGGCCGAAGACCCTGGACAGACGCTGGATTACTCCTACGAACAGCTCCGGGACGAACTCCAGAACGTCAAGCAGGGTATCGCCGACCTCACCACACAAAAGAAGCGCCTCGAAATCCAGAAGCGCCGCCTCGAGGAGAACGTCGAGAAACACAACGAGCAGGCGCGCAAGGCCGTCGAGCAGGACCGCGACGACCTCGCGCGGAAGGCGCTGGAGAAGAAAAAGCAGAAGATGAACCAGATCGAGAACCTGGAGGGCCAGATCGCCGATCTGGAGCGCAAGCAGGACAACCTCATCGAGCAGAAAGATCAGCTCCAGCGCCAGATCGAGGAGTTCCGCACCCGCAAGGAGACGATGAAGGCCCGCTACGAGGCCGCCGAAGCCAGCGCTCGCGTCAACGAGGCGATGACCGGCGCCGGCGACCAGATGGAGGACATCGCGCGCACCATCGAGCGCGCCGAGGAGCGCACCGAGGAGATGGAGGCGCGCTCGGCGGCGCTTGACGAACTCCGGGAGAGCGGCGCGCTCGACAACGCCGTCTCGGACAAGAGCAGCCTCGACCGGGAGCTGGAGGAGCTGTCGACCGACGCCTCCGTCGACCGCGAACTCGACACGCTCAAATCCGAGATGGGCAAAGCCGAGGAGGCCGACGCCGAGGCCGGCGAGGACCTCGACGCCGACCTCGAAACCGACCCCGCCGAGGACGTCAACCTGGAGGACTTAGAGAAGGAGGTCTCCGAGTCCGAGGTCGACGCCGAACTCGAAGAGGTGAAAGAGGAGGAGTGAGCCCGTCCCGGGGTCGCCGCTGGGATGCGACTGCTCGTTTTCCACGCTGACTCGTTCACCGTCGACGTCCCGGAAGCCGATGCGACTGCCGACGGCGCTGCGGACGCCGCCGAGCGCGAGGACTGTCTCGCCGCCTTCGTCACCGTCGAGTCGGACGACGAAACCGCCCCGGATGCAGTCGTCGCCAGCGCGCGCGCGGAGCTGCTCGACCTCGCCGGAACGCTCCGGGCTGACAGCGTCGTCCTGTATCCGACCGCCAGCCTCGGCGACGACCCCATCGACGCCGAGACGGCCGGGCAGGTGGTGGCGGCGCTCGAAGACACGTTGCGCGACGGCTGGAACGACGGTGACGACGAGCGCGCCGTCGTCCGCGCCCCGATGGGCTGGAACACGACGTTCGATCTGGCCGCGAAGGCACATCCGCTCGCCGAACAGTCCCGGCATATCACTGCGGCCGACACAACGCGCGACTCGCCCAAGGCCGGAACTCCGGAGCGGGAAATGCTGTTTCCCGACGGGACCACAAAGTCGCTCCGGGCGTTCAGCGACGATGGAGACAGCGCGTCCGCATCGGAGACGCTCCGGACGCTCGCTGACCGACTCGACGCGGAGAGGGACAATCATACTGGTGGCTGTAATTCTTTTATTCACCAGTCTCTGCTATCTGCGGAGACAGACCCGTTCCGCCTGGATTCTCAATTCGAGTTTCCACGTACTTACAGCCACCAGTATCATCAGGAGTCTGACGACAGCCACGGGTACTGGACCGCAGCACGCGAGTCGGGGCTGCTCGCACCCGAGGACAGCGGGACGACGACACCCCGGCTCACGCCGCAGGGGACGTTCGTCCGGGACACCGTCGCCGAGTACGTGCGCTCGATCGCCATCGACGGCGGTTCGGTGCCGATCACTCCAGCGACGGATGCGACCGTTGCGGACGGGAGCGCCGGGAACCTGACGGCCAGTCCGCCGATCCGCCCCGCGGTGCTGTCGGCGCTGGAGCGCATGGCGTCAACGGCACCATGCCCGAGCGTCGTTCTTACGGCGACGGACGTGGTGGCAGCTGGCGACGGCCGACCGGGGCAGCCAGCAGGAGCCGTACGGACGCCGGAGGTGTGGACGATGGCGACGGACCGCTCGGCGGCGCGGGCACAGCTGGCGAGTCAGGCCGACATGGTCCGAGGGATCGCCGACGCTTGCGCACTCGAAACTGTCCCTATGCTCCGGGTTCGCGCGTCGTTCGCGGCCGAGAACGGGGCGTGGCTCAACCGCCTCGTCGAGACGCTCGACGAGCCGATGGTGGTCGAACGCCGACGGGGGACACGCGGCGAGTGGCCGGTCGCGCTCGCGTTCGTGGCCGTCGTCGCTGGGCAGCCAGTAGAGACGGGGACGGTCTGGCTGCGCCCCGGCGACGCCCGCGTAGCAGGCGAGGGGGCCGGGAGCGGCGAGGAAGCGATGGCTCCCGGCGCACTGCTGTGCTGTACGCCGGTCGGACCGCTCGAACGGGCGACCGCCACGGTCGGGGCGATGGCGACGACGCGGGATCCGCCGCGGCTGCCGACGTGGCTCGCCCCGACGCAGGTCCGGCTCGTCCCGACCGATCCAGACGAGTTCCGCGAGCGCTGCCGGGAGATTGCGGCTGCACTCGAAGCGAATGGGGTCAGAGTCGACGTCGACGACCGTGACCTCTCCGTCGGCGAGCGCCTGGACCGCGCCGACGCCGACTGGCTCCCCTACGACGCCGTCGTCGGCGGCCGGGAAGCCGACGGCAAAACCCTCGCAGTGACCGTCCGCGAGACGGGCGAACAGATCGACCTGACAGCCCCGGAACTCGGCGATCGGATCCACGAGGAGGTCGGCGACCGCCCCCGGAAGCGCCTGTATCTCCCGAAGTTCCTGAGCGAGCGCGCCGAGGGCTTTCTGCGTCGCGTTGGTCGTGCCAGCAACCGTTCCTAGCGAAGCGCCGGGGACTCCCCAAACCACAACAGTCCACCCGAAAACAACCACTCAACCCAAACTCACTTCCTCGACCACTTCCGGCGAGTCGTTCGCGGGGTCGTTGACGGCCGTCGACACGGGGTAGGAGCGCATCCGGTCGGCCGGAAACAGCTCCAGCAGCGACTGCGCCTCCTCGGGCGATCCACGCAGCCACCGCTCCTCGTCGTCCTCGGGCAGAATCACGGCCATCCGGTGGTGTAGCTTCTCTACCACGGCGTTGGGCTCGGTCGTGACGATCGTGAACGTTTCGACGACGTCGGGGTCACCCGCCTCGTCACCGTCACCGCTGGCGAAGGCGTCGAGACCGGTCTGGGTCGTCGGCGGTTGCCACTGCGCCCAGAGGCCGGCCATCGCGAACGGTTCGTCGTCGGAGAGCGTCACCCGATACGGCTGCGTGCCGCGGTCGGTCTCGGTCCACTCGTAGAACCCGTTGGCGGGCACCAGACACCGGCCGGCAGCCAGCGGCCCGTCGTCCTCCTGCCGAAACGCCGCCCGGAAACTCGCTTTCTCCGCGACCGTCTCCGCTCTGGCGTTGATGTGGCCGCCGTCGTCGCGGCTGTCGGCCCACGACGGGATCAGGCCCCACTCCATGTGCTGGAGCGTCTCGGCCTGCTCGTCGGCGATCACCGACAGCGACTGGCTCGGGGCGGCGTTGTACCGCGGCTCGTACCCCTCGACGCTCCGGAGGTCGAACCGCTCGGCGAGATCGTTCGGCGGGACGAAGAGGCTGTAGCGTCCGCACATGGTCACTCCCGGGAGTCGTGGTAGCGGTCGAGGTACTGGTCGGCGGACTCGCGCAGGTAACCGATGTCGGTGCCGGCGGCCATGAAGTCGACGCCCCACTCCTGGCGGCGCTCGACGGAGTCGAGTCCGGTCGCGAGCGTCCCCACGGCGACGTCGTGCTCGGCGGCTGCGGCGACGGTGCGCTCGATCGCCGCGAGAAACTCCTCGGACTCGAACTCGCCGAACACGCCCAGCCGCGCCGAGAGATCCGCCGGGCCGATGAACAGGCCATCGAGCCCGTCGATGGCGGCGATCTCCTCGACGTCTTCGAGGGCACCCTCGGTCTCGATCTGGAGGATCGTCGCGATCGACTCGTTAGCGGTATCGAGGTATTCGCCGAGGCACTGGCCGTACTCCGAGGCGCGACAGCCGGCGACCCCGCGGACGCCCTCGGGTGGGTACTGCGTCGCGTCGACTGCGGCCTCGGCCTCTGCGAGGGACTCGATCTGCGGGACGACGATCCCCCGCGGATCCAGGTCCAGCAGCCGGCGGATCTCCGCGCCGTTGTTCTCGCTAACGCGAACGACCGGGACAGTCCCGGCGTCCGCAGCCTCGATCGCCCGGATCCCGACACCGATGTCCTCGATGGTGTTCTCGGAGTGTTCACCGTCGAGCACGACGAAGTCGGCGTCGGCGTGTGCGAGGTGCTCGGCCACTGTGGGGTTGTCGATGATCGACCAGACGCCGACCAGCGGCTCCCGGTTTCGCAGGCGCGCCGCGAAGCTCCCTTCCATGGCCTGTACTGGGGTTGCTGTGGGTATAACCGCTTGGGGTTGCTATAGTAGTGATCAGGTGAGAATCGAACAGCGTGAAAACCCCACGGGTGCGCTCGCTAGGAAGCGTTTCTCCGAGTTGTGCTGGCGTCGTATCGAAGAAAGCCCTCGGTGCGCTCGACCCTCCGGGGCTCGCTGCGGTCCTCGCTTCGCTGCGGTCCTTGCGTCGCCCGGGAGGGACCGAGCGCACCTCGCCCTTTCATAGTGATTGTTGCGATTATTTTCGGCACCACGTCGCGTGAACGGTTGGTTCGCGGGCTGAAGCCCACGAATCGTGACTCCCCGGCAGTAAAGAGTCGCAACAATTACTATCAGTCGTCGGCAGGCTCTTTCGGCGTGCCGCCTCGGGGTCGCCGAGCCGACCCATCGGGATCCGCTCCCGCTGTTCGGCCATCGCCTCGGGATCGGACTGCAGTTCCTCGTTCATCGGCGTCGCCATTACCCCCGGAGCGACGCAGTTGACCGCGACAGCGTACCCCTCCGCAGCCAGCCGACGTGCGGTTGCACGACCCAGCCCGCGACCGGCACCGGTGACTACTGCAGCATCCATCGGAAGATCCTCTGAAACGGGATTGTGATCACCCGAAGTTGGTCCGGGCTGTCAGTCCCCGCTCACTTTCTGCTGGATGTCGTGGACGACGTCGGGGTTCCGCAGCGTGCTGGTGTTACCCAGTTCGTCGCCGTTGGCGATGTCCTCAAGCAGCCGCCGCATGATCTTCCCCGACCGCGTCTTCGGTAGCTCCGGCGTGAAGATGACTTGTTCGGGCCGCGCGATCGGCCCGATCGCGTCCTCGACCGCCGCGATGATTTCCTCGTGGAACGCCTTGCTCTCCTCCTGGCCGTCCTCGGTGATAACGTACGCATAGACGGCCTCGCCTTTCATCTCGTGGTCACCGCCGACGACTGCCGCTTCAGCCACCCCCTCGACGCCCACGATGGCGGACTCGATCTCCATCGTTCCCAGCCGGTGACCCGAGACGTTCAGCACGTCGTCGACACGACCCAGCACGGTGATGTAGCCGTCGTCGTCGATCTTCGCCCCGTCTTCGGGGAAGTACACCCACTGATCGCGCTCGGGGATCGAGTACTCGTCCCAGTACTCGTCGATGAACCGCTCGTCGTTTTTGTACAGCGTCCGCAACATGCCGGGCCAGGGCTTGTTGACGACAAGGTGGCCCGCACGTCCGGCCTCGACCGGGTCCCCGCTCGGATCGATCACGTCGGCGCTGATCCCCGGCAACGGTGGCCCCGCGGAACCGGGTTTCATCTTTTTGAGAGCGGGTAGCGTCGTGATCATCATCCCGCCGGTCTCGGTCTGCCACCACGTGTCCACGATCGGGCACTCCTCGTTGCCGATGTGCCTGTAGTACCACTTCCAGGCCCGCGGGTTGATCGGCTCACCCACCGTCCCCAGCAGCCGCAGACTCGACAGATCGTGCCGACCGGGGTACTCAGGGCCCCACTTCATGAACGCGCGAATCGCCGTCGGTGCCGTGTACAGCTGGGTCACGTCGTAGTCGTCGACGATCTCCCAGAGGCGGTCCTTGTCGGGATAATCGGGCGTCCCCTCGTACATGACC
>PXSQ01000104.1 GCA_003022725.1 Halobacteriales archaeon SW_7_65_23 | reverse complement strand
CAACGAGTGGTACCTCGACATCGAGGCTGACTGCGTCGAGTTGCTGGCGCTACAGCAGCCGGTCGCCGGGGACCTGCGCTTCATCGCCTCGACGTTCAAGATCGCGACCGACCTCGAACGGATCGGTGACCTGGCGGTCAACCTCGCGGAGTACGGCTGCGAGGCCGGGGGCGACCCCGGCGCGGTCGAACTGCTGCCGATCGCGCGCGCCGCCGGCGAGATGGTCGAGGCAGCAATGGACGCCTACACAACCGACGACGCGGACGCGGCGCGGCAGGTGGCGGGCCTGGACGACAAACTCGACAGGCAGTGCCGGGAAGCAAGCGAGGACGTCGTGATCCGGCTTCTGGCCAGCGATCCCGGCGAGGCGGGCGTCGAACAGCGCCTCGAGGACGTTTCGCGGGCACTGCTGACGATCCGCGACATCGAACGGGTGGGAGATCACGCGGTCAACATCTGCGCACGGACGGTGTACATGGTCGAACACGACGACGAACTGCTTTACTGACATGAACGAAAACACGGAGCCGATTGAACGGAAGGTACAGCTCACGGGGGGATCGACGTACACGGTGTCGCTCCCGAAGGACTGGGCCGGCGAGCAGGACATCGAGCCCGGGACGCGGGTGAACCTCTACTCCCAGGGCGACCAGCTCGTGATGACCCAGGGCGAGTCCGGCCCGACCGAAGGCGAGCACGTGTCGACTGTCGTCGCCGACGAGCGCGAACCGGCCACGGTGGCACACTCGGTCGCGTCCGCGTACATCGCCGGCTGTGACGAGGTCCGTATCGAAGCGCTTCGGACCCCGGAGCAGCGCCGTGCGGTGGTCCGGACGATCCGCAGGTTCGTCGGCCTCGAAGTGATGTCCGAGGACGGCGACGGGATGGTAGCGCGGACGATGCTCGACGCGGGGACGCTCTCGGCCGAGCAGACGCTCGCACAGATCGAGCGGACCACCATGGAGATGCACGAGGAGGCCATCTCGGCGGTCGTCGCAGCTGACGGCGACGTCGGCGCCGGCATCGCCCGGCAGGACGACGATGTCGACCGGCTGTTCGCGCTCGTCTCGCGGGGGTTCCAGCAGTCACTTGTCGACCCCGCGGTCACGATGGGCGAACGGGGTGCGCTGACTCCCTTCGAGTACTACATGGCCGCCCGGCAGCTCGAACGGATCGCCGACCACGCCGAGAAAATCGCCACGATCGCAGGTCGCCTCGAGGGGAAGCCCCCGGAGACGACGGCGGACGAACTCGTGTCGCTCGGCGAACGCGCCCGGAGCGTCGCCCGTCGCTCGCTGTCCGGGATGCTCGATCCCGCCTCGGAGACGGGATCGGTCGTCGCCGAGGCGGAGGCGTTGCTGGCGGATATCGAAGCGACCGACCAACAGCTGTACGACCGGGAGCTGGCCGACGGGTACCTGCTGGGACTCGTACTCGACAGCGTCGAGCGGACGGTCCAGTACGGCATCAACGTGGCCGAGGCGGGGCTCCAGGCCGATCACCGCGGCAACGCGAGCCCGTAGCAGGTGAGAAAGCTCGCGTCCGACTCAAAATGGTGTGACTTTTACTTTCGACGGGGGTAGGGGCGGGTATGGGATTCGAGAAAGGCGACAGCGTCGTCCTGCACGACAAGCACAGCGACTACGACGGCGAGGTTGGCGAGATCACGCAGGTCTCGGAGACGATGTTCGGCGACGAGAACTACACGGTCAGCTTCGAGGACGGCAAGGAGCCGGGCGTCCCCGCCGACTCCCTGGAAGCCGCCCAGGATGAAGACGAATCGGACGGGGACGAGGCCGACACAGAGGCTGAGTGAGGCGATGGCATCGGTCCCGTTCCACTACGTCGACCTCCGGGCGTTCAGCTACGCCACCGAGGACGACAAGCGCGTCGAAGATGCGCTCCGCCTGTTCCTCCCCGAGGAGTTCGGGATCGACCGCGCCGAGTCCGAGGGCCACCACGGCGACCGCATCCTCGTGCTCTCGGCGCGGGTGGAAAACGCCGACGACGTCCGGGGCGTCCTCGACGCACTGGAGGCGCTTCCAGACGAGGAGTTCGACAGGCTGGGCGGGGAACTCGACGAACGGGTCGACGAGAACTGCAGCTTTTTCGTTTCGCTCTCGAAACAGGCCGCGTTCAACGGCGAGGCGCGGCTGGGTGACGGCCTCACGCTCCGCGGGAAAGTCGAGGCCTACCCCGCCAAGAAGGAGCAGGCGATCGACGCCGTCGCCGAGACGTTCGGGGTGTCCTGAATGTACGAGGCGGTCCACGCCAGGCCGGACGGCGCGAGCACCGCCGCCAGGCTAGCGCTGACCGCCAGCGAGTTCGGCTTCGACGGCGTCGTGATCCGCAACCACGGCGACAGCCCCGCCTCATACGATCCCGCGGCGATCCAGGAGGCGTACGGCATCGACGTCGTGTCGGCCGTCGAAATCCGGGCCGAGGATCCCTGGCGCGCCAGCGGCTACGTCGGCTCGCACCGCGAGGACAATCCGCTCGTAGTGGTCCACGGGGGCGACCCCGCGATCAACCGCTTCGCCGTCGAACAGCCGGCCGTCGACGTGCTCGCGCACCCGATGGCTGGCGACGGTGATTTCAACCACGTGCTCGCACAGGAAGCCAAGCGCAACGGGGTACGGATCGAGCTCTCGCTTCGCCGGGTGCTCCGCTCGTCCGGGGGCCGGCGGGTGCAAGCGCTGGGGGATCTCAGGAAGCTTCGGGAAATCCTCGCGGAGTACGAGGCACCGTTCGTCGTCAGCGCGGACGCGCGGTCGCACCTCCAGCTGCGGGCGCCGCGGGAACTCCGTGCGCTCGGCGAGGTGATCGGGCTGGACGGGGACGCAGTCGAGGACGGGCTCGCCGAGTGGGGGCGGCTCGCCGACCGCAACCGGGAGCGGCTCTCGGCGTCGTTCGTCGAGCCCGGCGTCCGACGGGTCGACCACGGAGACGAGACCGGGGGGACGGGACGGGACGACGAGTAGCCGAACGCGGCAGTCTACGACGGCCCGGGCGGGTGTTCGGAGCTCCGGCGTCCGTTCGAGCAGCGGCATTTACCCCGCCAGTCTTGGGGCTGTTGCTCCGGGTAAGACTCCATCTGAATGTTTTAGGGAGTGCTCGGCGAAGGGCCGACTATGGGAAGACAGCGTCGCGGGGCTCCTCCCGGTGGTGAGCGATGAGCTCGCGTCCCGCACGGGTCGTGGCCGGCACGCAGCTCCGTCGCGTGATCCGGCAGGTCGCCTCGAGCAAGACGAAAATCCTGCTGTACGTGGTGGCGGGGGTCATCGGGATGGGCCCGCTGCTCGTCATCGGAACACTGCTCCTCTCGACAGCGGGCGAACAGCTTGCGTCGGGCAGCATCGACAGTGCCGACCTAGAGCCTGTCCCCGGGGTCGTCTCCGGCGTCACCGCCGTCTTTCTCATTGCCCTCACGATCATGGCGACGATCAGGGGCTTTACCAACGTCGCCGATGTCGACGAACCCGCGTGCCCGCTGATCTCGACTTCGCTTCGGAACGCGGTGGTCGGGCTGGTCGCGGCCGAACTGGTCCTGTTCGCCCTCTGGCTCGCGCCGCTGACGCTCGTGCTCTCCGGGTCGTTCGCGTACGGCGCCGGAACGCCGGCGCTGGTGCTGTTCGCCCCCCTCGTTCTTCTGCTGTTGCTGGCGGTCGCGCTCCCGATCGGGTTCGTCCTCGGCGTCTGCATCCGGCACTTGCTGACGGTGTACGAGCCGATCGCCAGGTACCGGACGCCGCTTGTGGTCGCCCTCGGTGTCGCCTATTTTGCCGCCATCGCGCTGGGCTGGATCGGGCCGCTCACCGTCCTGCTGTTCGACCTGCTGGGCGACAGTCCGCTCGGCTGGCCCGGCCATCTCCTGCTGGTCGGCATCCCCGAGGTGCCGTTCTCGACGGCGAAGGCAGTTGCGGGGGTCGCGGGAGTGGCCGTGATCGCCCCGGCGGCGATGGCCGGGGGGTTCCGCGCAGCGGCGTTTCACTGGTTTGCCGATCCTGCCCAGTCCGACGAGGAACCAGAGGAGGTCAAATCGAGCGACCGCCTGGAGACCGTACTCGACGCAGCCGTCTCCAAGCCCGTCCGGACCGTGACGGTGACCGCGATCCGGCGGACGAAACGCGCACCGATCCGGCTGCTGTACGTTGCCTACCCCCTGTTTGGGGCGGTGTTTTTCATCGAGGAACTCCTCGAGACGGGGACGCTGCCGAAGTACGGCGCGGTCGCGCTCGGGCTGTACGTGGTCTGGGGCACTGGTGCGGCGTTCACCCTGAACCTGCTCGGCGACCACGGGCCGGCGATGGAGTCGGTGCTCATCTCAACGGTGTCGGGTCGCGAGGTGGTCGGGGGGACGGTGCTGGCCGGGGTGCTGGTCGGCGCACCGGTTGCGCTGGTCGTGAGTCCGGTGGCGGGGATCGTCAGTTCGCTGTCGACTATCGAGACGGGCCTGCTGATTGCCGGCACGCTGGTCGGCGTCGTCGCGGCGCCGGTTCTGGCGACGGGGGTCGGGTCGCTGTTCCCGCGGTTCGGCAGCGTCCGGGTGATGAACAAGCGCGAGGCCGTCATGCCGAGCAAAACCGCGTTTCTGGTCTACACGATGGCGATCATGCTCCCGTCGCTCTCGGGAGCGGTCCTCGCTGTCGACGGGCTGGCGTCGCTGGTTGCGACGGGCCTGACTACCCTGCTGTCTCTCGCCCCTACCGTCTCGCCGACGATCACCGCGCGGATGATCACGGCTGTCGCCTGGCTCGTTGTCACACTGGGGATCGCTGCCCCCTTCATGTCGGTCTGGTACGCCGTCAGAACGTTCGACAACTACCGGCCGTACTGATGGTCGACAGCGACCGCCCGTACTGACCGTCGACGACGACCGGACTACTGGGACGACTGCGCCGGGGGTTCGGTTTCGGCCTCGCGATTCTGGGTAACCGCGAGAAACGCGTCCTCGAGACTCGCGTGTTCGCCGGCCTCCGCGCGGGATTTCAGCGTCTCGGGGTCGCCCTCGGCGACGAGTTCGCCGTCGTGGAGGACGCCGATCGTGTCCGCGAGTTCGTCGACGACCGGGAGGATGTGCGTCGAGAGAAAGATCGTCATGTCCCGGTCGGAGAGCTCCGCGATCGTGTTACGCATGGTGCGCGCTGCGCGTGGGTCCAGCCCGCTGGTCGGCTCATCGAGAAAGGCGACCGCCGGGTCGTGCAACACAGCCTGGATGACGCCGACTTTCTGTCGCATCCCCTTGGAGTAGTCGCCGATCCATTTGTTGGCGTCCTCGCGCAGGTCGAACCGCTCGAGCATCGCCTCGATGCGCTCGTTGGACGCCGCTTCCGGCAGTTCGCGGAGCCCTGCCACGTACCGCAGCTGTTCCCGGCCGGTCAGCTCGTCGTAGATCGGCGGGTCCTCCGGGAGGTAGCCGATGTGCGGCGTCACGGACTCGCGGTCGGTGATCGACTGTCCCGCGACTCGCGCGGTCCCGGAGGTTGGCCGGGTCAGCGTCGCCAGCATCCGCATCGTCGTCGTTTTGCCCGCGCCGTTTGGGCCGAGAAAGCCGTAGACGCTCCCTTCCGCGACCGTCGTCGTAAGGTTCGAGACGGCCGTCGTCTCGCCGTACTGTTTCGTCAGCGCCTCCATCTCGATCGCGGGCCGAGCCATGTTCCACGGTCCGCCCCCGAGCCCTGTAAACCCTTGCCGGCGGTTTCGGAGTCATACTGGTGGCTGTAATTCTTTTACTCACCAGTCTCTGCTAGACAGCCAGACGTGACTCCGTCCAGTGCCAGGACAGCCCATCGGCTGTGTCGTGACCCGAACAACGAGAGTTGGGACGGCATGGCGTAACTGAATCACGTCTGGCTGTCTATCTGCGGAGACAGACTCTTTTCGCCTGGATTCTCAATTCGAGTTGTTCGGCTTCCGAGGGGGCCGCTCCTGACAGTGGCGGTCCCGGGAGCGTGGCCCGGGAAAGGGGAATACTTTAGCCTGGCGGCGTCCAACGCGGTGGCAGATGGAAGCTGGTGACGCCGAGAGCTTCGACCGGTTGGGCACGCTTGGGATCGAGGAGGAGTTTTTCGTCGTCGGGGAGGACGACCGTCCGCGTGCGGGGACGGACACGCTCGTCTACGAGTCCGAGCCCCCGGCCATTCTCGAGGGGCGGCTCGACCACGAGCTGTTCAAGTGTGTGATTGAGACCCAGACGCCGCTGATCGAGGACCCTGACGACGCCCGCAAGCAGCTGCGTGCCGTCCGGCGGGCGCTGGTCGAGCACGCCGCCGAGCACGGGTACGGCATCGCCGCCGCGGGCCTGCATCCAACAGCGCGGTGGCGCGAGCTGATCCACGCGGAAAAACCCCGGTACCGCGCACAGCTCGAACGCATCCAGTACCCCCAGCACCGCAACACGACGGCCGGCCTGCACGTTCACGTCGGCGTCGACGACCCCGACAAGGCCGTCTGGGTCGCCAACGAGATCCGCTGGCACCTCGCGCTCATACTCGCGCTGTCGGCTAACTCCCCGTTCTGGAACGGGTTCGACACCGGCCTCGCCTCCGCCCGGGCGAAAATCTTCGAGGGGCTGCCCAACACCGGGATGCCCACGACGTTCGACTCCTACGAGGCGTTCGACCGCTTCGAGCGGACGATGATCGAGACGGGGTCGATCGACGACCGCGGCGAACTGTGGTACGACGTCCGCCCACACTCCGCACACGGCACCGTCGAGATCCGGATTCCCGATGCCCAGCGTGACATCGACCGCGTCCTGGCGCTCACCGAGTACGCTTACGAACTGGTGATCGACCTCTGTGAGCGCTTCGAGGACGGGGAGACCGGATCGGGGTACCGCCGCGAACTGCTCGACGAGAACAAGTGGCGGGCGTTGCGGTACGGGCACGACGCCGAACTGCTCGGGCGCATCTGGGAACAGTCGGTCCCAGTCGCCGACCTCGTCGAACGCGAGGCCGACCGCCTGGGCGTCAATGGTATCCTCGACCTTTTCGACGCCGAGAGTGGCGCCAGCCGCCAGCGCCGCATCCTCGACGCTGACGGCCCCGACGCGCTCTGTGCGTCGCTACTGCTGCACAACTCGGGTGGCTGCCGCGACTCGTCTTCCGACGGGTGACTGGAGCGCGAGCGGATCCCGCGTGACCGACTGCGGACAATTAATCGCCGCTGCCGGTCGCGTCGGCTTCGGCGACGGCGCGCCGTCGTTCGTGGATGCGTTCGATCGCGGTCGCGGCGTGAGCTACCCCCAGTTTCAGCAACTGGACGTCCTCCTCATCGAGACTGGTAGCCTCGTTGACCAGCGCGAGCAGGACGAACGTGGAGCCGTCGCATTCGGTGACAAGGATCGAGACAGCACGTTTGTCAACCGCCTCAGCCCCCGAGGGTGTGTCGTTGATGGTCACGGATACTGGCTCGCGGTCAAGCGCGTCTTCGGCCAGGTCGACCAGCCGGTCCTCGGTGAGGCTGTGAACAGTGTTATCGACGACCTCCTCCTCGTTGCCGTCGGTGACGACCAGCGCGACCTCCGTGAGGTCGAGAAACGCCTGGATCGCCTGGATGCAGAGCGAACTCACCTCGTCGATCGACTCACACCGGTTGAGCTCCCGACCGTGATGTGATTTGTCGCGATGTACGACCCCTGTTCCAGGGTGTTCCGCGTCACCTGCTGGCTGAACAGGATCAGCGCCGCCACCGACGCGAACAGCAGCGTGCTGCCGACTCCCCACGCGATGATCCGAGGGAGGTCGGGCTCGTACGCCGGCTGGGTGGTGAGCCAGTAGCCGACGAACGCGAGCGTCAACGCGATCAGCACGAACGGGGCGGTTTCGAAGGCAAACACGAGCGCCCTGTCGCTCCCCTTGAACCCCTCCACCTGCTGGACCCCCTGCACGAGCTGCGTGCCCGCCAGCAACACCCCTGCGGCAAGCAGGCCGCCGCCGTAGAGTGTGTGCCGTTCCATTGGCTCACGTTTGTGCAGCACCACTATTCAAATCACTCCCAAAATCATCCCGATTGATACTCATACTGGTGGCTGTAAGTACGTGAAAACTCGAATATGTCAGTCCGGTCAGGCAGTGCGGATCGGTCAGGGGTTGGATCGAGGCGGGTGGTTCTTATACTGGTGGCTGTAAGTACGTGAAAACTCGAATTAAAAATCCAGGCGGAACGGGTCTGTACCCTCAGATAGCAGAGACTGGTGAGTAAAAGAATTACAGCCACCAGTATTACTGCTGGCGTCCAACTGACTGAACATGAAGCGATCACTCTCGGAGCACGCCGCGCGGTTCGACGAGAAGGCCCCCGAGTACGACGCGATGACCGACGCCGGGTTCGTCGTCACAGCCGTCGAGCGCGTCCACGAGCAGGTCGGTGTGATCGCCTGCGAGCGGGGTGAGATGGGGTGAAACACCTCCCGAAACACCTCCAGCCCCGCTGGCGGTACCTCGCCGTCCGGATCGAGAGCTGGCCCGATGCCGACATCGACCGGGACGCGTTCCAGCGCGAGCTGTGGTACGGCGCACAGAACCTGGTGGGCGACGCCGGCAGCGCCGCGCTGGACCTCTCCGTGATGCGGTTTCGGTTCGGCGAGGGCGGCGGCGAGGCCATCGTCAGGACCCGCCGGGGGGAGGTCGAGCGTGCGAGGGCCGTGATCGCCTGCCTCGACGAGGTCGACGGGGCGCCAGTCGGCGTGCGCGTCGGCGGCGTCGGGGGAACGGTCCGTGCCTGTGAGGAAAAGTATATGGGGCGCGGACGGGAAGACCCGGACCAGAGACACGTCGTGTTCGAGGACGCCGACCAGTCCGCGTCCGTCAGGGATGGTCGCGTGGACGTCCGGACCGATGACGCGTTCGCGGGCGCGACGACCCTCGATATCAACTAACTATGCAGGGACAAAACCAACAGCAGGCCTACGACCGGGGGATCACCATCTTCTCCCCGGACGGTCGCCTCTACCAGGTCGAGTACGCCCGTGAGGCGGTCAAACGCGGAACGGCGAGTATCGGTGTACGAACGACTGACGGCGTCGTCATCGCAGTCGACAAACGGATCCGGTCGCCGCTGATGGAACGGGACAGCGTCGAGAAGATCCACAAGGCCGACGACCACATCGGCATTGCCAGCGCGGGCCACGTGGCCGACGCGCGCCAGTTGATCGACTTCGCCCGCCGGCGCGCGCAGGTGAACGAGCTGCGCTACGGCGAACCGATCGCCGTCGAGACGCTCACCAAGGAGGTCACCGACTACATCCAGCAGTACACGCAGGTCGGCGGCGCGCGACCGTTCGGTGTCGCGCTGATCATCGCCGGGATCGCGAACGGCGAACCGAAGCTCTACGAGACGGATCCATCGGGCACGCCCTACGAGTGGAAAGCGCTCGCCGTGGGCGCTGACCGCGGCGACATCCGGGAGTACCTCGAGGAGAACTACAGCGACGACATGGACCTCGATGGCGGCGTCGGGCTCGCCCTGGCAGCGCTGGCATCGGTCAACGACGACGGACTCACCACCGAAGGGATCGGCGTGGCGACCATCGATGTCGAGACCGAGCAGTTCCACGAACTCACCGAGGACGAGAAGGTCGAGTACCTCGAGGAGTTCGAACTGCTGGCAGAGGACGAACCCGAAGAAAACAGCGAAGAGTAACGTCCACCCCTGCTCCGTTCGCACGCATGCAACCGGCAGGAGCGTCGACAGCACAAACACCTTTAAATTCCGCTCCAGTAGACGACGGTATGATATCACTCGACGAGGCAGTCACTGCGCGCCTGGAGTCCCACGGGGAGCGATTCGAGGTGCTCGTCGACCCGGACGCGGCGCTGGCGATCAAACGCGACGAGTTCGAGGGGGAGCTGGAGGATGTCATCGCCGCGGAGGACGTCTTCGAGGACGCCTCCCGGGGCGACCGACCGCCGGAGGACGCACTCGAAGAGGTGTTCGGAACCACAGACCCCCTGGAGATCATCCCCGAGGTAATCAAGCGCGGGGAGATCCAGATCACGGCGGAACAGCGCCGTGAGATGCAGGAGCGCAAGCACAAGGATCTAGTCAACCGGATCACGCGCAACGCTGTGAACCCACAGATGGACGACGCCCCCCATCCGCCCGAGCGCATCGAGTCGGCGCTGGAGGAGACCGACTTCCGGATCGATCCGATGGAACCGGTCGAGGCCCAGGTCGACGACGCGCTGGACGCGTTGCGGCCGGTCATTCCGATCCGGTTCGACACCGTGACGGTCGCCGCACACCTCCCCCCCGATTACGCCGGCAGCGGCCAGGCCAGGATCCGCGAGTTCGGCGACCTCCAGCGCGAAGAGTGGCAGCCCGACGGCTCCTGGATCGGCGTCATCGAGTTCCCCGCCGGGATGCAGAACGACTTCTACGACCTCGTCAACGAGGTGTCCAGCGGCGAGGCCGAAACCCGCATCGTCAAAGACGAGGACGATATCAACACCCGCTGATACTGTCGGCCGTACCTTCGTAAAGCTCGTATCGGAGCGATTAATACCAGCCAGCGGTTGATTCAGCTATGAGACGGCGCCGAGTGTTGCAGGCGGTCAGCGGGGCGTTGCCGCTCAGCCTCGCCGGCTGCACGTTCTTCGCGTCCGAACCCGATCTCTCGTCGGTGACTGCCTGACCGAGCACGGTCCGTTCGACTGCCCGGCGTCATCCCCCGGTGGCGGATCAGTCGTCGGCGACTGCCTGGGACTGGCCGGCGCTGATCTCGCCGGCGTCGAGGTCCGCCTCGACGTTGCGGGCTGCCTGCACGAGGTTCTCCATCTTCCCGTAGGCGACCTCGCGGGGCAGCAGCTTCAGCCCGCAATCGGGGCTGATCGTAAGCTGCTCCGGCGGGACGATCTCCAGTGCCTTCCGGATGTTTGACTCGATCTCCTCGACTGACTCGACCTCGCCGACGTGGGCGTCGACTACCCCGACCGCCAGATCCTTCGTAAACTCCGGATCGAGGAACACGTCGAGCTGTTCGTAGTCCTTGTTACAGAGTTCGATGTCGAACTCGTCGACCGGGAAGTCGAGAATTTCGGGGTAGATCCGCGAGTAGTCGCCGTAACAGACGTGCAGACAGAGCCGGACGTCGTCGGGAACGTCGGCGGTGATCCGCTCCAGACACTCGCCGACGATTGCGTGGTCGTCGGGCGTCGTCGCCAGCGCCGGCTCGTCGATCTGGATGTAGCGCGCGCCGGCCTCGACCAGCCCTTCGATCTCCTCGTTGACCAGTTCTGCGAGCTCGTATGCCAGCTCCTCGTCGGTCTCGTAGGCCTCGTTGAACGACCAGTTCGCGAGCGTGTAGGGGCCGGTGATCGGCACCTTCACGGGTCGGTCGGCCACCGCCGCGGTGAACTCGTACTCGGAGATCAGCCACTCCTCGTCGTACTCGACCTCGTCGACGACGCTTGGCTTGTCGAAGTAGTTGTGGCCCCACACCTTGACGGGCCCGTTGAACTCACAGCCGTCGATGCGGTGGGCGAAGTACTCGACCATCTCGTTGCGCCGCATCTCGCCGTCGACGACGACGTCGAGTCCGGCCCGCTCGTGTTCTTTCGTGATCAGCCGCGAAGCGTCGTCTTTCGCTTCCTCGAAGTCGTCGTCGTCGAAGCTGTTCTCGTCGTCGTTCCACATGTCGCGGGCCCGGTGGAGCCACTTCGGTTTGGGGTACGATCCGACGACCGTCGTGAGCAGGAAGTGTTCGTTGTCGTGTTCTGGCGGGCGGAACTGGTCGCGAGTCATGCTGTCACCTCCAGATGAGCGGCGTTCGCAAGCGTCTCCAGTTTGGCTTCGAACTTGTTCTCCGGCAGGTAGAACAGCTCCGTGTTCGGGACCGCGTACACGGTGCCGTACTCCTCGCTTGGCGTCGACTCGCCGAACCAGTCGATGCGCTCCCGGACCGTCTCCGGGGACTCGACGAGCGTGTTCTGCCCGTCGACCAGCCCCAGCGCCACGTCGTCGGTGGTGCCATACTCCTGGACGTTGTACACGTTGTCGTCGGGCTCGGAAACCAGATCGTAGCCCAGCGCGTCGACGTCGGCGTCCAGGACGTGAGCGTGCGTCTTCTCGTCCAGGGCACCCCAGTAGGGGTACACGACGACCTCGGCGTCGACCGCACCGGCGAGCGTGTCGATCGCGTCGGTCACGGCCTCGCCCTCGATCGCGTCGCTGAACGCGTCCTCGCCCTCGCCCTCGTCGTAGCCCGCGCGCGGCGGGTTCTCGACGAGCGACGGGTCCAGCAGGAACAGCGTCTCGACGTCCGGGAACGCCCCGGCTTCGCCGGCGAGGAACTCCGCGACGGCCGCGAGGTACTCGGCGGAGTCGCCGTAGTGCTCGTCGGTCCCCAGGTCCGCCAGCGAGTACGGCCCGGGCAGCACCGCCTGCAGTCCTTCATCAACCTGCGTGGCCGCGTCTTCGAGTTCGGCCGCGACGTCGCCGTCAGCGGTCAGCTCGTCGGTGACCACTGGCTCGCGGTAGAAGTTGTTGTTGTCGTAGTAGCGGACGATGCCCCGCGTCTCGACGGCCTCGTGGACGGCAAGGGGATGCGCGAGCATGTCGTCCCATCGTGCCTGGCCTTCGACGACCTGGTCGAGGCCGGCGTCAGCCTGCGTCTCGATCAGGTCCGCGCGTACGCCGTCGTACACAGCTTCCGTCTCGTCGTCCAGATCTGGTCCGATCAGATCCTCCTTCTGATTGCCTTTCAGGTCCGACAGCTCATCTTTTGCCGTATCCGGGAGCGGGTACAGTCCCGTCGTCGTGGAGACTATCCGTGTCATTACTGCTGGATACAAGATGTAGGTATATAATATTTCTTATTTTGTTTATGTCTGTTAGTTATTTTCGCCCGGGACTGCCCGGCTCGCGGCCCCGCTGGGGCGAGCAGTCGTTTCTGTAATTCTTTTACTCACCAATCTCTGCTAGACAGCCAGACGTGACTCCGTCCAGTGCCAGGACAGTCCATCGGCTGTGTCATGGCCCGAACAACGGGAGTTGGGAGAGCATGGCGTAACTGAATCACGTCTGGCTGTCTATCTGCGGAGACAGACCTTTTTCGCCTGGATTCTCAGTTCGAGTTTTCACGTACTTACAGCCACCAGTATCAGTCGCTTCGCGCGGTGATTCGTGCCCCACCAGCGAGTGACTGCAGCGGTTGCACGTCCTCGATTTCTGCGACCACGGATACCGGGGCTGCTGCCCGGGGTTGGTCTCCCGTACTCGCGGGGGTCGGACCCCAGAAGAGACACAGCGCGTCTCCCTGTGGCCAGTAGGCGACCGCACCGACCGGGACCTCCGCACGTGCGTTCTCCGGCGGGACATCGACCGGAATCGGGAAGTACAGTTCGTCGCCCCACCGCGTCGCGTCGCCGGACAGCGGGAGCGCGTCGGCGATCGCGTCGCGGGTCTCCGGGTTCTCGTCGGTCCAGGAGGCCGAAAGCTCGCGTTCGTCGACGTCGATGTGGAGGTCCGCCATCGGTCGCAGCGATTACTCGTCGTCTTCTTTGTCGCCGCCATCCGCGTCGACGTCCTCCTCGTCGTCGACATCCTCGAAGTCGGCGTCGACGTACTCCTCGCCGGCGCTGGCTGCGCCGCCTGCCGCGCCGCCAGCGGCCCCGCCAGCAGCGCCCGGACCAGCGCCGCCAGCACCTGCACCCGGCCCAGCGCCGCCGGGGCCCGCGCCGGCGCCACCAGCAGCACCCTGGGCCTGCTCCTGGTACATCTGCTTGCCGATCTCCTGGAGCTCTTCGGCGAGGTCCTCGGTCGCAGTCTCGATCTCCTCTTTCGTCGCGTCGTCGTCTTCCAGGACCGACTCGACGTCCTCGATGGCGCTCTCGATCTGGTCGCGGAGCTCCTCGTCGATTGCCTCCTCGTTCTCGTCGAGCAGTGTCTCGGCACGCTGGATCGTGGACTCGGCCTGGTTGCGCGCCTCGATCCGTTCGCGGCGCTTCTGGTCCTCCTCGGCGTGCTGCTCGGCCTCCTCTTTCATCTCCTCGATCTGGTCGTCCGAGAGGCCCGCGCCGCCCTCGATGGTGATGTCCTCCTTGTTGCCCGAGCCCTTGTCCTCGGCTTCGACGTTGACGATGCCGTTCTCGTCCAGCGAGAACGTCACCTCGATCTGTGGCGTGCCCGCGGGGGCGGGCGGGATGCCGGTCAGCGTGAACTCGCCGAGCAGTTCGTTCTCCTCGGCGATCTCGCGCTCGCCCTGGAAGACGCGGATCTGGACCTGCGTCTGGTTGGCTTGCGCCGTGGTGAAGATCTTCGACTCCTCCGTCGGGATCGTCGTGTTCTTCTCGATCAGGCGCTCGAAGAGACCACCCTTGACCTCAACGCCGAGCGACAGCGGCGTGACGTCCACGAGGACGATGTCGTCGACGTCGCCCGAGAGGACGCCGCCCTGGATCGCCGCGCCGAGCGCGACGACCTCGTCGGGGTTGACGTTCTTCTTGGGCTCCTGGCCGGTCATCTCCTCGACTTTGTCCTGGATCATCGGCATCCGCGTCGACCCGCCGACCAGCAGCACCTCGTCGATATCCTCCTTGGTGAAGCCGGCGTCTTCCAGCGCCTGTTCCGTCGGGCCGACGGTCCGGTCGACCAGGTCCTCGGTCAGCGACTCGAACTTCGCGCGGGTCAGCGACGCTTCGAGGTCCTTCGGGCCGTCGTCGTCCGCGGCGATGAAGGGGAGGGTGATCGTCGTCTCCTTGCGGTTCGAGAGCTCGATCTTGGCCTCCTCGGCGGCCTCGTGCAGGCGCTGGAGCGCCTGGCGGTCCTCCCGGAGGTTGATCCCGTGCTCCTCATGGAACTCCTCGGCGAGGTAGTCGATGATCGCCTGGTCCCAGTCGTCGCCGCCGAGTTCGTTGTCGCCGTTGGTGGCGACGACCTCGTAGACGCCGCCGCCGAGTTCGAGGATCGAGACGTCGAAGGTCCCCCCGCCGAGGTCGTAGACGAGCACGGTCTGGTCGGACTCGTCGTCGAGCCCGTAGGCCATGCTCGCGGCCGTGGGCTCGTTGATGATGCGCTCGACCTCGAAGCCGGCGATCTCGCCGGCGTCCTTGGTCGCCTGGCGCTGGCGGTCCGAGAAGTACGCCGGAACGGTGATGACCGCTTTCTCGACCTCGTCGCCGAGGTAGTCCTCCGCGTCGCGCTTGATCTTCTGGAGGATCATCGCCGAGACTTGCTCGGGCGTGTATTCCTCGCCGTCGAGTTCGACGGAGTAGTCCTCCTCGCCCATGTGGCGCTTGATCGACTCGACAGTGTTCTCGGGGTTCTGGACGGCCTGGTTTTTCGCCGGTTTGCCGACCAGCTGCTCCCCGTCGGAGAAGGCCACCACGGAGGGCGTCGTCCGGTCACCTTCGCCGTTGACGATGATCTCCGGGTCACCGCCTTCCATGACCGCGAACGCGCTGTTCGTGGTCCCGAGGTCGATGCCCAGAATCTTGTTGCTCGTCATCTTGTGCGAATGTATCCGATTGTCCCGGTTAAAAGTTGCTAGATTCCGTTTTCCGCCGCGACGGCCACGGGCCGCTCTCCCGCAGTTTTGCCCCACGGCGATCGCCTGGAGCCAAAGATTGTAGTTGACCGCAACTCACCCAACAATCACCATCAGGCGTCCTCTTCGTCTGCGTCCTCAGTTTCGCCGGCGTCCGTCCTGTCCTCCTGGACCGATCCATCGCTGACCGCGACCTGTGCGGGACGCAACACTTTCCCCGCCATCTCGTAGCCCGTCCGGTGTATCTGGGCGATCCGATCTTCGGGCTGGTCGGACGCGATCGTGACCAGGACCTCGTGACGTTGCGGATCAACCTCCTCGCCAGGCTCCGGTTCGATCGGGCTCACGTTCTCGCGGTCGAGTTCGCGGTCGAACTGTTCCAGCGTCGATTCGACGCCGCCCCTGATATCGGCGTCCTCATCCTGCTGCAGCGCGCGGTCGAGATTGTCGCGGACGTCCAGCAGGCGCGTGACCAGGTCCTCGGTCGCGCGCCCGATCTCCTCCTCCATGCGCTTTTCCTGGCGTTGCTTGTAGTTCTGGAAGTCCGCCTGCTTGCGCTTCAGCCGCGACTCGAACTCCGCCGCGCGTTCGCGCTGCTCGGCGGTCGCGGATTCGAGCGCGTCGACGTACGACCGCAGGAGTTCGATCGCGAGCGCGACGGTTTCGGGGTCGCTCGCATCCACTTCCTCGACGAGCGCCTCGTCGACGACCACCGATTCCGGATCCGGCTTTTCGACTGACTCGACGTCGCCGGCCTCGACGGCATCCATGACGACGTCTGACAGCGCCACGTCGACGTCGCCGTCCGGTTCCTCGGCGATCTCCGAGAGCTGCTCGGTGACGTCCTCGGGCTCCTCGGTTCCCTCGAGGCCGTTCGAGTCGCCGTCCGCGCCCTCGGAACCCGTATCGGCGTCCTGCTCGCTCATACGCGAATGGACTCGTCTCATCAATAAAAAGGGCGCGACATCCGTGCCTCCTCCGTCTCACCGTCTGATACTGATGGTCGGCATCGCGGCGGCCGATGTCGTTGTCACGCCGTACATGCTGATACTGGTGAGTAAAAGAATGACAGCCACCAGTATGAACTCCCCGGTGAAGCTATCCTCTCGTTCGAGACCGGGATGGCCGTGAAGGTCCGCGAGAGCGTCGCGGAAAGCGAGTAACGACACGGCAGGGTTAGATAGAGCGCTGCTGAGCTTCGACCTCCTCGCTGACGACGCGGTTCTTGATGGCGTCACCAGTTTCGGGGTCGAAGAGGTGGACGCGTTCGGGCGGGAAGAGCACGTCGAGTGGTTTGCCAGGGTCGAACACGAGTTCACCAGAGACGCTTGCCGTGTACGTCTGGTCACCGATGTCGATGTACACGTACGAAAGCTCACCCATCGGCTCGACGACGCTGACAGTCGTCGGAATCGAGTTGTCGTCGCCGTCGCTCGCGAGTTCGATATCCTCGGGCCGGATACCGAGCACGAGGTCCTGACCAGGCTCGACATCCCGTTCGACCAGTTCGGGAATCTCGTAGCTGAAGTGGTCGTGTTCGAGCACGCCGTCACGAGCGGTGACGTGCAGGAAGTTCATGCTCGGGCTGCCGATGAAGCCGGCGACAAACTGGTTCTGTGGCTTGTGATACAGCTTCAGAGGGGTGCCAATCTGCTGGAGCTGTCCGCCGTCGAGCACTGCAATCCGGTCGCCCATCGTCATCGCCTCGGTCTGGTCGTGGGTGACGTAGATGGTCGTCACGCCGAGGTCCTGCTGGAGTTCCTGAAGTTCGGTACGCATCTCCGCGCGGAGCTTGGCATCCAGGTTCGACAGCGGCTCGTCCATCAGGAAAATCTCGGGGTCACGGACGAGTGCGCGCCCGAGCGCGACCCGCTGTTGTTGCCCGCCCGAGAGTTCCTTTGGCTGGCTATCGAGCAGTTCACTGATACCCAGCAACTCCGCGGCCCATTCGGCTTTCTCGTGGCGCTCGGCTTTCGAGAGGTCCGTCGTCATCTTCAGCCCGAACGACATGTTCTTGCGGACACTCATGTGTGGGTACAGGGCGTAGTTCTGGAACACCATCGCCACGCCGCGCTCGACGGGCCGTTTGTGCGTGACATCGACGCCGTCTAGTTCTATCGTTCCATGGGTGACCTCTTCGAGGCCCGCAATGCAACGAAGTGTCGTCGATTTCCCGCACCCTGATGGACCGACCAGTACCAAGAACTCCCCATCCTGAATCGTTATATCGAGGTCTTTGACGGCGACGATGCCGCCGCCGCCCCCCGAGTAGATTTTCGTAAGATCATTGATTTCAACAGTTCCCATGCTATTACCTCGCAATCGATATCTTGGTTTGGAAAGGGCGATTAATAAAACCCACCCCGGGATGGCTCGTACTGGTGGCTGTAATTCTGTTACTCATACTGTCGGACGTAATTTCGTGGAGTCACGCGTCACATTCAGCCGTTCACCCGTGCGAATACAGCCAGGAGAGTGTCACGATGTGACACAGAGTTACGTCCGACAGTATCACCAGTATCAGGCAGCGACGGCAACGACGAGTTCGCCCTCGCTGGTCGTCCACTCGCCAGGGGTGGGTTCCCCGTCAACGCTCGTCAGTTCCGACCCGTCGATAGAGACTGTCTCGGGGGCCGTGTCGACCGGTATCCGGAACTCACACGTCGGTGCTGTCCCATCGATGGTGATTGCGACATTCTGGCCCTCGTGGCGGACCGACAGGTCGACGAGCGCGTCCTGGCTCTCGTCGTAGTACTGGCCCGTCGCCTCTCCGTCAGCCAGCGGCGCGAACAGTTCGAGTCGGTCGGGCGGCCCGGCCTGGACTGTCTCACCCGGCTCTCGCTGTGGGATGATACCGCCGGCACGGACGAACAGCGGAATCCGGTCGAGCGGGACCGACAGGTCGACTGTCTGCCTGCCGCTGTAGCGCTCCCCACGCCACCAGTCGTGCCATGTTCCCTCGGGGAGGTAGACCGTCCGGCGTTCGGAGGCGTCGAACACTGGGGCCACAAGCAGGTCCGGCCCCAGGAGATACTGGTCGTCGATGTCGTGGGTCCGGGGGTCGTCCTGGTAGGAGAGAACGAGTGGGCGGACCAGCGGGAGGCCAGTGCGTGCAGTCACTGTCGCCTGCGAGTAGAGGTACGGAAGCAGGCGGTAGCGGAGGCGAGCAGTCGACCGGAAGATGTCGGTCGCGCGGTCGCCAAACGCCCACGGTTCCCGCGGCGTCGTCCCGTGACACCGCGAGTGACTCGACAGCAGGCCGAACTGCGCCCACCGGACGTACAGCTCCTGTGATGGCTCGCCGGCGAACCCACCGATGTCGTGGCTCCAGTAGCCGATCCCCGACAGGGACGCACTGAGTCCACCCCTGAGCGCGGCGGCCATACCGTTGAACGACGTCTGTGGGTCACCGCCCCAGTGGACCGGGTAGCGCTGGCTGCCCGTCCAACCCGAGCGGCCCCAGACGAACGCCGCCTCGTCGCCCCGCTCCTCCGCAATCGTCTCGTACACCGTCTTGTTGTACAGGTAGGGGTAGAGGTTGTGTCCTGACTTGCCGGTCTGCCCGTCCGCGAAGACAGCATCTTCCGGGATGTACTCGCCGTAGTCCGTCTTGAACGTGTCCACGCCAATGGCCAGCAGGTCGCGGTGTTTGTCCGCCCACCAGTCCGCGGCCTCGGGATTGGTGAAATCGACGATTGCCCCCCGGTAGTCTCCCTGACAGAGCCGTTCCAGCAGGTACGGTGAACCGGTGCCGTCTTTCAGGAAGTACTCCTCCTCGACCCCAGTCTCGAACGCCTCCGTCCCGACGGGGACGTGAGGATGTTCCCACAGCGAGAGGTGGAACCCCTGGTCGTGGAGACCCTCAATCATCCCCTCCGGCTCCGGGAACTGCTCGCGGTCCCAGACGAGGTCTGTCGACTTGTACTCGCGCATCCAGAACGGGTCGAGATGCAGCACGTCCGCCGGTATCGACTCCTCGCGCAGACGCGACGCGATGGACTCCAGTTGCTCGCGGGACTCGTAGCCCAGCCGCGACATCCAGACCCCGAAGCTCCACTTCGGCGGGCGCTCTGGCCGGCCGGTCAACCCGGTGTAAGTCTGCAGGATATCCTCGAAATCGGGGCCGTAGAAGAACACGAACGAGAGTTCGTCGTCTTCGACACCGATGCTGGCACTGGCAGTCGAGGACGCGCCGAGGTCGTACCGGACACGACAGGTCGTATCGACCAGCAGCCCGTACCCCCGGGTCGAGAGGTGAAAGGGGACGTTCTTGTACGCGCGACTGCTCTCGGTGCCGAGTGGCTCGACGTGCCAGGATTCGGCGCGCTGGCCGCGCTTGTCGAACTCGGTGAACGACTCGCCGAGCCCGTACAGTGATTCGCCCGACTGCAGACCGAACGACAGCCCCGTCTCTGTCACTCTGTACGGGCCGTGGTTGATTTCCTCCTCGACGAAGCCCAGCGGGTCGACCCGGTGGTCACCCCTGACGTCGGTGTCGCTTCGCTGCTCGCTGAAGACAACATCGTCGTCGTCCTCGACACGAAACGACCAGGCGTCGAGCCCGACTACGATAGTGAGCGCGTCTGTCTCCAGTCGAAGTTCCGCATCGGACTCGGTCGCATCGATAGTGACCGGTTCCGCGATGCGGTCCTCGAAGAAGGGTGGCTCCTCGTCACGCTCAGTGATGGGCCCCGCCGCCTCGGGGTTTGCCTGCAGCGAGAAGCGAAACGTCGTCGGCGTGAGAAACTGCAGACAGACGGGAACAGTCCGGTCTGGGCTTCGTGGCGTCTCGAGTGTCCGGTCGGTCTCACACTCGAAAACGACACCGCTTTCCAGCAGTTCGTACGACCGGACAGCGTCGATACTGGTCCGTTCCATTGCCCTGACTGGCGGGCGTTTCGCACATAAAGCTGTCTCACGTTCCGCAATCGTTATACTCGCAGCGTCCGCGCGGTCCGTACATGACAGACGAACCAGAGTACCGGATTCCGGCCGGCGGCGGGGTACCGTGGCGGGACATGGGCGGCGACCACATCAGCAGGCCGCCCGACCGGGACATCGAGATTACGGCCGTCGAGACGATGGCTATCGCAGGCAACTTCACGTGGGGTATCGTCAAAATCGAGACCGACACCGAACAGTACGGTATCGGCGAAACCTTCCGTGCGGAGGCAGCGCTGGATATGGCCGAGCGGATGGAACTCGAACTCGTCGGTGAGAACCCGCTCGATACGGACCGCATCGTCGAGATGCTCAACCAGCGATACACCGGCTGTGGTCGCATCGGCCAGGCGGCCTTTACTGCCCTCGAGACGGCGTGTTACGACCTCAAGGGGAAGGTGCTCGATGTCCCGGTGTACGAACTGCTCGGCGGGAAGTACCGCGACGGGATTACCATCTACTGTGACACCCACGGCGGCGAGTCGCTGGGCGAAGCCGAGTCTGCAGCGCCACAGGAGGTGTACACCCCCGAGGGTTACGCCAGGGCGGCCCGCGAGGTCGTCGACACAGGGTTCGACGCGCTGAAGTTCGACCTGGACGTGCTGACCCACGAACAGTACGACGAGGCCAACCGCCGCATGGACAACGAGGCCATCGAGCACAAAGTCTCGCTCGTGGAGGCAGTCCGGGACGAAATCGGCTACGACGTGACCCTCGGGATGGACCTGCACTGGAATTTCACCACGGAGACGGCGATTCGACTGGGCAAGAAACTCGAACGGTTCGACCTGGCGTGGCTCGAAGACCCCGTCCCGCCCGAGCGCCTCGACTCCCAGCGCCGGGTCACGCGCGAACTCGACCTTCCCGTGTTGACCGGTGAGAACCTCGTCACCCCCTCGCAGTTCAACGAGTACGCCCGCGAGGGAGCCATGGACATTGCCGCCCCTGACGTCAACAAATGCGGCGGCCTCGGCGAAATGCGCAAGATTGCGACTATCTGTGACCTCTATGGCATCCCGATTGCCTCGCACAACATCTCCAGTCCCGTCGGAACCGTCGCTGGCGCGCACCTCTCGGCGGCGATTCCGAACTTCATCGCGATGGAGTATCACTCCCGTGACGTCCCCTGGTGGAACGACTTCGTCGAACGGACTGCCGGGTCGGGACCGATTCTCGACGACGGCACCATCCGCGTGCCCGAAGGCCCCGGCCTCGGAGTGGAAATCAACCGTGACCTTGCCCGCGAGTATCTCACTGACGGCTCGGAACTGATTGTGTGAGTGCTGGCGGTCGGCGGTCCGCCTGATACTGGTGGCTGTACGTACGCGAAAACTCGAATTGAGAATCCAGGCGGAACGGGTCTGTCTCCGCAGAGAGCAGAGACTGGTGAGTAAAAGAATTACAGCCACCAGTATGACTCGCGTGGCGTGCGCCAGCGAGCGTGCCCGCGAGGCCACGAGGGACACCGAACTTTTTCTACCCGCCACGCACAGTCCCGGTATGGCCAACTACACCGTCGTGGTAACCGACCACGACTTCGACGACCTCTCGATAGAGCAGGACATCCTCGATGGCATCGCGGACGTCACCGCCGTGGCAGACGGCGTCGACGTCGACGACGAGGCAGTCCGCGAGGCCCTCCGGGACGCCGATGGCGTGTTGAACCTGCGCCATGACCTCGACGCGGCGGACATCGAGGCGGCAGCGGACTGTCGCATTGTGGCCCGGTACGGCGTCGGCGTCGACAACGTCGATATCGAGGCGGCGACGGAACGGGGTATCTACGTGACGAACGTCCCGGAGTACTGTCTCGAAGAGGTGTCGACGCACGCGCTGACGCTGTTGCTCGGACTGCTCCGTGGACTCCCCCAGTACCAGCGCTCAGTCGCGGCTGGCGAGTGGGAGCGCGAGGCTGCGCCGCCGATGCATCGCCTCTCGACGCGAACAGTCGGCGTCGTCGGGTTCGGCGCGATCGGGCGGACCGTCGCCGACAGTCTCGGGTCGCTTGCTGGTGACGTCATCGCCTCGGACCCCTTCGTCGACAGCGAGACGATGGCCGAGCACGGCGTCGAGAAAGTCGAGTTCGAGACGCTGCTCGACCGGGCCGACGCCGTGACAATCCACTCGCCGCTGACCGACGAAACACGCGGGCTGTTCGACGAGGGCGCGTTCGAGCGGATGCGGGACGACGCCGTGCTGGTCAACGTCGCCCGCGGCCCAATCGTCGATGTCGACGCCCTGCTGGCCGCACTCGACGCTGGCGAGATCGGCGGTGCCGGGCTCGACGTGTTCCCGACGGAGCCACCGGCCGCCGACCACCCGCTTTGCGACCACGAGCGCGTGCTCGTGACGCCACACGTCGCGTGGTACTCCGAGGAAGCAAACAGCGAGCGCCGTTGGACTGCTGCCGAGAACGTGCGTGCTGCACTCCAGGGGGAAACGCCCGCTGACGTTGTCAACGACGTCTGATAGTGATTGTTGTGAGTCTTTACCGCTATCGACCCATCAGACTCCGGTGTTAGCCCGTGAAACTCCCGAAAATGCGATGCGACTCCGAAAATAATCACAACAATCACTATGAGAAGCGCGGAAACGGCGTCAAAAAGTGGCTGTAGAGGCAGTTTTATTTGCCAATACCCTCCGTCAACCCTTCGATAATCTTGGTCTGGAAGAGCACGAGCAGCAGGATGAGCGGGACGATGGCCATGAAGACGGCGGCCATGATAGTGCCCCACGGGTTCTGGAACTGGCCGCCGTAGAGTGCGATGCCGACAGTGACAGTGTACATCTTCTGCTCGCTCATGAAGGTGAGCGCGAACAGGAACTCGTTCCAGGCGAAGATGAACACGATGACCGCCGTCGTCGCCATCGCGGGCGCCGAGACCGGCAGGATAATCCGGAACAGGACGCCCAGATGCGTGAGGCCGTCGATACGGCCGGCCTCTTCCAGCGAGTCAGGTAACTCCTTGAAGTACGCCTGGAAGATCCAGACGGCAAACGGGAGCTGGAACGCGGTGTAGGGGATGATGAGGCCGAAATAGCTGTTGAGGAAGTCATACTCCAGTGCAAGCTCGAACAGCGGAATCAGGCGACCGAAGAAGGGCAACATCGCCGAGACCAGAATCAACATCAGGATGGGGAGCTTGAACCGGAACTCCAGGCGCGCGAGCGCG
Organism: Halobacteriales archaeon SW_7_65_23; assembly: GCA_003022725.1. Classification (GTDB taxonomy): domain Archaea; phylum Halobacteriota; class Halobacteria; order Halobacteriales; family Haloarculaceae; genus Halovenus. The sequence goes on along the minus strand of PXSQ01000104.1, from coordinate 7,781 downwards.
TAGCCCATCATCGAGCCCAGCACGACACAGAGAACCGCCGTTCCGGATGCGACAACGAAGCTATTGAACAGATACCGCCCGAGTGGCTGCTGGTCGAACGCGTCCTGGAAGTTCTGAAGCGTTGGTGACTCCGGGATGTAGGTGACGGGGAACTGGACGACGTCTGCGGGTGGCATCAGCGCGGTCCGGAGAATCCACAGCACGGGGAAAAACGACACCAGACACAGCAGGACGATGAGGAAGTAGAAGCCGACTTTCTCACCGAACTGTCTCGATTTCCCCTCCCTGAGTTCCTGAAGGCGGGTACGCACACTCATCTCACCGCACCTCCGGTTCGTAGAGGACGACGACGTAGATGAGACAGATGATGAGCGCCATAATCGTGATGAGGTTCGCCGCCGCAGCGCCCTCGCTGAAGTTCAGCGAGTTGAACGTCTCCCGGTGTGCCCACAGCACGAGCGTCGTCGTCGACTCGCCGGGGCCTCCGTCCGTCAGGCCGTAGGGCAGTCCGAACACCTGGAACGCCGGGAGCGTCCGGAAGATGAGCGCCACGAGGATGACCGGCTTCAGGAGTGGAAGCGTCACGTGCCAGAACCGCCGTATCTTGCTCGCGCCGTCAATCTTCGCCGCTTCGTAGAGGTCACTGGGAATGCTCTGCAGGCCGGCGAGAAGAATCAGCGCGACGAACGATGTCGTCTTCCAGATAGTCACGAAGAGCATCGAGTAGAGGGCGGCGTCGGGTTTCGCGAGGAACGAGAACGTCTCGTCGAGGATGCCGATTCTGACGAGGATGTCGTTGATGACGCCGTACTGGCCGTGAAAGAGCCACGCGAATATCTCGGCGTTGATAATCGTGGGCAGCGCCCAGGGAAACAGGATGGCGCCGAGAGCGACGTATCGACCACGGAAATTCCGGTTTATCAGGATAGCCAGTCCGAGCCCCAGCACCATTTCGATGGGAACGCTCACGAACGTATAGATCATCGAGACTTTGAAGGCGTTCCAGAACGAGTCGTCATCGATCACCGTCTGGTAGTTTTCAAGCCCAACCCACGTCTCACTCCGTGTCAGCAACACCGACCCCTGGTGGAGACTTGTCCAGACGGTATCGAGGATGGGATAGTAAGAGATGACCGCGAGAAACAACAGCCCCGGCGAAATCAGCATCACAGCCATCTCCGCATCGGTGAACTGAAGCTCCCGGTATCGTCTCGCTTTTGTCTTTACTGACGAGCCGATTCCCCCGTCTTCGGGAGACTTCGATACATCGGTTGCCATTCGTACACACACCTCAATGACAGAGTGGGGGTCCTCTGCTCGCTTCCCGAAACACAGCTTGCCGGATTTCCAATCATATAAATAGCCAGATATCTGTATTTTCGGGGATGACCGGTTCGAACCGTTCGCCAGATAACAGGAGACGGGAGGCGGTCGGGCAACACGTGATAGTGAATATTGTGAGTCGTTCCAGGATCGACCGAGCGACTGCGTGCGGTCGACCCGGTAAACAGTCACAATAATCACTATGAGACAAAATAACAGCGGAACCCCACTCGTTTACGAGTGGGTCCAAGCGATAGGCCCAGCGACGAAACCGCAAGACTTAGGCCGCGCGGGGTCGAACGTGAATCTAACTCAACGGGAAATGTGGGGCTGGCTTGGGCTTCCCCATCAACAACTACAGCACCCCTGCCCAGTTGGGTCTCGTCACGTGGCTTCAAGGCGAGTACGGCCGATGGCGCGGCCCGTGTGCCACAAGCGGGGGAGTCCGTATGGACTGGCGTTGCCACGCGCTCACCGCCCCGACGTGGAGCGCACGAACCGAGACCGACCACGCGGCGGTCGGGAAGTTGCCTCCGTCGGAGGTCGGTTGCAGTGACCGACCCCGAGCGCGAGGAATCCCACGACTTCAGTCGTGTGGAGGACGTCAATTACTGGCGAGCGCTCGAACCGGACTGGCAGAGCGTCCTCGTTGCAGTCGTCCTCGTCGCGCTGGTCGTCGGACTGGAGGTTCCGATACCCGGATAATGTCCGGGGACGAGGCGACCGAACAGGCACCGGTTCGCGTCATCGCGGCAGGTATTAGCGTTCTCGTCGTCGGGGCCGTTGTGGCCCGGCTGCTCGGCGCGCTCGTCCCGTGGCCAGACCCGCTGTTGCTCGCTGTCGTCATCGGCGTGGTGCTTGCGAACGTCATCGGCGTCCCGGAGTGGCTCGAACCCGGAATTGCGACCCACAAGGTCTGGCTGGGTGCCGGTATCGTCCTGCTCGGTGCATCGGTCTCTGTCCAGTCGCTGGTCGCCGCTGGCCCGGTGGTGCTTGCGCTGGTCGTTGCGGCGGTCTGTGCGACGACACTGCTTGTGGAAGGGCTCGCACGGAACGTGTTCGGCATCCGCGAGCGGCTGAGTTCGTTGCTTGCGGCAGGCACTGGAATCTGTGGCGTCTCGGCAGTCGTCGCCGTCGCCGGCAGTATCGACGCCAAAGAGGAGACGATTGCGTACGCCGCCGGGACGATACTGCTGTTCGACGCTGTTACACTTGCAGTGTATCCGGCCGCCGGGTCGCTGCTCGCGGTTCCCGACCAGGTGTTCGGCGTCTGGGCCGGTGTAAGCATGTTCAGCACCGGACCGGTCGTCGCAACTGGGTTCGCTCATTCGGAGGCTGCGGGCCAGTGGGCGACACTCACGAAACTCGCGCGCAACGCGCTCATCGGCGGCGTCGTCCTGGCATACGCGGGCTACTACGCACGGCGCGGAGCAAAGACGACAACCAGCCTCGGAACCGTCTGGACGGAGTTCCCGAAGTTCGTGGTGGGCTTTCTCGTACTGGCCGGCATCGCCAGCCTCGGCGTGTTCACGTCCGCACAGGTGACAGCCATCGAGAACGCCTACGACTGGCTGTTCCTGCTTGCGTTCGTCGGACTGGGCACCGAGCTCCAGGGGGACGTGTTCAGAAATGCCGGCATCAGACCGGTGCTGGTGGTCCTGGTGACGTGGGCCATCATCGCGTCGACGACACTTGTCGGCCTCTGGATGCTGTTTGGCTGAGCGGGCCACTATTCGAGCTGCGAGACTCGACCGTAAGGAGAGTCTCGATAAGCGAACGGGGAGCCGAGCGACCCGTGAGCATAGCGCAGCGGAGCCGAGAATATCCCGGTCAGCGGCCGCGAGCGTGCCGGGGGCTTTCCCGGCGGTGGAGGCGTCGACCAACACCGTGTCGGGAAAAATTAATGCACGACCGTATCAGGGAGACACTCTCGCAAGCTATTTGGCCCGCGGGTTGTCCAGTTGAGCTATGGGTGATTCCCACATCATCGTCGTCGACTCGACGGACAACCTCGCAACCGCAGTCCGGACGGTCGACGCTGGCGAAACAGTGACTGTCGATATCGGCGGGACCGAGCGCACGATTACGGTCGGTGACGACATCCCGTTCGGCCACAAAATCGCCCTGACAGACATCGACGAAGGCGAGACCGTCTACAAGTACGGGAAGAGCATCGGCTACGCGTCGGAGCCGATCGCGGCCGGCGACTGGGTCCACGTCCACAACGTCGAGAGCAACTACGGTCGCGGCGACCAGGCTGCCGAACAGACAGCAGACGGATGACAAGTCAGCTATGAGTGAGTTCTACGGCTACGAACGAAGCGACGGGAGTATCGGCATCAGAAACTTCGTCCCGATTATCGCAACTGCACCGTACGCGAACGATACGGTCAAGCGGGCTGCGGAGATCGTCGACGACGCTATTCCAATCACCCACCCGCTGGGCCGGTGTCAGACCAAACCTGACGTGTTCCAGACCTACCGGACGCTGCTCGGCTACGGCACGCATCCAAACACGTACGGCACAGTCGTCGTCGCTCACGCCGGTGAGATTGTCGACGGTGACGAACTCGCGGACGATATCGCGGAGACAGGTCGCCCCAGCGCGAGCGTCAATATCCACCGCGAGAGAGGCGTGATGAAAGGGCTCGAAGCAACGGTGAACACAGCCCAGGAGATGGTCCAGGACGCAAGCGCGATGCGCCGGGAGCCATTCGATATCTCGCGTCTCACCTTCGGTATCAACTGTGCCACGTCAGACACCACCAGCGGTCTCTGTCAGCACAAGGCGACCGCCGGTGCAGCCTGGCGGCTCATCGACCAGGGTGGCCGCGCCGTCTTCGCCGAGACGCCGGAGTTCTTCGGCGGCGAGGATGGGCTTGCAGCCCGCGCGGTCAACGACGAAGTGAAAGGGGAGATTCTCGACCGCGTCGAGAACTGGGACCAGCGGCTCCGGGACACTGGCTACGACGTCCGCGGCGCACAGCCGACCCCGGACAACATGGACGGCGGCCTGACCACCATCGAGGAGAAAGCGCTGGGTGCACTCGTCAAATCCGGCGACGGCCCCATCCAGAACATCGTCGACTACGGCGAGAAGATTCCCGACGGAAGCGGGATGTACATCATGGACACGCCCGGCCACGGTGCCGAGTCAGTCACCGGCATCGGGGCGGGCGGTGCCCACTTCATGGTCATCTCGACCGGTCAGGGCCACACCCTCTCGAACGCCATCATGCCGACAATCAAGATTACGGGCAACCCCAACAGTGCCGAGCGCGTCCCGGAGGAGACCGACATCGACGTGAGCGACGCACTGGTCGGGGACGCCAGCATCGAGTGGGCGACCGACCAGCTCTGGGACGAGGTTATGGAGGTCGCCAACGGCAAACAGACGCTGTCTGAGGTGCTCGGTGAGAGCCAGTTCGCGATTCACCGCATCGGTCCATCGACCTGAGCGTAGTGATGACCGGGACCATCGAAATCGACCGCAGCCGGGCGAAAGCGACCGCACGGGAGGCGTTCGAACAGTACGGCATCAGTCGCCAGGACGCCGACGTGACCGCGGATATGCTCGTGACGGCACAGGCACGGGGCAAACAGTCACACGGACTGATCCGGTTGCCCCGGTACGTTCGGGGTATCGAACACGGCAACGTCGACCAGGATGGCAATATCGAGATAGTCCGTGACGCGGGGGCGGCGGCGACGATCGATGGCGGTGCACGTCTCGGACCGGCCGTCGCAGTCGAAGCGCTCGGGGAGGCAACCGCCCGTGCCGACCAGGATGGCGTCGGTCTCGTCGGCGTCCACAACAGCACACACCTCGGCGCGCTCGGCTACTACACCGACCGGGTCCGGCGTGACGGCTACATCTGTCTCGCGATGACCAACACTGAACCGGCGATGCCACCCTACGGCGGTGTCGAGCCGGTGCTCGGGACGAACCCACTCGCGCTCGGCCTCCCGACTGACCCACCGTTCAATCTGGATATGAGCACCGCCGCCATCGCGCGCGGGTCGCTCGAAGAGGCCGCCGAGCGCGGCGAACAGATTCCGGAGGGCGTCGCACTCGACGAGGACGGCGAGCCGACGACCGACCCGAAAGCTGCCCTCGAAGGCACTATCCTCCCGTTCGGGGGACCAAAGGGGTCGGGCCTTGCAATCGCCATCGAGGTTCTTGCGGGCGGGCTCGTGGGTGCGGCCATGGGTGAGGACGTGACCGGCACCTACCACACGGAAGACCCCTGTACGAAAGGTGACCTCTTCGTTGTCGTGGACCCGACAGCAGTCGGCGGTGAGGGAACCACAGCACGGATCGAGACGTTCCTCGAACAACTGACACAGCGGCAATCGGCGGCCGACTCGGAGATTCGACTCCCCGGCGCGTCGTCGCTTCGCAACGAGCGAATCAAAACGATTCACGTCGACGAGGGGCTCTGGACCGAGATATTGGCGCTGGCCGGGTAACTAGCGCTGGCCGAGTAACTGGCGTTGGCCGAGTGACTAGCGCTGGCCGAGTGAACCGGCAAACGCGTGTAGGCGAAGAACTCCTCTATTTTTTAATTTATATTGTTATGTATAGGAAAAATAACATATAATGTTAAATGTTAACAGTGAGTGAGTCAGAGCGTATGACGGATCGACCACAACATCCCAGTCGTCGTGAGCTTGTCACTGCGCTTGCAGTCGGGAGTGCAGGCATGTTGGCTGGCTGTATCGGCGGCGACGATGAAGGCGGGAACGGCAACGGAAATGGTAACGGCAATGGCAATGGCAATGGGAATGGCAACGGAAATGGTAACGGGAACGGCAACGGCAACGGTGATATGGCGACAGAGGTTTCGTTCACGCATATTTCATCGTTCGAGCCCGAGGCCGAAGACCTCCAGTCACGGCTGTCAGACGGGGAGGAGGGCATCACGCTCTCGCCGAGTGCGACACCGGCAGAATCCGCATCCACACGGGAGTACCTGCTGAACCAGTTCGTCGCACAGTCCTCCGAGTTCGACGCGTCGATGATGGACGTAGTCTGGCCGGCAGAGTTCATCGAAAACGAGTGGATTGCACCGGTCGAGGATACGTCGGGCGTGACTGACAACATGCTCGATACCCCGGTCGAGGCCAACACTATCGACGGCGAGCTGTACGGCATCCCGATGTTCACTGACGCGAACGCGTTCTACTACCGCAGTGACAAGCTAGAAGAGTACGGCTTCGAGCCCCCGGAGACGTACATGGAAGTCGTCGAGCAGGCACAGACGATTCTCGACGAGGACGACGAGATGGAGAACGGGTACATCTGGCAGGGCGGGACGAACGAGGGACTGACTATCATGTGGCTCAACTGGCTGTGGGGCTTCGGTGGAAACGTCCAGCAGGGCGACGAACTGGTGGTCAACTCCCAGGAAGGAGTCGATGCGCTCCAGCACGCGGTCGACCTCATCCACGAGTACGAAATCACACCCGACAACATCCCGGCGAGTGGGACCGACGGGAACCGCCAGACGTTCCAGAACGGGAACACGCTGTTCATGCGCCAGTGGCCCTACGCGGTCTCGATTTACGAGGATGATACGCCTGTCACCGACAAGTTCGACGTCACGACGATGCCGAAAGCAGAGGGTAACGAGGACGCGAACAACTCCTGTCTCGGCGGCTGGAGTATCCTCATCAACAACTTCTCGGAGAACAAGGAGGCGGCAAACACGCTCGCGAACTACGTCGGCTCCATGGAGGTCCAGGAGATGCTGGCACTCGAGTACAGTCGGCTCCCAGTCCGCGAGGAGCTGTACTCCGAGGAGTACTACGAACAGCAGGGCTCGCTCGAAATCTTCGCAGAGGCGCTCCAGCAGACGAGCGCTCGCCCGGCGACGCCACAGTACGGCGAGTTCTCCGAAATCGTCTATACGAACTGCAACCAGGCGCTGGTGCAGGAGAAAACACCACAGGAGGCGCTCGACGACGCTCAGGAAGACATCGACGCCAACATCAACTGATTCCCGACGGCGGGAATCCGGTTCGCTTTTGCCCGCTCGACGCAGCCTTATAGTGATTGTTGCGACTCTTTACCGCCGGGGAGTCACAATTTGTGGGGCTCAGCCCGCGAACCAACCGTTCACGTGACATAGTCACAAAAATAATCGCAACAATCACTATTAGTTCTCGAACTTGCTGACGGAAGTTCGAGGAGCAAGCCCCGCCGTGAACGGCGGGGATGAATCCGACAACTCCGCCACAACCGCCGGAATTAAGCATCCTGACAGCGTATCGTGGGGCAAGCACAACGGGCAAAAACTGGCGGTTGGATTGGGGTCCGCCCGGACGACGAAGGCCATCAAACCGTTCCCGAGAGGGCGTCTCCGAGGCCGTGGCGACACGGCAGGCAAAAAGCGACCCTCGCTCGCTTGTGCCTGCCCACCGTGGTCGTTCGAAAGACGCTGTGCGTCTTTCGTGAT
>PXSQ01000103.1:20862-35385 GCA_003022725.1 Halobacteriales archaeon SW_7_65_23 | reverse complement strand
TGTGCAGCCAGCCAGACGTAACAGTCGAACACACGCTCTCATCGCGTGGGACCCAGTGTGGGTGACTGCTACTGAATACTACTGAAAATCAGAACGGTGAAACAATCGCCACCAAGTCCGTGTGAGATCCGAGTACGGCCGAACTCCGGGACGTGCTCGACGCGGCCTGGTGAGTACCGCAACCAGGGTGTCGGTGGTCAGTACACGGCCTCTATGATCGTCCGGTCGAGGTGCTCTCGTGGGTCGCGGCGCGGTACAGCGCCGGCTACTCGTCCTCGTCGAGACCGTCGGTCTTGATGTAAAACTCTCCGTCAGTAGTCGGCTACTGTCGGGAGGAATCCGGCACCAGATCGGGTCGTATCGAACGGCGATGGGAGTCCGACGGGGAGCTGGCACCGCCGATCAGGAAGATGAGTCGGGTTCCTGGTCCGCAGCGTCTTCTGCGAGGTGGGGGGCTTCTTCGACGACGACCTCGGACACCGCAGTCCGGGCGCCCTCGACCGTGCCCGGCACCGCGAACACTGGCGTCGACTCGATGATGCCGGCGGTCGTGCGGGTGCCAACGACGGCGGTGCCCTCAGTTTCGTGGGCGAGCAGGCGGAACAGTTCGCCGAATCCGGAGAGGTGTTTGTCCAACAACGTTTCGAGCGCGTCGACGGTCACGTCGTCGGGTTCGACGCCGGTACCGCCGATGGTCACCACGACGTCGACGTCGCGCCGCCCGGCGAGCGTCGTGATCGTCGTCTGGAGGCCGTCGTAGCCGGGTCGGACGAGGTCGCGGGTGACGATCCCGCCGCCGCCCTCCTCGATCGCGCTCACGACGACGTCGCCCTGCGTGTCCTCGGACAGCGAGCGTTCGTCGGTCACTGTCACGACTGCGTATGCCGTGGTTCCGTCGTCGGTTGTCGGCGCTGCAGCCTCCGCCGGCGGTTCCTCGGCTGGCGAGTCAGTCTTTGCCGGCGCCGCCTCGTCGTCGGGCTCGTCCGGTTCTGCCTCGGGCTCCGGTTCCTCCTCGTCGTCCTCGTCGTCATCGCCGATGCCGCGCCTGGTGTCTCTGGACTGGAAGTCGACCATACTGGCGGTTGCGCCCCCCACTACAAAAATGCCGCTCCCGCGTCCCGGCTCGCTATCGTCGCGATCAGCAGACCGGACCAGCACTGTTTTTTGGGCGCTGGCCGTCCGATCGGGTATGCACGCCGTTCAGTTCACCGACCACGGCGACAGGGACGTCATCGAGTACGGCGAGTTCCCGGAGCCGGCACCGGAGCCCGACCGGGACGAGGTCCGCGTCCGGCTCGACGATGGGGACGCCCGGCGAGGTCGACGACGTCCTCGAACTCGTCTGGGACGGCACGTTCGAGCCCCGGATCCGCGAGGTGCTGCCGATGAGCGAGACAGCGCGCGGCCACGAACTGCTCGAGGAGCGTGAAGACTTTAGCAAAGTAGTCGTAAGACCGGATAGGCTGTATGACTGACAACCAGGCTGAGACCGCCTCGCCGCCCGGCACCGAGGCGACCGCGGGGGAGACGACCGGGGCCGCCGCGGGCGAGTCGTCGCGGACGGGGGCCTCGCCGGTCGACGACAGCGTCGAGTCGCCGACGGACGCCGACGACGGGGAAGCCGAGGCGCGACGGCCACACTACGCCCCGCCGCAGAACGAGACGTTCGACTGGCGCGGCTGGATCCTGGTCGGGGTCGTCGTGTTCTCGTTTCTGGTCGTCCCGATCGCGATCCTCTTTCTCCCCCACGCCCGATCGCTCATCGAATCGTTCGGGCTGACGCTCCGGGCGGCGTACCTCGCGTTGCCGATGCTCCCCGCAATACTGCTCGGCGCGACCGCGGTCTGGGCAGCCGTCCGCTCGCGCACCGCCGAGGAGTGATAGTGATTGTTGTGATTATTTTCGCCACCATGTCGCAATAGCGGCGGCTTCACGGCCCGAAACTGGCGTCTGACGAATACCCGGCGGTAAAGAGTCACAACAATCACTATGAGGGCCGGACGATCGGACGGCCTCTACTGGGAGCGGCGGACCCCCGCGAGTTGCCACTACCGGGCTGGATACAAGCAGCGACATTTCGGCACGACAGTCGACAAGTCCAGGTGCGGGCAGTGGCCGTTCGAGGATCCGCCGCGGGCGTGGATTATGGCGCGAACAAGCAGCTACCCCTGGAAATCGCGACGCATCGCGATCTCGAACCAGGGACAGAGCCGGAGTTGGCGGTACCAGCGCCGGTTCTCGTGGAGGCGCTCGTAGGGCACCCACATGATCCCGCCGACCTCCGCGGGATCGGGATCGAGGCTCGTGTCGTGCAGCGTCGCCTGCAGAACGGCACACACCTCGTGTTCGACCCCTTCCTGGTAGTAGTAGCGCTTGTACTCGAACCGGTCGGTCACTTCGAGGCCGTCGTACTGGGATCCGTCGACGCCGAGTTCCTCCTCGAGCCGCGCCGTTGCAGCCTCGACCTGGGTCTCCCCCTGGACCGGGTGCGAGGCGACCGTGCCGTCCCAGTAGGTGTCCCAGAGGCGCTTCTCGGGGCTCCGCTGGGCCAGCAGAATGTTCCCCCGCTCGTCGAACAGCAGCGTGGTGAACGCCCGGTGGCGAATGCCCTCGCCAGTGTGTGCCTCCAGCCGGTTGACCAGCCCCTGCTCGTTGTCATCCGCGTCGACCGCGACGACGTCCTGCGCTGCGTTCTCGTGTGCACCCGCCTGGCCCGCGCTCTCGTGCGCACCCTCCTGCCCTGCAGTCTCGTGCTCCGATCCGTGCTCGCTAGCCATTACGTTCTCACTAGACGACCCCACTCAAACCCTCTTCGCTTCGACTGCGATCCCGAACCGATCCGGACGGATATTCGGACAATCTAATTCTGAAGTCGCAATCTAGAACCTCATATTCGGATATATGCAAATTATTTTTCTCGACGGGAAGATTTATACCCCTGGCGGGAGAATTAAGGCCTGTATGAGTACCCAGAAGCGAGTTCTACAGGAGTTCGGCACAGTCGAGGAGAACAGTCTCCGGCTCGAGACCGAGAAGGCAGAGCAGATCATCGACGCGCTGAACACCGACCTGGCGGCGGGGTACACGCTGTACCACCAGCTCAAGAAGCACCACTGGAACGTCGAGGGCGCGGAGTTCCGCGATCTACACCTGTTCCTCGGCGAGGCCGCCGAGCACGCCGAGGAGGCGACTGACGAGATCGCCGAGCGCGCCCAGGCGCTTGGCGGCACGCCCGTGGCGAGCATGGAGAACCTCGCCGAGCACTCGCCGGTCGAGGCCGAGGACGAGGACGTCTACGACATCCGCACCTCGCTGGAGAACGACCTCGAAATGTACGGCGACATCATCGAGAGCCTCCGCGACCACGTCGAACTGGCGGAGAACCTCGGCGACCACGCGACCGCCGAACTGCTCCGCGAGATTCTCGTCCAGACCGAGGAAGACGCCCACCACATCGAGCACTACCTCGAGGACGACACCCTCGTCACCGAGAGTGCACTGCGCTGAGCGCGACGCCGGACTGTAACTGATCGATCCGTTTTCATTGTCGGTGAAGCTGTTACCCGAGAATCGCCAGCAAGCAGCCGAATTCAGCGAATCATTTAGGGTCGTTCAGCACCTACGGTTCACCTGAAGACGGCGATCCGAATCGCCACAACAGCTCCCCCCATGATCGACTCGACACTCCCGACGCCGACGGAGAAGGTCGCCCTGGCACCGGACCTCCGGTCGCTCTCGGAGCGGGCGATCCGCGCCTGGACCGAGCGGATGGCCGTGCGGCCGCTGGGCGACCGGTACGCGGTCGACAGCGAGAGCGGCGCGACCTACGTCGTCGACCCCGTCGAGGGGACGTGTACGTGTCCCGACCAGCAGCTACGGGGCGAGACCTGCAAGCACCTCCGGCGGGTCGCCATCGAGATCACCGCCCATCGGGTGCCGCCGCCGGGCGAGCGCCGCGCCGACTGTGCGGCCTGCGGGACCGAGACGCTCGTCGACCGCGACGCCGCGGAACCGCCGCTGTGTCCAGCCTGTGACCTGGAGCGGGGCGAAGTCGTTCTCGACCGCGAGACCGGCGACCGCCTCGTCGTCGTCCGCGTGGCGCCCGACCGCGCCGACGAGGTGACGATCCCCGAGACAGGACGGACCATCGCCGACCACGCCACGAACGACGGCTACCCCGCCGACGACCTCGTGGTGGAGGCGGTGTACCTCGGCGCGCTGGGCCAGGAGCAGCCGCGGCGCTACTCGTTCCCGTACTCGCGCCTCGAACCGACCGATGACGCCGCCATCGTCGACGGCGTCCCGCTCCCAGCCGAGCGCTGAGCGGGGATCGGCTCGAACGGAGTCAGAACTCGTCGATGACCGGAATGCCGACAGTCTCGAAGTCGGACATCGCCGCGAGCTTCTCGTTGACGTCCTCGAGCGTGACCGTCTCGGAGATGACGCTGCTGGGGTCGAGTTTGTCGGTCGAGACCATCCGGAAGATCTCGTCGTAGTTGGTCGGGGACATCCCCAACGAGCCGATGAACTCGATCTCCTGCATCACCATCGCGTCGGTCGGGAGCGCCACCATCCCTTCCTCCTCCTGGGTCGTCAGCCCGATCTGGACGTGCTGGCCCCGAGTGCCGAGGCTCAGCACGGAGTTGCGGCAGGTCTCGGCGATGCCGAGCGCGTCCACCGAGACGTCCGCGCCGCCGTCGGCCAGCGCCTGCACGGCGCCAGGTGTGTCATCCGCCTCCGCGGCGTTGACCGTCTCGACCGCGCCGAGCTCCTCGGCCTTCTCGAGTTTGCCGGGCTTCAGATCGACCGCGATGACGTTGCCGCCGAGTACGTCCGCGATGTGGACCGCCGAGAGGCCGATGCCGCCGCAGCCGTGGACCGCGACCCAGTCGCCGGCCTCGACGTCGGCCCGATGGGCGAGCGCGTGGAACGACGTCATGAACCGACAGCCCAGCCCCGCCATGTCCGTCGCCGACATCGCGCCGGGGAGTTCGACGAGGTTGTAGTCCGCGCTCGGGACGTGGACCTCCTCCGCGAACGCGCCCTGTGCGACCTCGGCGAACCCCAGCGGCACCAGGTTCTCGCAAGTGTTCCCGAACCCGGTCCGACACTGCTTGCAGGCCCCGTCCCCGATGTTGAACGGGACTGCGACCCGATCCCCCTCGCTGAGGTGCTCGACGTCGTCGCCGACCTCGACGACCGTGCCCGCGGGTTCGTGACCCATGATCTGCCCCGGTTCGGGCTTGATCCCCAGCCAGTCCCAGTCGCCCTGCCAGCCGTGCCAGTCGCTCCGGCAGATGCCACATGCCTCCGTTTCGACGACTGCCCCGTCGGGCGCGGGCTCGGGACGGTCGACGGATTCGATACTCAGCGGTTCACTGTGGGCTTCGAGCACTGCAGCGCGCATAGCATGTCAACTGTTTACGCTTATCTATAATTATTTTTTCCCATCGTTCCGAGCGCCGGAACGTCGATATTTCCTGGTTCAACTCGTACGCTGCGTCGATAGCCATCACTGCATCGAGAACGTCACCGGGTGGCGGATCGTGAAGTTGGTTGTAGACCAATACCCCACACTGGTCGGCGTGCTCGAAGAAATCGTCGTCACTGGTGAAGACCACCCAGTCGTATCTTGCCGCGTATGCCACGATGTCGTCGTCACTTGTGTCCGGTGACAGTTCCTCGGCGACGGTTGACACGACGAACTCGTCGTGGTTCTCGAACGCCTGCACGTATTTGCCGGCGACGTTCTGGTCGCAGAGAAGGCGCATCAGTCGTCGGCGCGGCTCTGTCGCTCGATCCGTCGACAGCCCGCTTCGTGCTGCGCCCGCAGTGTTTCGACGAGTTCCGGATGATCGTCGTAGTAATCGAGGGCTGCCTCTGCTTCCTCCATTTCGAGGTCGAATTCCCGAGTCACGTCCGCCAGCGACCAGCCCTGTTGACGGACGAGTTCGCCGACCTGAAAGATGCCGATCCGCGTTCCCTCGATGCGGGGCTTGCCGTGGAGGACGTCCGGCGTCTTGACGATTCGGACTGTCGTACTCATCAGTTGGTAGTTGCGCGAGATGCTGTTTAAGGGTTCGGACCAGCGGTCAGTTCAGATGACTCGCTCACCGCTCGCTTCGCTCGCGGTTCGTTCGTCATACCGCAGAGAGACGCACTCTCGCGCGTCTCGAACGGCAATCTACACCAGCAGAAATTGCGAGCGAAGCGAGCAGTTTACAGATCTACTGATCGGATGGTTCGCGCGCGGCTCTGTCAATAGTGAGAACCACCACGTACCCGGCAAATCAAGGGACAGCTGCGATACGGATGTCGATTTACGGGCAAAAATACAGCTACCAACTCTCGTCACACGGGCAAGTACACTCTTTTATGAGTGATTTGCCCGTAAATCTCATGCTCGGTCGGGGATTTGAACCCGATGCCAGACCTCACTTCGCTCGGTCTGCCGTGATTCAAATCCCTCCCTCGCATTTCTTCACTCCGTTCAGAAATGCTCGGTCGGGGATTTGAACCCCGGTCTTCGGCTCGAAAGGCCAAAATGATTGGCCGGACTACACCAACCGAGCGCATTCCGAGATGGGCGACACCGAACAATAAAGCCTGTCTTTTCTGCCGTCCCCGTGACGGACTCGCACGCCGTCCCCCAGGAGAACTGCCTAGGCGCCCATCCGGGCGGCCTGCAGGGCGAGTTCGATGTCCTGCAGCGGGTTAGTCTCGATGCTCGGCCCGTGGCCGACGTGAACCTCGGTCAGGTTCCCCTCGACGCGGTCGTACAGCCGCTCGATGCTCTCGATCAGTGTCGGCCTGTCGCCCTCGGGTAGGTCGGTCCGGCCGAACCCGCCGTTGGCGAACACCAGGTCCCCCGCAAAGAGCACGCCGTTGGCCGGCGCGTACAGACAGAGATGGTCGTTCTTGTGTCCCGGGGTGTGGAGAGCCTCGTACTTGTGGTCACCAAGCTGGACGGTGTCGCCGTCGTCGATCGCGTGGTCAACGCCCTTCTGGTCGGGATCGAAGCCCCAGACGTCAACGCCGAACGCGTCGGTCACCGCGTCGAGGTTCCCGACGTGATCGGGGTGGGTGTGCGTGAGCACGACGGCGTCGACATCGTCGACGTGGTCGCGGGCGAGATCAACGACGTTGAAGCCCGTCCCAACGTCGACGAGCACTGTCCGCTCGCCGTCGACGAGGAACACGTTGCTGGTCATGCCGGCCTGGCCGGCCGCGAGGTTCCGGATCATGCGCCGCCGTAGGAGTGGCTCCGGTTTGGGGGTGTCGATCAGCTCTCGGGAGAAAGTGCCACACGGCTGTCGTGTCCGTGCGAACTGCTCCCATAAGGCTATGTGGGAGGAAAGCCAAGCACGAGGGGAGTAGCGATGTCAAGTCCGGACCCCGTGGTGCTCATCGTCGAGGACGAACCCGACGTGGCCGAGACGTATCGCCTCTGGCTCGAAGACCAGTACACCGTGCGGGTGGCCAGCGACGGCGACGAGGGGCTCGACGCGCTCGACGAGTCCGTCGCAGTTGTCCTGCTGGACCGGATGATGCCTGGCCTCTCCGGGGGGGAGGTACTCGAACGCATCCGCGAGCAGGGACTGGACTGCCGCGTCGCGATGGTGACCGCCGTCGAGCCGGATTTCGACATCCTGGAGATGGGGTTCGACGCCTACCTCTCGAAGCCGGTCAAGGGTAATCACCTCACCGAAACCGTCGAGAACCTGCTGGAGCGCTCGGAGTACGACTCGCTGCTGCAGGAGTACTACTCGCTGGTCGAGAAACAGGCCACGCTAGAAGCGACGAAGACGGCGGTCGAACTCGAGGACAGCGCGGAGTACGCCGACCTCAGGGACCGGATCGCACAGCTCCGGGACGAGCTCTCCGAAACGCTCGGCGGGATCGAGGACGACGACGATTTCATCGCGACGGTCCGGGAGCTGAACGATGCCGACCACAGCTGACTACACCTACGATCTGTCCCGCGTGCTCCCCCTCAAGGGGCTCGCAGCGGTGCGCCCCGGCTCGACGCTACTGGTCTCCGGCCCCGCGCTGTCGGGACGGAAGCGGCACCGACTGGATCGACAAGATCGAGGCGTCGACGCCCGAATTCGCGGGCCACGGCGTCGCCACCATCGACTGCCGGGCCGGCCGGGGCCGCTCGGAACAGGAACTCGACAACGGGGCGTTCTACTACCGGGTCGCCGACCCGTCGGATCTCACCGGCATCGGCATCGGGATCACGAAGTGTTTCGGGCGGCTCCGCGGCGCCGGCGTCACCGAGACGCGGCTCGCGCTCACCTCGCTGTCAACGATGCTCACCTACGCCGACGGGCAGACCACGTTCAAGTTCTGTCACGTCCTCGCCTCGCGGCTCAGCTCCGCCGGCTTCCTCGGCGCGTTCACCATCGACTCCGCCGCCCACGACGAGCAGACGATGCAGGTCATCAAGCAGGCGTTCGACGGCCAGGTCGAACTCCGCGAAACCGACGGCGGACGCGAGGCCCGCCTCCGGGGGCTGGGCGCCGGCACCGGCGAGTGGACGGCCATCTGACTGCCCGGCGGCAGGTGTTCGAGGTCGAACGGGAAGCGTTCGATCCAGATCGGAGGGCCGACCGGTCGCGGGCAGCGGGACCCTGCGATCGTCCGGCAGGCGTCCCGTCAACCGTCGAACGATAGCGAGTAAACGAGGTGTCGGGTGTGTCTTTATAGCTAGATGTCGGTAGCCGGCCGATCGAAATAGCTAGCGTATCGTTCCAGGGGAGGGCCACTCATTGGTATAGATATGGCAAGCAACCAGACCGCCACGACGCGACCGCCACAGTCCCCGTCGACCGACTACGACGACGCGGAGGACAAGGAAGGGCCGTCGGACCTCACCGACGAGGAGTTGCTAGCCCTCCTCGGCGACGAGTACACCCGCCGCGTCCTGCTGGCCGTAGTCGAACAGCGCCGCAGCGGCCGGGAGGTAACAGAGGCGGCGGACGTCTCGAAGGCGACGGCGTACCGCCGGCTGAGCCGACTACAGGAGGCCGGCCTGGTCGAGTCGGAGCTGGTCGTCGACCTCGACGGCCACCACCACGAGGAGTTCTTCGCCGTCGTCGAGCGCGCGGACATCTCGCTGTCGGGCGAGGGCGTCGACATCGCGATCACTCCCGACGAGGACGACGGTGGAGACGACGACATCGACGGGTGACCGCACCGGGGTTCGTCGTGCTGCCGGGGCCGGGATACCGTCGATTCCTGCCGGAGAAAGGTACATTATTACGCACGCCAGCCCCAGAGTCGGGTATGAGCTACGACACGGTGCGGGAGCAGGATCCGGCCGTCGCCGACGCGCTGTCCGGCGAACGGCGGCGACAGAACGACACGCTGGCGATGATCGCCAGCGAGAACCACGTCAGCGAGGCTGTTCTGGAGGCCCAGAGTTCGGAACTGACCAACAAGTACGCCGAGGGGTACCCCGACGAGCGCTACTACGGCGGCTGTGGGCACGCCGACACCGTCGAGCAGCTGGCCATCGACCGCGCCGAGGAACTGTGGGGTGCCGAGCACGTCAACGTCCAGCCCCACTCGGGGACGCAGGCCAACATGGGCGTGTACCTGGCGATGCTCGAACCCGGCGACCGCATCCTCTCGCTGGAGCTCGAACATGGCGGGCACCTCTCACACGGCCATCCCGCGAACTTCGCGGGCAAGACCTACGACGTCGAACAGTACCACGTCGACCCCGAGACGGGCTACGTCGACTACGAGGCCATGCGCGAACACGCCGAGGCGTTCGACCCCCACATCATCGTCGCCGGGTACTCGGCGTATCCCCGGGACATCGACTGGGAGGCGTTCCGGGAGGCAGCCGACGCTGTCGACGCCTACCTGCTCGCGGACATCGCCCACGTCACGGGGCTGGTCGCCGCGGGCGTCCACTCCTCGCCGGTCGGGATCGCGGATTTCGTGACCGGCTCCACGCACAAGACCATCCGCGCCGGCCGCGGCGGCATCATCATGTGTCACGAGGGGTACGCCGACGACGTCGACGCCGCCGTCTTCCCTGGTGGCCAGGGCGGCCCGCTGCTGCACAACATCGCCGGCAAGGCCGTCGGGTTCGGCGAAGCGCTCGACCCGGCATTCGAGGAGTACGCCCAGCAGGTCGTCGACAACGCCGAAGCGCTTGGCGAGCGCCTCCAGGAGCACGGGCTCTCGCTCGTCTCCGGCGGCACCGACACCCACCTCGTGCTGGTCGACCTCCGGGATTCGCACCCGGACACGACCGGCAAGGACGTCGAGGAATCGCTGGAGGAGGCGGGGATCGTTCTCAACGCCAACACCGTCCCCGGCGAGACGCGCTCGGCGTTCAACCCCTCGGGGATCCGCGCCGGCACGCCCGCGCTCGCCACCCGCGGCTTCGACGAGGACGCCTGCCGCGAAGTCGCGGACCTCATCGTCGAAGTCGTCGACAACCCCGACGACAAACAGGTGACGTCCGAGGTTGACGACCGCGTCGACGAACTCACCGACGAGTACCCGATGTACGAATGACGGAAGTCATCGACGTCGGAATCAACCGCGTCGAGGTCTCCGAACGGCGTTCGGAGGGCAGTCAGACGGAGTCTGACGAGGCTGACACCGAGAAGGAGTCCGAACTCGTCGGCGACGTCGAGTTCGAGAGGCAGACGGGCGACGGGTTGGCTGCCCGCGTCGGGTCGAGACAAGTTTCATGTCGTTCGGCCCGCACGAGGACCGGATCGTCCAGCACTTTCGGCACATCTCTCCCGAGGCAGCTCTCTCACGACTGCCGACAGCCGAGGACCGGGCGGCGACATCGGCCTGACGACACTCCCCTGACTCGAAAAAACACTCCAAACCCAGTGGCGAGGTGCGCAGTCCTGCCGCCGCGAAGGGAGCCGTGCGTCGTCGATCAAGTTACGGGAAGACGCTCTCGGGGAGGTACGCCGTCACCGTCCAGTTCGGCGCGTCGACGACCTCGCTGATCTTCAGGTCTACCGCCGCCGAGCAGAGGATGTACGCTTCGCCGCGGGTCAGTCCCCTGTGGTCGTGGAGGTGGTCGATCATGTGTCGCGTGGCCTTCTTCGTCGCCTCCATCAGGTCGTCGGCGATCCCCGTCGTCGCGTACATCGGCTCGTCCTCCCCGGTGGGCGTGAACGGTCCGGTGGTCTCCAGCTGGGGCTGCTCGATGTCCATGTCCGTCCGGACGTCGAACCGCGCGGTGACGAACATCGGCGCCTCGATGCCCGTCACGCAGACCTCGCCGTCACCCTGCGCGGCGTGACAGTCCGCCGTGGAGAACAGCGCCCCGTCGGTCTCGACCGGGAAGTGCGCCGTCGAGCCCGCCGTCATGTGCTTGACGTCCATGTTTCCGCCGACGTCGCGCGGCGGGAGCGTGTCGTGCTCGCCGTCCTCCGCGGGCGCGACGCCGGCGATGCCCGGGAACATGTCCAGGGACACCTCGATTCCGTTCACGAAGTGGGCCACGTCGTCTTCGAGGTCCCAGATGTGGAGGCCGGCGTCGGGGAAGTCCTCCGGCAGTAGCCCGAGTCCCATCCCGCCGGGCATGAACCCGGTGAACCCCCAGCCCTTGTGCTCGAAGTCGAGCAGTTCGACCGCAAGGACGTCGCCGGGCTCGGCGCCCTCGACGGCGACCGGGCCGGTGAGCGGGTGGACCGGGTCGAAGCTCGCGGTCGCGAGGTCCTCGGCTGTCGAGTCGGGGCCGACCTGCCCGTCGAGCGCGTCGCGGCACTCGAAGCGGACGACCTCGCCTGGCTCGACCGTGACGACGGGGTCGAGGCTGTTGTCCCAGACGTGGTGGACGTTCTCGTCGTCGTCGCTCAGTTCGTAGTCGACGGTGTCGCTGTCTGACGACATGCCACTTACTATGATGCTGGACCGATATGAAGGTAGAGGTGGGACGGACGACTGACCGATGGGTGTCCGCTGGCCAGTCAATCACCGATTTCCTGCCGACTTCACAGACTGTGTCCCTGGCGGACTGAAAGGGCGAAGGAGCCTCGCGGTCGCTGAGCAGGCGCTATCCTGCTCAGCGTGATCCGCGAGGCGACTGAGGGCTTTCTATGTCAAACTAGCAGCTCCGACGACGCTCAAATAGAACGCAAAAATCACTCTCACTCAGCCGGATACCAGGCCAGTTCGTGGTCGGCGGCGATGCTGACAGTCACCGACTGGCCGTGTTCGAACGTCTCGACGTGGTTGTGGAGACACCGGACCGTACTGCCGTTGGTCAGCTCCACCCGGTAGACGAACGTCGGGCCGTTGTACTGGCGGTGGATGATCTTCCCGTTGGCGGTCGCCTCGTTCGTGGGGACGGCCTCCAGGTCGTCCGGGCGGACGAGCACGTCGATCTCGGCGCCGTCGTAGGCGGAGACGGGGCCGTTGAGCTGTGCCGTCTCCAGCGGGCCGAGCACCGTCTCGACGGTGTCGCCGTACACCTGGCCGCGGAGGAAACTCGCGCGGCCGAGGAAGCTGGCGACGAACCGCGACTCGGGGTTCTCGAACACGATCTCGGGCTTGCCGACCTGTTCGAGCCGGCCGTCGTTCATGATCGCCACCCGGTCGGAAATGGACAGCGCCTCCTCCTGGTCGTGGGTGACCGAGATGGCGGTGACGCCGGTCTCCTTGAGGATGCGCCGGACCTCCTCGCGCATCTCGATGCGCAGCCGGACGTCCAGGTTTGAGAACGGCTCGTCCAGCAGCAGTACGTCCGGTTCGGGCGCCAGCGAGCGCGCGAGCGCGACCCGCTGCTGTTGCCCGCCGGAGAGCTGTGCGGGCTTCTTTTCGCGGTGGGACGCGAGGTTGACGAGGTCAAGCAGTTCGGTCGCCCGCGCTTCTCTGTCGACCTTGTCCCAGTCGTCGATCCCGAACGTGACGTTCTCCTCGACGGTGAGATGCGGAAAGAGGGCGAAGTCCTGGAACACAAGGCCGACGTCGCGGTCCTCCGGGGCGACGAACCGGCCGTCGCCGGCGACTGACTCGTCGCCGAGCCGGATCTCGCCGGCCGAGGGCCGTTCCAGCCCCGCGATCATCCGCAGGGTGGTCGTCTTCCCACAGCCCGAGGGACCCAGAAGCGTCAACAGCTCCCCCTCCTTGACGTCGAGGTCGAGGTCGCCGACGGCCGTCTCCGGGCCGTACTCGCGGGTCAGCCCCTCGAGACTGAGCACCGTCTCCTCGGACAGCGGCCCCGACGCGACCGGGCCCGCCTCGATCGGATCGCGGCGCAGGCTGTCCGCCCAGGTCGCCGAACCGGCCGGTCGCCCGCCCGCCGCAGTCTCCGACTGTAGATCCTGTTCTGACATCCTCTCACTCCGGGGTCGCCCCGCGAGCGCGGTCAGCCGATCCGCCGCGGGGCGCAGTTACTCCGTGTTGGTATAATTTAGGGAGGCCAAAAGAATCTATCGTTTGCGGGAGGGGCGGGGCCTCACCGTCGCGCGGGAGGCCGCCCGCGCCCACGGGTGGCAGCTCCGCCTCGGCGATCCGCCGGCAGGGACGCGGGTCGAAGTGCGTACCGACAGATGGTGATGGGTCCGTGAGTCGACGGTGCTCGCGATGGTGAAACATAACACGCCGGGGCGCGTATCCGGGGACGATGGTCGACGTCGTCGTGGTGGACGACTCGCAGTTCATGCGGATCCAGATCCGGGGGATCCTGGAGGAGCGGGGGCTGACCGTCGTCGGCGAGGCGGGCAACGGCAAGCGAGCGGCCGTCGACGGTGCCGCCGACGCTGGTGATCGCGGCCTCGACCGGGGGGCCGCCGGTGGTCGAGTCAATCCTGGCCGCGCTACCGGGGACGGCCGGGCTGCGGGTGCTGGTGGTTCAGCACATGCCCGGGCAGTTCACCGGGCGGTTCGCCGACCGGCTCGACGAGCATTGCGAACTCGACGTCCGCGAGTCAGCACCGAACGACCGGCTCGGACCGAACCAGGCGGTCGTTGCGAAGGGGGAGTACCACACAGAGGTCAGCGACGGCAGCGGCGAGGTGCTGGAGCTGGCACTCACCGGGGAGCCGCCGGTCCACAGCGTCCGGCCGGCCGCCGACGTGACGCTGGGCTCGGTCGCCGACGCTGTTGCCGGCCCGCTGCTCGCGGTGGTGCTGTCGGGCATGGGCCGGGACGGCGCCGCCGGGATCGAGCGGATCGCCGAGGCCGGCGGGACCACGATCGCCCAGGAACCTGAGGAGGCCCGGATCTCCTCGATGCCCGAGCGTGTGATCGAGACGGGCGCAGTGGACTACGTGCTGCCCGCCGCTGACATTCCCGAGTGTATCCTGACGTCGGTTCGTGAAATGGCATAGTTGTTGGTTCGCTAGGACATGGTGTTGCAGCTACTGCTCTACCATGCGTTCTGAAAGCCCCGCTGGCTCGACCCTCCGGGACTCGCTGCGCTCCTCGCTCCGCTGCGGTGCTCATCCCTCGCGCTGACGGCTCGCGGCCCTGCTCGCGGGTCACTTCGCTCCCCGCTCGCTATCCGAGGGCTCCCGGTGGTCGCCCTCGCTT
>PXSQ01000103.1:11736-20781 GCA_003022725.1 Halobacteriales archaeon SW_7_65_23 | reverse complement strand
GATTATTTTCAGCACCGGGTCCCAATATCGGCGGTTTCGCGGTCTGAAACGCCCAATGCGTGACTCTATAGCGGTAAAGAGTCACGCACGACCGTATGAAAGGGGCTGCCCGCTCGATCCATCCCGGACGCAGTAAGTAACGCAGGGAGCGAAGCGACCGAGTAACACAGCAAGTCCCGGATGGTCGAGCGGGCAGGGGCTTTCTACACCACTGCGACTCCGGGAACAGTTCTTCAAGCAGCTATTCCTAGCCAGTCACTCGATACGAGCATCAACAACAACGTGGGCGACACCCTCGCTGTAGCCTTTCACCTGCCGGGTGTCCAGCACCTCCACCTCCCGGCCCACCGCCTCTGCAGCCTCCCCCAGCCGCGAAATCGGCCGGTCGGGCACCAGCGCCTCGGGGGTCGCCTCGTGCATGTGGACGACCCCGCCCGGCGCCAGCGCGGCGAGCGCGCTGTCGAGGTACTCGTGGGCGTCGTAGTAGCCCATCACGATCCGGTCGAACGCGAACGGCGAACCCTCGCCGTCTCCGCCGCCGTCCTCCATACCCTCGATACCACCGGCGATCACGTCGCGACAGTCCGCACGGTAGGTCTCGACCACGTCCTGGACGCCGTTGCGGACGACGTTCTCGACGAGGTACTCGAACGAGGCAGGATTCCGTTCGACCGCGGTCACGCGTGCGCCGGCGCGGGCCATCGGCAGCGTGAAGTAGCCGATCCCGGCGAACATGTCCAGCACGCGCTCGTCGGCGGCGACCACCTCGCCCATCCGGGCGCGCTCGGCCTTATTGCCCGGCGAGAACATCACCTCCCCGAGGTCCAGCGCGTAGATTGTCCCGTGCTCGCGGTGGACCGTCTCGGTATCGCCCTCGCCAGCGAGCACGGTCACACTCGGCTCGCGATGTTCGCCGTCGATGCCCTCCCGCGCCAGCACGGTGTCGGCCTCGCCGTGCATCGCCAGCAACGCCTCGCCGACTTCTTCCGGGCGGGGCGCGTCGCCGACCGCCACGAGGACGACGCTGCCGATCACCGCCCAGGACCCCGGCGCCCGGTCGAGTTCCTCGTCGCTCCAGCCGCGCTCGCGGAGGTGATCGGAAAGCGTCCGCAGGCGCGGCTCGCCGGTATCGCGGATCACCTCCAGGACGGCCGTCTCCGCCGGCGGCGCCGTCACTGGGATGGCGACCGTCCCGGACCCGCACTCGTAGACGCTACGGTCGTCGTCGTAGACGCCCTCCGCGCGGAGCGACCCGATGGCCGCCTGCGCGCGGGGCTTCTTGACGACTGCCGACAGCGGCCGATCGCTCATGCTGTCCACTGTCGGGCCCGGTGTCGCTTATACCCTGCGACAGCGGGCGCTCCGGCAGCCCCAGTTCGACGTTCCGGCCGGAGCGTACCACGTATTTGCTAAGTACTAAATATTGCAAACAGACAAACATGAGCATGGACCTGGAGCGACGGGAGTTCGTCGCCGCTGGGGCGACCGCACTGGGCGGAGCGCTGGCCGGGTGCTCCGGCGACGACGAGGATGAAAACGGGAACGAGGAGGAGACGCCGACGGAGGCGGACAACGAACAGCCGGACGAGCCGCTGGGCATCGACCACGTCCGGTTCGCGGCGGAGGAGCCGACCGACTACCGCGAGTACGAGGCAGTCGAAAACGCCCCTATACCGCCGACGAGGTCGTCTGGATCTACTACGAGCCGGTCGAGTTCGCGACCGAGGACGCCGGCGACGGCGAGGCGCGCGTCGACCTCGACCTCGAACTGACGGTCACCGGCCCCACAGGCACGAGGAGCGACTCCTTCGAGGAGGATATCGACCGGGAGATCCTCCCGGAGGCGGACCGCGACGACCAGTGGCTCGTCTGGAGCTACCAGCCGGCGACGGGGGCCGATCCCGGCGAGTACACCGCCGAGATCACGCTCGTCGACGAACTCGGCGACCAGGAGGCCACCGCGACGGTCACGTTTACCATCGAAGGCGCCTGATACGGTCGTGCGTGACTGTTTACCGCTATGAACCGGTCGGAGGCGCCCGTCGAACCTTTCTTGTCCGTGCCCGGACCACTATCGTATATGAGCACGTTCGACGCCGGCGACGTCACGCTCGAACAGGTCCGGGAGTACGTCTGGGAGATCTCACAGGAGGGCGAGATGCGCGTCCCGGCGCGCGTCCTCGCCAGCGAGAGCCTGCTGGAGGAGATTAAAGAGGACAAGACGCTCCAGCAGCTCAAGAACACGACGCACCTCCCCGGCATCCGGAAGTACGCCATCTGCATGCCCGACGGCCACCAGGGGTACGGCTTCCCCGTCGGCGGCGTCGCCGGCATCGACGCCGAAAACGGCTGTATTAGCCCCGGAGCGGTCGGCTACGACATCAACTGCTTGCCGGGTGATACAGCGGTGCGACTCCCGTTCGGACGTCGACTGCCGATCGAGGACCTGAAAGAACGGTTCGAGGATGAACGAGCAATGGTGGCCGGTGACACGCTCACAGACTCGAAGATCCAGCTGTTCACCGAATCCGGCGAGAAGCCGGTCTACGAACTGACGACAGAGACGGGCGAGCGCATCGAAGCGACCGGCGATCATCCGTTCCGCACGCCCGAGGGCATGGTCGAACTCGACGAACTGGCGCCCGGTGACACCGTCCACGTCCAGCCGTTCGAAGGGCTTGAACACGAGGAACCGGCAGACGTGACCCTGCTGACTGAGGAGGACTTCGCCGACCAGAACCATCAGATCAGGCGCGTCCTGCGGGAACGTGACGTGCTGCCGCTCTCGACAGCTGACAAGACGTTCAACCGCCTCCTCACGGTGATCGGCTTCTTTACCGGGGACGGCTCGTTCGGTGGTGAAGGACAGACGTGGTTCTGCGGCGAGCCGCGTGATCTCGAAGGGATCCGTGACGACATCCGGGAGATCGGATTCAAGCCGTCCAAGATCTACAGCCGCGATCGTGACCACGAGATCGACGGGAAGACGTTCGAAGCGACCGAGTACAGTTTTAAGACGACCGCGAAGGCGTTCCGGCTGCTTCTCGGGAAACTCGGCGCACCGATCGGCGAGAAACTCACCGCCGGTTTCGAGACGCCGTGGTACTTCGAGCACCTCACGGACTGGCAGAAAGCGCTGTACTACGGGGCGTACTTCGGTGCAGAGATGAGCGCCCCGGCGGCACAGCACGACAAAAACCTCTACTGTCCGAAAGTCTCGCAGAACCGGTCTGTCGAGACTGTGGACGCGGGCAGGAGGTTCCTCGAAGACATGGCAACGTTTCTCGAAGGGATCGGTATCGAGACGAACACGATTGAGTGTTTTGAGACGGATTCGAACCGGAACCACGACGTCCTCCGACTCAGGCTCGGGATCAAAAACGACACGGAGAACCTGCTCAGGTTCTTCTCGACGGTCGGCTATCGCTACAACGAGGCCAAACAGCGAAAAGCGATCAAGGCGATCCAGTATCTCAAAACCAAAGAACGGGAGATTCAGCGGCGGGAAGAAATCGCCTCTGAAGCGCGCGCACTCGCGGACGGCGGCACGAAGTCGAAGGAGATCAAGACGGCGTTCGACATCAACGACCGCTTCATCGAGCGGAGCCTCTGGAGCGGGCGCGACGGGCGACCGCGGCCCGGCGCTGAGTTCCCGGGGTTCGAGGAGTTCTGCGAACACTGTTCGGTCGGGGAAGATATGACCGTCGCAGCGGAGATCGAGACGATCGAACCAGCCGGAACGAAGCCGGTCTACGACATCGGTGTCGAACACGACGCACACAACTTCCTCGCCGACGAGTTCGTCGTCTCGAACTGCGGCGTCCGGATGATGAAAACGAACCTGACGTACAGCGACGTTCAGGGCCGCGAGGAGGAGCTCGTCGACTCCTTGTTCGCGAACGTGCCTTCGGGGCTGGGCGGCGGCGGCATCTTCGAGGGGTCGCAGGCGGACGTCGAGGCGATCCTCGAACGGGGCGTCGACTGGGCGCTGGAGCAGGGCTGGGCGATCGAGTCCGACCTCGCCCACTGCGAGGACGAGGGCTACCGGCCCGAAGCCGATGCATCGAAGGTTTCCCAGAAGGCGAAGGACCGGGGGCGCAACCAGGTCGGGAGCCTCGGCAGCGGCAACCACTTCCTGGAGGTCCAGCGCGTGACCGATGTCTACCGCGAGGACGTCGCCGCTGAGTTCGGCCTCGAGGAGGAACAGATCGTCGTCCTCATCCACTGCGGCTCGCGGGGGCTGGGCCACCAGGTGTGTACGGACTACCTGCGGGAGATCGAGGAGACCCACCAGGGGCTGCTCGACCAGCTGCCGGACAAGGAGCTTGCGGCCGCGCCGGCGGGGTCACAGCTCGCAGAGGACTACTACGGGGCGATGTGCGCGGCGATCAACTTTGCGTGGGTGAACCGCCAGCTGATCATGCACCGGACGCGGCAGGTGTTCGAGAAGGTGTTCGACCGCTCGCAGGAGGCCATGGAGATGGAGCTGCTGTACGACCTGGCTCACAACATCGCCAAGAAGGAAGTCCACGACGTTAACGGCGAGGACAGGGAGCTGTTCGTTCACCGGAAAGGCGCAACGCGGGCGTTCCCCGCGGGCCGGCCGGAGCTGCCGCCGGCCTACAGCGACGTCGGTCAGCCGATCATCATCCCCGGGAGCATGGGGGCGGGTAGCTACGTGCTGCGTGGCGGCGAGCAGTCGATGAGCGAGACGTTCGGCTCGACGGCCCACGGCGCCGGCCGGCTGATGTCCCGGACGCAGGCGAAAAACGAGTTCTGGGGCGGCGACGTCCAGGACGACCTGCGCGAACAGCAACACGTCTACGTCAAGGCCCAGAGCGGCGCGACCGTCGCGGAGGAGGCCCCCGGCGTGTACAAGGACGTCGACGAGGTCGTCCAGGTGTCGGACGCGCTCGGCATCGGCGACCGCGTCGCGCGGACGTTCCCGGTGTGTAACATCAAGGGGTAGCTGGCGGAGTCCCTACCAGCACGGGAGACTGGCCCGATCAGGGATTCACGCCGATGGCAGACGCCGGATCGGCGGGGTCGCCGGTCGGATCGTCGCCCGGCACGTGGTCGGCCCGTCAATCACGACGTCGCCCGCCCGGACGTCCTGCTCGCAACCGGGAATAAAGGTCGTTCGGCCCGAGAATCGTTCCTGATTCTCCGGGTAACGGTGCGCACACGCCCACGACGGACAACGCGACTGTCGTTTACAAACGCCTAAGGGACGAACAGTTGAACGACTGACAATGACTGTGAGGCACGTTGTGGCTTTGCGGGGTGACTTGGACAGCGCCGTTGACGACAGGGGTCGCCCCGGCGTCGGCCGGGATCGACAGCCGCGGCTACTGGCTGGAGAGGTGTCGGCATGACCGGACGGTACACGCAACGGTACGCCGCGTTCGTCGCCGAACGGAGCAAGATCGTCATCGTCCTGTTGCTCCTGTTGACGGCGGTGGTCACCGCGGGCGTCGCGGTCAGCGACACCGAGGAAGGCGGTATCGGCGACTTCGAAGTCGACGCCCCCGAGACGCGGGCCGCCGACTACGTCAAGGCGAACTATGGGACCGACAACACGACCGCCGCACAGCTGGTCGTGCGCGAGGAGAACGCCCTGAGCCGCGAGTCGCTGTTGGCCGGCCTGGAGTTCCAGCAGGAGATCCGAGAGGACGAATCGCTGAACGCGA
Source organism: Halobacteriales archaeon SW_7_65_23 (assembly GCA_003022725.1). Lineage (GTDB taxonomy): Archaea > Halobacteriota > Halobacteria > Halobacteriales > Haloarculaceae > Halovenus. Next base: position 15,091 of record PXSQ01000103.1, on the reverse strand, counting down.
CGGTGACGGGGATCGCCGGGATCGAGAACCTCGTCGCGACTGCCGCCGTCATCGAGGACCGGCAGGCTGCCGGCGAGCGGCCGCCCGATGGGCTCCCACCGCTGTCCGAACAGATCGAGTCGGTCGAGCGCCGGTCCGACGCCGAGATCGAAGCGTTGCTGGCGCGGCTGCTCGACCCGGACGCGACGCTGCCCGGCCTGCAGCAGGATCCCTCCGACTTCCTGCCGACGAGCTACGAGCCCGGTGAGACGACCGCTGAATCGCGGCTGACGCTGATCGTCCAGGTCGACGACAGCGGTCCCGGCGCGGTGCCCCAGGAGTCCTACGACGCCCAGGTCGCAATCGCCGACCTGGCCGAGCAGCGGTTCGACGACGCCTTCGTGTTCGGCCAGGGGGTCAACGACAACGCCTCCAGCCGCGCCGTCGGCGACAGCTTCGCTATCATCACGCCCGTCGCGCTCGTACTGGTGCTGTTCGTGCTGGCGGTGACCTACCGCGACGTCCTCGACGTCATTCTCGCCTTCGTGGGAATCGCAGGTGTGATGGCCTGGCTGACGGGGTTGATGGGCTGGCTGAACATCGCGATGAGCCAGCTATTGATCGCCGTGCCGTTCCTGCTGATCGGGCTCTCGATCGACTACGCGTTGCACGTGGTGATGCGCTACCGGGAGGCCCGCCAGGGCACGCTGGAGGCCGAAGAGTCCACCGCCGAGACCACGGCAGAGGTGGCCGACGGCGGGCTCTCGCGTGGCGTCCGCGCGGGGATGGCCGCGGGGCTTGCGGGCGTCGTCCTCGCACTCGCGGCCGCGACGTTTTCGACCGGCGTGGGCTTCCTCTCGAACGTCGTCAGCCCGCTGCCGGCGATCCGGGGCTTCGCGATGCTGAGCGCGGGCGGGATTCTGGCGACGTTCGTCATCTTCGCGGGCCTGGTGCCCGCGCTGAAAGTCGAGGTCGACGGCCTCGTCGAGAACCGGCTGGGTCGCAGCCGGCGCAAGCCCGCGTTCGGCGTGGAGGGCGGGATCGTCACCCGCGGGCTGTCGGGGCTGGCCGACCTGGCCTCGCGGGCGCCGCTTGCGGTGATCCTGCTGGCGGCGCTGCTCGCGACAGGCGGCGTCGTCGGCGCGACGGGGATCGACACCGAGTTCAACCAGGCCGACTTCCTGCCCGAAGACCCGCCGGGCTGGACCGAGTACCTGCCCGGCGGGCTCGCACCCGGGGAGTACACGATTGCCGAGGACTTCGCGTACCTCAGTGCGAACTTCGGGCTGCAGGGCGACCAGGGACAGTCGCAAGTACTGATACGCGAGGGAGTCACGGATGGCGCTGTCCTGCCGGCGATCGAGGAGTCGGTCGGAAACATCCCGGAGGACGGCGCGATCGTGTTCCGGCCGGACGGGACCGCCGACGTCAGGGGCCCGCACACGGTGCTTCGCGACGTCGCCGCATCGAACGAGACTGTCGCCGCCGCTATCGAGGAGCACGACACAGACGGCGACGGCCTCCCGGACGAGGACGTCGAGACGGTGTACGGGCTGCTGTTCGAGGCCGACGAGGAGGCAGCGAGTGGGGTGCTGAGCCGCGACGACGACGGGACGATCACCTCCGCGCGCCTGCTGGTGAACGTGGAGGGTAGTGCCTCCTCACAGGACGTGGCGGCGGACACGCAGGCGCTGGCCAGCGGGGTCGAGGCGAACGCGCCGGTGAGCGCGGTCGCGACCGGCGGGCCAGTGACGACGGCGGTCATCCAGGACGCGTTGCTGGAGACGCTGGTGCAGGCGTTTGCGGTGACGCTGGTGGTAATCTTCCTCTTCCTCGTGGTCCTGTTCTGGGTGCAGTACCGCGCGCCGACGCTGGGGCTGGTGACGCTGACGCCGGTGCTGGCGGCGCTGGCGTGGCTGCTGGGTGCGATGTCGTTGCTGGGGATTCCCTTCAACAGCGAGACGGCGGTGATCACGAGCCTGGCGATCGGGCTGGGGGTGGACTATAGCATCCACGCCAGCGAGCGGTTCGTCGCCGAGCGCGAGCGCCGGGACTCGCTGGCCGAGTCGATGCGCGCGACGATCACCGGGACCGGCGGCGCGTTGCTTGCAAGCGCCAGCACGACCGCAGCGGGCTTCGGCGTGCTGGGACTGGCGCTCGCGCCGCCGCTGCGGCGGTTCGGCCTCGTGACCGGGCTGGCGATCATCTTCGCGTTCGTCGCCTGTGTGACGGTGCTTCCCTGCCTGCTCGTGGTCCGCGAGCGGGTGCAGACGCGGCTGGCGTCGGGCTGATCGTGGGTCTGGATCGCGGCTTCTCCTCTTTTTCATCGATCATCTACTCGTTCGACAGTCCACGTGGCGCGCGCTGGCGAGCGGGTCGAGCACTGCGAGACCCGCGAGCCAGTCTGCGCGAGGGATGAGGAGCGCAGCGAAGCGAGCACCGCAGTTGGTTGGGGAGGTGTGTGGCTCCCGTCTGGGTGGACTGAAAGGGGCCGCCCGTCATCGGCGGTCTCGCCGCCGATTGCTCGGGAAGCTCCGCTTCCCGGTGCTCGGCGACGCCCGACGACGCAAGCACCGCAGTGAGCGCAGCGAACGAGGAGCGCAGCGAGGCGCGCGAGTCGAGCAGGCGGCCCCTTTCAGCGTCACAGAAACGGTACCTACCATAACCAAACCTCCAAAGAATTGCATAACTAGAAACAGAGCCAACAACACTTAGTCGATCAGCAACCAACACCGGAAGGATGGCAGAGGACGACGCCCGGGACCACACCGCGACAACCCGAACCCAGCCCAGCGACGCGTTCGGCGCACTGGGCAACGACCTGCGGACGGCCGTCCTCCGGACGCTCGCCGATGAAGAGCCCTGCTCGTTCGCGACCCTCTCCGAGCGAAGCGACGCCGACACGTCGGCGGGCTTCGCCTACCACCTCCGGCAGCTCGACGGCAAGTTCATCCGGCAACGCGAGGACGAGCGCTACGAACTCACCACGGCGGGCCGCGAGGCCGTCCGGACGATGGCAGCGGGCAGCGTCACCGACAGCGTCGACCACGAACCGATCGCCCTCGACGAGCAGTGCCCGCGCTGCCGCGAGGAAAATCTGCAGCTCGCCGTCGCGGACAACGTAGCCGCGGTCGCCTGCGCGGGCTGCGGGGCCGGCGTGCTCGAACTCCCGGTGCCGCCGGGCGGCTACCGCTCGCGGCGCTCGGAGTCGATCCCCGACGCCGTCGACGGGTACCACCGCCATCGCATCCGGTCGTTCGCCGACGGGGTCTGCCCCGACTGTGGCGGCGCCAGCGCTGGGACCGTCAGGCGAGTCGAGAGTGACGAACGGGGATCGGACGAGGCCGATGACGACGTATGGCCACCCGGCGAGGTA
>PXSQ01000103.1:0-11634 GCA_003022725.1 Halobacteriales archaeon SW_7_65_23 | reverse complement strand
GATTATTTTCAGCACTGGGGCCCAATATCGTTGGTTTCACGGGCTGAAACGCACAACACGCGATTCCATAGCGGTAAACAGTCACGCACGACCGTATGAAAGGGTCTGTCTCCGCAGATAGCAGAGGGGCGAATCGCCGGCCGGCGAGACGGGTGTGGGCGAGGCGAGCGACGATACCGTGGCATAGACTGTTGGGTTCGGATCTGTGGTGGGTTATTGTCGACGTTCCAGAGGGCTCACTGGAGGAAGTAGAGTCCTGATCAGGGACGCACCGGACGGTCCCGTCCCTTCGGGACTCCGCTGGCCGGTGGTCCGCGGCCCACGTATGGATCGCATGCTATCCGTCCGTATCGATACGTCTGGGCATATAGCACTCATAGCAACGATTATTCGGCTTTCGCGAACGGTGTAGGCTATGTCACGCGATGATCTGCGGAGGCGGACAGTGTTAGGGATGGTCGCCGGCGTGGGAGCCGCGGCCGCGACTGGCGTCGGACACGCCAACCGGGGACTGTGGCAGGACGACCCGGAGGGCAAAGGCATCGTGCTGGAGAAGATCGGAGGGCACAGCACGGGCGTCTTCGCCGGCGATGCCGCGGAGATTCCGGCGTACGATCCCGAAACCGAACGGGTGTTCGTCGTCAACGCCGGCGCGGGTGCGGTGAACGTCCTCGACGCATCCGAGCCGACCGACCCCACGATGGTCGCGACGCTCGAGACGAGCGAGCAGTTCACCGACGCCGGTGCCACCAACAGCGTCGCGGTCGCCGACGGGGCGCTGGCAGTCGCCGTCGCAGCCGAACCCCGACAGGAGTCCGGACGGATCCTCTTCTACGATACTGACACGCTCGCGTTCATCGCGTCGGTAACGGTCGGCGCCCTGCCCGACTACGTGACGTTCTCGCCGGACGGACGCTACCTCCTGAGCGCCGACGAGGGTGAACCGGGCGACGACTACGATGCCGACCCCGAAAGCGGGATCAGCATCGTCGACCTCTCCGCTGGGTTCGACGAGGCGACGGTCCGCACCGCCGGATTCGAAGCGTTCGACGACCAGCGGGAGCAGCTCATCGCGGATGGGGTCCGGATCTTTGGCCGCAACGAGGACCGGACCTCGACGGTCGCCGAGGACCTCGAACCCGAGGCGATCACCGTCGGTCGCGACTCGGAGACGGCCTGGGTCACTCTCCAGGAGAACAACGCACTCGCCGTCGTCAACCTGGAACCCGCCGAGGTGACCGACGTCGTTGCGCTCGGCTACAAGGACTTCTCCGAACCGGACAACGGCCTCGACACGGTCGACGACGGCGCCATCGACATCCGGCCGGAGCCCGTGTTCGGGATGTACCAGCCGGACGACATCACCTCCTTCACCGTCGACGGGGAGAGCTACGTCGTCACGCCCGCGGAGGGTGACGCCCGCGAGTACGACGGCCTGACGGCGGCGACGGAGATCGAGGTCGACGACAGGGAAGAGGACGGGGAGATCGTGACCGTCGGTGAACTCCGCGAGGCGGACCGGCTCGCCGACCCCGACGCCGTTCCAGCACGTCTCGACGAACTGGAGGTGACGGCGTATCCACCGTTCGTCGACGGGCAACCCGAGGAGTACGAGGAGCTCTACGCGTTCGGCGGGCGGTCGTTCGCGATCTGGACCGCCGAGGGCGACCTCGTATTCGAGAGCGGCAACGACTTCGAGACGACGATCGCCGAGCAGTACCCGGAGTTTTTCAACTCCGACGACGACGAGAACGGCCTCGACGAGGAGAGCGCGGCCAGCGGCCCCGAACCCGAGGGCGTCGCCGTCGGCACCGTGGCGGGCCGCACGTACGCGTTCATCGGCATCGAGGAGATGGGCGGTGTGATGGTTTATGACGTGTCCGATCCCGGTGACCCCGGGTTCGTCCAGTACCGCAACACGCGCGATTTCAGCGTCGATCCGGAGGACGACATCGATGAGGGCGACCAACCCGCCGACGCCGCCGGTGATCTCGGCCCCGAAGGACTGACGTTCATTGCTGCAGCCGACAGCCCCATCGACGACGCGCTGTTGATCGTCGGCTTCGAAACCAGCGGCACGACGGGAATCTTCCGCATCAAAGACGCCCCGCCGGCGGTCGTCGGCGACAGCGTTCCGCGTGACCTCGACGGGGACGGCCTCTACGAGGACGTCGACGGCGACGGCGAGTTCACGATCAGCGACGTCCAGCTGTTCTTCCAGAACTACCAGTCCGACGTGGTGCAGAACAACGCCGAGTTTTTCACTTTCAGCGGGTCCGATTCGTCAGAGGTGAGTATCGGCGACGTTCAGGTCCTGTTCCAGTTGTACACGGAACAGTAGCGGCACCGATCCTGTTCCAGTTGTACACGGAACAGTGGCGGCACCGAGTAATACGGTCGTGCGTGAGTATTTTCAGTACTGGGGGCCAATATCGCTGGTTTCACGGGCTGAAACGCCCAACACGCGATTCCATAGCGGTAACGAATCACGAACGACCGTATGACAGCGTCCGCAGTACTCGTCGAAGGCAACAGGACTTAGAGGAACAGCCTCCAATGACGGGTATGGCGGAGCACGACGCGGCGCCCACAGCAGAGGGTACTCCGAAACGAACGTGAAACTATGAGCTTCCAGGACAACACCACGGAATCGACCGGACCGTCGACTGACTCTGTCGTCGAACCGACCGCCGGCGTCGGGGGGACCGAAACGACTCCCGAGGCCGACACCATCATCGAATCGCGCGACCTCAACGTCTACTACAACGACGCACAGGCGCTGCGGGACGTCTCGATGGAGATCCCCGAAAAGCGCGTCACAGCGCTGATCGGCCCGTCGGGCTGTGGGAAGTCGACGTATCTCCGGTGTCTCAACCGCATGAACGACCTTATCGACGCCGCCCGCGTCGAGGGCGAGGTCCGCTTCCGCGGGAAGAACGTCTACGACGACGACGTCGATCCCGTGGCGCTGCGGCGCAAGATCGGCATGGTGTTCCAGGAGCCGAACCCCTTCCCCAAGAGCATCTACGACAACGTCGCCTACGGCCTGCGCGTCCAGGGCAAAGACGACGACCTCGACGAGAAGGTCGAAACGGCGCTGCGCCGCGCCGCGCTGTGGGAGGAGGTCAAAGATCAACTCGACTCCTCGGGGCTGGACCTCTCGGGCGGCCAGCAACAGCGGCTCTGCATCGCCCGCGCGATCGCGGCCGACCCCGAGGTAGTGCTGATGGACGAGCCCGCCTCGGCGCTGGACCCGATCGCCACCTCGAAGATCGAAGACCTGATCGACGACCTCGCCAGCGAGTACACCGTCGTGATCGTCACCCACAACATGCAGCAGGCCGCCCGCATCTCCGATCAGACCGCAGTGTTTCTCACCGGCGGCGAACTCGTCGAGTTCGACGACACCTCCAAGATCTTCGAGAACCCCGACGACCAGCGCGTCGAGGACTACATCACCGGGAAGTTCGGATAGCCAACGGTCAGTTCCGGGAGTAACACTCCTCGTCCTATTTTTTGCCGGCCGACCATTCACCTGTGTTGCTGCCGACCGATCAACCGACAGAGCTTCTGCCGCTCCACAGTCCACGTCCTGGCGGACTGAAAGGGCGAGGCTCGGTCGATCCCTCCCGGACGACGCAAGCACGCGACGCAGGGAGCGCGCGCAGCGAGGCCCGGAGGGTCGAGCGCGCCGAGGGCTTTCTGCGTCCCGTCAGTCATCACAATCATGCGTTTGATTCCCGGTCGTGCTGTTCGACGGCGTCTGCAACCTCTGTGCCGGGACGGTGCAGTTTCTCATCCGACACGATCCCGAAGGGCGGTTCCGCTTCGCGCCGCTGCAGTCCGCGGTCGCCCAGGACCTGCTGGCCGAACACGGCCTGGAGAACCACGACCTCGATTCGATCGTACTGATCGAGGGCGACGAAACGTACATCAAGTCCGACGCTGCGATCCGGATCGGAGTGCTGCTCGGCGGGGTCTACCGCCTGCTCGGACCCACGAAATACCTCCCGCGGTTCCTCCGGGACGCCGTCTACGACCTCGTCGCAAAGTATCGCTACCGTGTGTTCGGCAAGCGCGAGAGCTGCATGATGCCCACCGAGGAGAACAGACGGCGGTTTCTCGCCGGCGGCCCCGGCGGTGACCCGGCGGGCGAGGACGGCACGGCGGCGGCCGTCGAGAGCGACTGATTCTCTGCCCCGCGTGGACGAGCACGTATGTAGGCGAACGCGCGAACCCGGAGCGGTTAACCGCCAGCCAACCCGAGAGGCAGTATGCTCTCGTTCATCGGGCTGGGACTGTACGACGAGCGCTCGATCACCCTGCGTGGACGGGACGCGCTGGAGTCGGCCGACGCCGCCTTCGCGGAGTGGTACACCAGCCGGCTGGCCGGCACCAGCGTCGACCGCCTCGAAGTGCTCCACGGGATCGAGATCGAAGTCCGGGACCGCCCGGGCGTCGAACAGCATCCCGAACCGATCCTCGACGCCGCCGAGGAGGGCCACGCCGCCTTTCTCACCGCCGGCGACACGATGATCTCGACAACCCACGTCGACCTGCGGCTGCGCGCCCACGAGCGCGGGATCGACACCCGCGTGATCCACGGCACGACCGCCCAGACCGCGGCAAGTTCGCTTACCGGCCTGCAGAACTACCGCTTCGGGAAGGCCACGACGCTGCCGTTCCCCGAGACCCACGGCGGCGTCCCCGACAGCGTGATCGAGACGATCCAGGCAAACCGCGACCGGGACCTGCACACCCTGGTGTACCTCGACATCGACGGCGAGAACGAGCGGTTTCTCACCGGCGACCGCGCCGCCGACCTGCTGGCCGACCCGCTCGGGGATCCGCTGGGCGTCGTCGTCGGCCAGGCCGGCAGCGATGACCCGACTGTTCGCGCCGACCGCCTCTCGACGCTCGCCGACGAGTCGTTCGGACCACCGCTGCACTTGCTGGTGATTCCTGCCGAACCCCACCCGCTCGAACGCGACGCCCTGGTCGAACTCGCCGGCGCTCCCAGGGCACTCACTGACGACCACTGACTCGCCACCCGACAATCACGTATTTGGAAGTCATAACACATACGTGAATGTGGCTGGAACCACGGCTGCAATGACTGCAGTTGCCCTCGTCGTCGCACAGTTCTACGAGGAGATCGCCGACCGGCTCGCTCGCCGGGACGACGTTGACGCCGTCGCCGTGCTGGGCGCGGTCGTCACCGGCGACACCGATCACGACCAGGTGGTCGCCCACACCGCGGCACAGCGGCTGAGCGACGTTGGTCTCGGACGGGACACGCCGGTCACGTTCGGCGTGATCGGACCGGAGATGAGCGCCGCCGAGGCTCATGAGCGCATCGAGTACGGGGCCGAAGCCGTTCCCATCGCCGCCGAACTGGCCGAGACGCTCCCGTCGGCGTAGGCGGCCCGGTAGGGAGTGACCGTCCGTCAGCGTCGGTCCTGGTGAGCCGGTCGGCCGGCACTCGGCGTCGGCGTCAGTCCGTCGGACCCGGCCGTGGGCGTCAGTCCGCCGCCGGCGCCGGCGACTCCTCGTCGACGTTCAACGCCGCCGCGAGGTCGTACTCCTCGCCGGTGACCAGATACAGCACCTCCTCGATCGGCTGCATCACATCCGGGAGCTCGCGGACCACGAGCCAGAAGATGACGAGCATCGCGATCACGGAGCCGACCTGTGCGAGGATCCGGTCGGCCCAGAGGTACGAGACCCGCAGCGAGTTGTCGACGCCGAACAGGAACATGGTAGCATCGGGGAACAGGTGCATCCGCTGGTAGCCGTAGTTGGTCGCGATGAACACGTTGCGGACGATGTTGAGTACGTAGATGATCGGCAGGGCGATCGCCAGCGCCTTCAGCTTCCGGCGGGGCGGCGCCCGCACCGCGGCCACGAGCCCGCCCATCACTGCCATGCTCCCGATCCCGGTACACGCGATGATGATCGTGTAAGTGATCCGGTAGCCGTCGCCGAGGAAAACGAACGTGTTCTCGAAGGCGTTGTCCTTCGGGATCTCGTCGTCGGGGCCCACACCCGACATGTGCGACAGCTCCGAGAGCTCCGCCACGACCGGCGGATCGTACCCCAGAAGCGACAGCCCCCAGGCCGTCTGGTCGGTCACGGTCAGGATGAGCCACTCCCGGACCGGCGTGATCGCCACGATCGGGACGTAGATCAGCCCCATGAACGCGATGGCGCGCGACAGCGTAAACAGCGAGTCCCGGCCGCCGTAGAACTCGCGGGCGACCAGCACCGACAGCGGCGCCGCCACCAGCGCCCCGATCCCCTTGACGAAACTGTGGTCGACGACCAGCCACGGGTACACCATCGTCAGCCAGAAGCCGCCGAACAGCAGCCACGCCAGCACGAACACCGGCCGCGACCGCTCCCGGTCGACGTACTCCAGCCCGACCGCGAACAGAAACAGCGCGAACGTCAGCCAGCCAAGCGGTTGTGCGACCGCCGATACCGTCGCGACCGCGTCCCCGAGCTGGCCGAGCATACCCAACCGTAGGGGCGATGCGAACTATATGCTTTGCTGTTTCCCGACTCCCGCACACGAACGGCGCCCTCGGACGGCGTCGTCACTCGGCGGGAACGCGCGAAAAAATGGAACCGTCAGCGAACCGGATCGCTCCGGTAGTTAGTTGTCGACGCGGCGGCGGGTCGCGAGCAGCGCAGCGCCGAGGAAGGCGAGCAGCGCGACCACGATACCGAAGCCAGCACCGTCGTCGTCGTCTGACGCAGTCTCAGTGGTATCCACCGGCGTCTCCGTTTCCGTCGTCTCGGTCGGCGTCGAACCCTGACCGACGGTCAGCGAGCCGAGTGCCTCGTCGTCATCCCCGGCAGCGATGCCGTGGATGTACGTGCTGTCGGCCTCGAGGTCGCTCGTGTCGACCTCGAACGTCACCGTCTCGGACTCGCCGCCTGCCAGCGTCACGCTCTGGCTGTCCAGCGCCTCACCGTCGAGGGGGATGGACACGTCGCGCGTGCCTTCTTCATCGCCCTCGTTGGAGACGGTCGCGGACACTTCGACAGTCGCGCCGGGCTCTTCAAGTGTGGCTTCCTGCGGATCGAGATCGCTCACTTCGAAGCTCGCCGGCTGCGGGTCTTCGATAATGATCTCCGCAGTGCGCTCGCCGTTCGGGTACTCGATGCCGCCGGCGACGGTTGCGACTGCGGTGACCTCCTGGTTCTCCGTGAGGTCCTCGTCGAGCGAGACCGCGATCCGGCTACGCGGCGAGTCGGTCGACGGGATCACGTCGCTAGTACCCAGGACGTTGCCGCTGGAGTCCCGGATCTCGATGACGCTGTCGTACGGAGCCTGGAAGCTCTGCACGACGACCGACTGGCCACCGGAGCGCTGTTCTTCGAAGGTGAACTCCTGCACTTCGCGGACCTCACCGATGGAGCCGGGCACCGGAGCCGTGGTATCGGGTTCCGGCGTGGTGAAGTACGTCAGCCGACCAGCGGCGCCGGAGCGCCGGATGGTGATCTCGAACTGCGTGCCGACGTCGAACTCAGCGAAGTCGTGGGTGACCGACCACGAGCTGGTACCGTTCTCCTGGTACTCGGGGAAGACCGCCGGGTTCTGCTTGAAGAACGGCGGGTCTTCGCCGGCCGTCGTCGCCAGGTTGATCGTCAGGTTCGTCCCGGCAGCGACCGTGGTGGTACCAGTGATCGTAACGTTGTCCTCCTGCGGGACAACGAGGAGCGGTTCGGCATCGTCCACGTACGCTTCGCCGCGGACGTAGTCCCAGGTGTCGGTGTCAATGAACCCGTTCGCGAGCGGGTCGTTCGCGATGACGTTCCGCTGGTCAGCGTTGCTCGGGTCAAGGACGAACGTGCTGTCGAACTCTTGCGGTGTAGACAGCGGTGCGGTGCCCGAGGAGAACAGGAGTCCGAATCTATCGGGCTGGCTGAGGATATCATCCCGGGAGAACCCTGTTGGCCACTCCTCTTCCGGCGGGATCGACGGTAGCCAGAGCTGCTCAGTGCTGAGGTCGGCACCGGGGTTCAGCCGCAGCGGGATGTAGTACTGGTTGAGGTTGCCGCTGTCGTCAGCGCCAGCCACAACGCCAGTCGTCGCATCCTCAATGTCGATCGTCACCGGATCGACCTCAACGTTCGGATCTGTCCGATTTTCAACGCTCGAGCGAGTTTCCTGGGTTGTGATGCTGAAGTCGACCAGCAGGTCCTCGCCGTTGCGGTCCGTCAGGTTCTGCGCGGCGAAGAACTCTTCGGTGATCAGGTGGTCGTCCTCGCGGTCGAGGAAGTCGTCGACGTCGAGGTCAGGGTCCTGCAGCACGGCCTCGTGCATGATGCCCTCGAGACCCGTCGCGTTGACCTCCAGCACGAGGAAGTCCTGGGCCGCGATCTGGCCGTCTGCCGGGGTGATGATGCCCTCGTCGACGAGGTCAGCGACGTCCCCCTCGAACTCGGGCTCGATCTCGTTGTCGCCGATGCCCGGCGCAGTCCAGGGCTCGACACCGCCACCGGTGCCTTCCTGGAGCCGGACGATCGAGCGGTCGTTGAGGAACTGCTCCTCGGCGATGTACGGATCCTCACCGCTGGTGGTCACGAGGTCGTACGCCTGCGGGAAGACGATGGCGCCGCCCTGGGAGCCGCCCTCGATGTCGAGGCTCGGCCCGTGAGCGACTGCCTGGCCCACGATCGCGGAGCCGTCGTCACCGGGCAGGGTGAAGAACCCGTGGTTGCGGTTGTCTTCGGTGTTGACGACTTCGTCACATTCAGCGACGCTCAGCTCGCGAGCCTCACAGCTCTCGCCCTCGGCGACGAGACCGTTGTCCTCGTCTTCGAGGGTGCTGGTGTACGCACCGTCACCGAGCTGGAACGTGTTCAGGTAGATCGTCGCGGTGCCGTCCTCGTCGAGGTCACGCACGGTGACGTGGACCTCGAGGTTCTGCTGGTTGTCCTCGCCACGGTCACCGAACGTCAGCGTCCCGACGCGGGTGTTCTCGAACTCGACTTCGATCGGGATGATGTCACCGCGCGCGAAGGAGTCGGACTCGGCCCGCGGCGACGCGATCGTGACTTCCTCGTCGGGCGCCTCGACGACCGAGAAGTTGAGCGGTTCAGTCGACACTTCGGACTCGTCGTGCCGGACGACGGCGAAGTAGTCGTCGATGCCTTCGAGGTACTCAGTCGCATTGGTGCGGGCGATAGCCGTCCCCTCACCGTCGAGCACGTCGTTTTCCGAGTGCAGGAAGTTGAAGTTCTCGTCGAAGAAGAACGTCGTGATGTCACCGCCGCTCGTGTCCTCGGAGGTGACTTCGATCTGGACGTCCTGCGTCTCGACGAACTCTTCTTGCGCTGCGGTCGCGTTCAGATCCAGCGGGTCGACGTCCAGGATCGCGACTTCCTGCGTGCCACGGAAGTCAACGATGTACCGCTCGTTGGCGTCGAGCCGCGTGGTGTCGAAGTTCTTCACCGAACCGGGCGCGGTACCGACGCGGGTCACCCGCGAACCGCGGACGACCTGGTCGGGCTCGCCGGCCTGGCTCTCAACCTCGTACTCCCAGATCGAGAGCTCGTCAGTGTTCTCGGGGACCTGGAACGTGATGTACTGGCCCCGCCAGATGCGGAAGGCACCAGCGCCACCGTTGCGGGTCGGCTGGATGTTCTCGGCGAGGACCTCGTCGGTGAGGTCGTACTCGCCGTCCTCACCGGAGATAGCGGTCGCACCGCGCGCAGTCAGCCGGTAGAAGGCGTCGTCACCGACGCCCTCGATCTCGGCGACGTGGCGGATGTTTGCGTCATCGTCCGGCGGGCTCGGGTCGCTCACTTCTTCGGGCGTCCACTCGACGGTGATCGTCTGCGTCCGTGCGAGAACGTCACCGGTCTGTGCCGTGTCGAACTCGATGACGAGTTCGCCGACGCTGTTGCGGACTTCAGTGTTCGTCACCGCGCCAGCGAGCGGGCCGCTGGAGTCGATGTTGAAGTCGGCGGCCACGACGCCGGCGTCAACCGTCTCGCCGTAGTCGATGACCAGCTCTTCAGTGCCGCTGTTGCCTTCGACGTCCAGGGTCACTTCGAGATCCTGTGTCGGATTCTCGTCAGCGAACACCTGGATGTTATCCTGGTCGAACGTGGCCGAACTGAAGTGCTGCGCACGAGAATCGACCAGCGTCCGGTCGTCGTCGTCGACGCTGAACGACAGCACGTCAGTCTCGGTCACTTCGCGGTCGGGCTCGGAGACCTCGACGGTCGAGCCGCTCACGCTGCCGACGTCGTAGGTACCACTGTCGCCCTGTCCGTTGATCTGGTTGACCGTCACGCTCAGGGAGGATTCGCCCTCAACGTCAGCAGCAGCGACGTCGATCTCGGCCAGCACTGCCTGGGACTGGGCGTCGAACTCCACCAGACCAGCCAGATTGACCGAGCTACCGTCGTCAGCCACGTCGGGCTCGAACACGCCTGCCGCCGTCTGGAACGCTCTCGCGTCCTCGATCGTCAGCAGGGATGTGTCGTCGGACTCTACGGTGATGTCGTAGGAGCCGACGCCACTTGTCGCGCCTTCAACTACCAGTTCGAATGTCTGTTCTTCTCCGGGTATGATCTCCCCGTCCGATGGTTCGAGCGAAACGTCAACGCTCTCCGCCTGTGCCCCTGCCGAGAACGTGGCAAAGGCAAACACGGATCCAACCATCAGGACCGTGAGGAAGATCGATAGTATCTTTTCGTTATTCATAGTTTATCTGATTTTCCCGATTGCAGTCGGGGGGAACGACTACTAACCATTCCCCGTCGGGTTTCCATTCAACCACATCGGTTAAGTACTTTGTGTATTCGGTAAAGTGTAATAGGGTTGGCACCACGGCCGCCGGCACTGATCGAAACCGGGCCCGACACGGCTTCAGCACCATATTCTGGGATATATGCGCTGCTGTATCAGAAGGTGTCTTTCTTGATACACCCGACCGATGAAGGTGACTCCGTGGGGTGGGTATATGAGGGGCAAACGGGCCCGTTGTGCCCGCAGAGAGCAGCCGAGCCGGGGCTTGCCAGTCGGGCCGCGGGAGCTGCTGTTCGACTCTCGGCACCTGGCCGTCTGTCGCCCCGGAAGGGCGGCTGCTGGTCCCGGCGTGTTTATCGGGAACGGGAGCAGCGTAGCCGATCGGCATGGGACATATACTCCACCGTGCGCGTGTGCACGTGACGGCCGAAAACAGTCGCTACGACGGTCGAAACGCGGTCGCGATCGGAAAAAGCTGCAGTCTGTGGCTCCGTCAGCTCTCCTGGAACAGCACGAACAGCGCCTGCACGTCGCTGACGTCGATGCTCGCGGGTTCCTGGCCGTCGAAGTTGAAGAGCTGCGCGTTGTTCTGGACGGCGTCGGAGTCCCGGTTGTAGAACAGCACCTGCACGTCGTTGATCTGGAGCTGTCCGTCACCGGTGACGTCCTCGTAGAGGCCGTCGCCGTCGAGGTCCTGGGCCGGCTGACCGTTGTCGTTAACGTCCGGGGGCACAACATCGCTGACCTCAATCACGTCGGTGCCGAGATCGACGTCGCTATCAGCGTTGGAGCTGATCTCGAAGGTGTCACCCGCGTCAGCGTCGTCCGGGATCTCCACCTCGTAGACCAGCGTCGCCGATCCGCGC
>PXSQ01000102.1 GCA_003022725.1 Halobacteriales archaeon SW_7_65_23 | reverse complement strand
ACCGCCACGAGGTCGACCAGCCCGCGGTAGTAGGCGGTGACCATCGCGAGCGCTAGCGCGAACCCGGCGCTGAGCCCAGTCGCCAGCAGGCCGATCACCAACGACGTTCTCGCCCCGTACATCAGGAACGTGAACAGGTCTTTCCCGTCCGAATTCGTGCCGAACGGTGCCCAGCGGTCGTACTGGTCGTAGGAGAACGGTCCGACGTTGCTGTCGCCGTTCGACCGGGTCTGGATGTTCAGCGTGCCGTGAACGGACGTCTCGAGTTCGCCGTTACCGTTCAGATACGTGTGTTCGTTCTGGTACGGTTGATACAGGTTCTCCTCGGCAGTCACCGGGCCGAGTGCCGGCGCCCACACCGCCATCACGACGAACATGATCACGATGACGAGGCCGGCCTGGCCCCAGGGGTGCCCGCGCAGGCGGTTGGTCGTGTCGTCAATCGGCGCCCAGTCGGCCTCCCGGTAGTGGTCGCGGTAGGTCAGGTAGCCACGCCAGAACCAGTACAACAGCAGGAACGCGTAGCCGTAGACGACGCAGACGCGGATGAACCACGCCACCGCCGGCGAGAGGCCGAGGAACGTCCCCTCCCAGCCGCCCTCCGGGAGCCGGTGGCCCTGGTTCGGGATCAGTTCGCGGCTCGTGATCGTCGGGAGGTCGGTCAGCGAGTCCAGTCCGCCGGCCACTGCGGCGATCATCCCGTCGACGCCGTCGCCGACCGGCGTCAGGATCAGCAGGAGGGTGAACCCGCTGAGGGCTCCCGTGATGATCAGGCGGTCGGCGAGCAACCGGCGGCCGGCCGGCTCGTCGTAGCCGAACGCCTCCGCCGGCGAGAACGGCAGCAACGAGCGGATCGGGCCGGCCAGCGCCGCGAGGACGAGCACCAGCCCGACCGCGAACGCGACGGTGCCGGCCGCACTCCCGAGTGTGCTTCCGACGTTGTCCCCGACGAGGCGGGCGGTTCCGACGACGGCAGCGATGCCCAGCTCGCTCACCGCCCCGAGGTTCAGCAGGCCGGCGGCGAACCGGCCCAGCTCCGCGAGCACCAGCAGCGTGAGTCCGGCGAGCCAGATCACGGCCGGTCTGGGGTTGTCTGCGACGCGTTCCCGGAACGTCCGGTCGTCTGTCTCGTTCATGCTCATGTTACTGTTCCCCTTCGAAGCCGACGCGCGGGTCGATGACTGTGTACAGGAAGTCCTCGAGGATTTTGAACAGGAGTGCGATAATCGTGAACACGAACACCAGCGAGCCCGCGAGTGGCATGTCGTTCTGGTAAATGGCCTGGAAGAACAGCCGGCCCAGCCCGTTGATCGCGAACACTTCCTCGATGATCACCGAACCACCGATCAGGACGCTGATCTCGGAGAACATCACCGGCAGCATCGGGATCATCGCGTTCCGGAAGATGTGCTTCCAGACGATCGTCCGGCCTTTCAGGCCCTTGGCTTTCGCCGTCTCGACGTAGTTTGAGTGGACCTGCTCCAGGGTGGCCGTCCGGCCGATCCGCATCTCCGTTACCATCAGCGCCGAGCCCAGCACGAACGCTGCTGGTGCGACCTGCTTGACTGCGGTCAGAAACACCCAGATGTCGAACCCTGTCGGGATCGGTATCACTGCAAGCCAACGTATTGACATGAATCCCAGATCCGGCGTCCCGAGCAGGCTCTGGGTGCTCGGCCCGAGTTCGTACCAGTTGGGGAGGAACCCGAACTGGCCGTTGGGCCCGGTCTGGCGGAGCACAGCCAACAGCATGATCCCCAGCCAGAAGTTCGGCATCGCCTGCCAGACGATGCCCATGAAGGAAGCGAAGTAGTCGCTGGGGGAGTTGGAGTTCAGCCCTGCATAAAAACCCAGAGGGACACCGACGAACAGCGGCAGCGTGATCGACCAGAACCCGAGCCAGATGGTGCGGGGTGCACGGGCGGCGACCAGTTCACGGGTGGATAGCCCGCGCTGGATGATCCAGGACTGGCCCAGGTCAAACGAGATCAGCGTCCACATGAAGTCGAGATACTGTCTCCAGAGCGGTTCGTTCAACCCCAGGCGTTCCTCGATGTCGGCCCGTGCGCCGGCGCCCGCCTCGGGCCCGAGGATCGCCGACACGGGGTCCAGCGGGCCGAGCCGCATGATCAGGAACACCATCGTCATGACGAGAAACAGGACGGGGACCATCAACAGCACGCGCATCGCGAAGTATCGCCACTGACTACTCATCGGTATACCCCCGATCGTCGTCGTCTGTGTCGATTTCGCGGTTCCATGGCGGTGTCTAAACGTATCATAATTTTTCGGGTGTATTGAAACTCCCTATTTTCGCTCGATTGGCGCGGGTATGCTGTGGGTATCGCTACCATTGTTTACGTGTTTTGCATTTGGTTGTTGGAGTCTACTGAAACTTCAGCCTAGTTCCCAGCGGGGTGGGTCCCCCGGACAGTCGGGACCTCACACCCGACCGTGGCGGGCCTGGCGTGGTGTCGACCCCCTTCGGCGAAACCGCCAGCCGGAATCGTCTCCCCTCAGGACGAACGCACGTCGCAGGACCACGGGCGACACCGGGACTTGACAGGGCGGGCGGCCGCATGCTTGTCAGTAGCCGTCTACTGTGGCAGAACCGCCGCGGAAGCGGGGCGCGTGGAGGGCGTCAGGGCTCGCGGTTCGGCGCGTCCTCGTCGAGCCACATCGTGTTGCTCTGCATCCGGTGGGCGCCCAGGGCGCCGCCGCGCGGCGCGTTGAGCCACTGGTAGCGGAACGACTCGCCGAGATTGTGGAACAGCGGCAGCAGTACCATGTCCTCGCGGACGGCGCGCTCCATCGCGACGAAGTTCTCGTTACGGACGTCCTCGTCCTCGGGGGCCGGGTTGTTCTCGATGGTCTCCCAGGCCTCCTGGGCCCGCTGGGACGGCTCGGTGTCGACGCCGTTCCAGTCGAGGTAGTACCCGTCGGCACCGCCCTCGCGGGAGGTATCGGTGATCCGGGGCTCGAAGCCGTACAGGCCGTAGGCCGGGTCGACCCAGCTCCAGATCCAGCCCAGCGAGTAAAACGCCAGGTCACCGTTGGCACCACGCTCGAGCAGCGAGCC
Organism: Halobacteriales archaeon SW_7_65_23; assembly: GCA_003022725.1. Taxonomy (GTDB): domain Archaea; phylum Halobacteriota; class Halobacteria; order Halobacteriales; family Haloarculaceae; genus Halovenus. Next base: position 6,138 of record PXSQ01000102.1, on the reverse strand, counting down.
GAACGGCGCCTCCTCGAGCTGCAGGCTGACGCCCGAGCCCGCGAGCTTGTCCCGGGTCAGCCGACCGAACTGCTGGAACGTCTCGCTCTGGTAGGTCGTCAGCGTCACCTCGAAGGGATCGTCGGACGTGAAGCCGGCTTCCTCCAGCACCTGCTGGGCCTGGTCGATGTTGGTCTCGTTCATGCCGTAGGGCCAGTCGTCGCGGAACCCGGTGTAGTTGTCGAACCCGCCCGGCCACATCGCCGGCGGGGTGAAGGAGAACGCTTCCTGTCCGCGGCCCTTGAAGACCTCGTTGATCAGCTCCTCGTGGTTGGTCACGTACGCGATGGCGCGCCGGACCGGCCGGGGCACCTGTGGGGCGTTGAACGCCACGTAGAACGTGCTCAGCTCCGGAATACCAACGTACTCGAGCACCTCCTCATTCTCGACGGGGCCGTAGGTCCCGTACTGGCGGCCGCGGTCGTCGGGCTCGGCGTCGATCAGGCTGGGGTCGTACTGCCCCGTCGGGATCAGCACGAAGTCGGAGTTCTTCTCCATCGAGTAGGTGAAGGAGGCCTCGTCCTCCTCGATGACTGCCCAGTGCCGCGAGTCGAGGTACGGGCCCTCGCCCCAGTAGTCGTCGAAGGCGGTCATCCGCATCTCGGAGCCCGACTCCCAGAAGTCGAACTCGAAGGCACCGGTCCCGACCATCACCTCGGCGGCGATCTCTTCCTGGGAGTACTCGCCGTCGTACCCCTCGATGTCACCGACGAGTCCTTCCGGCATCGCACAGAAGGAGTCGTACGCCAGGATGTCGAGTGCGGCCGGCTCGACTTCCGACAGGGTCATCTCGAGCGTGTAGTCGTCGACCACTTCGACTGCCAGGGTGTCGGGCACGACGTTGTACACGCCGACGCCGTTCTCCTCGTCGGTTTCGTGGTCGATGCCGAGGAACCCGGGCTGCAGGCAGAAGTTCGCCCGCTCACTCGCGGAGGACTCCGCCAGGCGGCGCCACTCGTACTTGAAGTCGTGGGCGGTCAGTTCGTCCTTGATGGGGTTGTCGTGATATGGAATACCTTCCTTGATCGAGAAGGTGTAGGTGAGCAGGTCGTCGGAGATCCCGACTCCCTCGACCAGCTGGTTCTCCAGCCTGGTCTCGCCGAACGGGTAGTGGGTGAGGTTCTCGTAGGCTTCCCCGAGCTTGCTCGCAGAGGCCGTGTCCGTCGACTGGATCGGGTCGAAGGTTGTGATGGTCCCGCTGATGGAGTTCAGCTCGCCGCCTTCGGCGATTTCGGGTTCGCCGTTTTCGCCGTCGTCGTCCCCGTCGTCGTCTTCCGGGGTCTCCGTCGGCGTCTCTTCCATGTCGTCGTCGCCGTTCTCCATGTCATCGTCGCCGTTCTCCATCGGCGTCTCTGTTGGAGTGTCGCCGTTGCCATTGCCTTCGTCATCGTCGCCGAGGCAACCGGCAAGACCGACGGTGGCCCCGCCACCAACGAGGCCAAGGAGGGTTCTACGGGTTCTGTCCACACTCTGCCGATCGTTGGAATCGGACATACTATCGCTGTTAACTCACAGGTAATGTAAAAACCTATCGCCATTGACCGGAAGAAACCCCACAAGATATATGCCAGTCGGTCATCAATGTTAAAAATCATCGACCTTCTACCAGCTCGTCCGTAATGGTTCACGTTCGACAAGTTGATATCGTCCGGAGCGGAGCAGCGTAGTTCGGGAACGGGAGACCCGAGTCCTCCGTCGGAATTCGTAACCACTTTTCGGGAGCCACGCCGAGAGGGAGACGCGCGAGGGTGGCTGAGCCAGGCCAAAGGCGGCGGGCTTAAGACCCGCTCCCGTAGGGGTCCCTGGGTTCGAATCCCAGCCCTCGCATAGCAAGGCGCGAGCGAAGCGACGCGCCTGGGAACGTGAGCGGCGAAGCCGCGAACACATTCTCCGGTTCGAAGACACGAGGCTTTTGCGCCCGGAGACCGACGCTACAGGTGATGAGCAGCAACGTTCCGGACAGTGTCGTGTCGGCGTTCGAGGCACACGAAGCCTACGAGGCTGCGGACGGTGAGTACGTCCTCGAGACGACCGTGTTCGAGACGACAGTGACGGCGACAGGCGAGGAGCCGGTGACGTACACGGTCACCGTCCGCGTTCCGACGCTCGACGCGGCAACGGTCGAGGAAATCGGCGAGGTGTTGGAGACGAGCTGGCAGGAGACGCTAACCCGGAGGCTCGAGGAGGCGCCGAAAGCAACCCGGGCGCGCGTCGACCTCGACGAGTTCAGCGTGACGGGCAACGGCGACGAACTGCGGATCGAGTATACGTTTACCTGGGGCAACCCCACGAAGGCCGTCGAGATTGCGAAAACGTTCGCCGAGTACGTCGAAGGAACGTACGTCGAGGGGATCGTCCCCGGCTACGAGTACGAATCGCCCGTCTCCTCGCTCCTCTCCGACGCGAGCCAGACCGGCGAGGGCGGAACGCCACTGTAGCGACAGTCGAGCGATTCCGAACTGACCGCTGGACGGAATCGGCTTTCCTCTGCCGGCGTTCCATCTCTTTTCATACGGTCGTTCGTGATTCGTTACCGCTACGGTGTCACAGTTCGTACGTCACAGCCCGGCAAACGCCCGATATGACGAGGCAGTCCCGAAAATAGTCACGAACGACCGTATCAGAACTTCTAAACTGCTCGACGTGGTCACCCTGAATCCATGGACTCCAGCGACGCGGCGGCCGACATCAGCGGGGAACAGGGACTGGCACTCGATCTCGGGTTCACCGTCGGGCTGGACCTCGAGTTCGCGGAGGCAGTCACCTGGGCAGGCGAGGAGGGGTTCGACTTCGTGGAACTCCTGCTCGACGGGCCCTACGCCCGCGAACGGATCGCCGGGGACGCAGCCCGGATGCGTGAGACGCTCGACGAGGCCGGCGTCGACATCGCGGTTCACCTCCCGTTCGCCATCGATCCCGGCTCCCCGTTCACTCCGGTCCGCGAGGGGATCGTCCGCGAGTTCGAGAAAGGGATGGAGCTGACAGTGGAACTCGGGGCCGACGTCGTCGTCTTTCACCCTTCCTCCGACGCCTGGGAGCTGGGCTGGAGCGAGGCCGAGTGTCGCGGGTTCGTCCACGAGGCGCTGGACGAGCTGGTCCCGGCAGCGATCGACCGCGGGCTGACGCCGTGTCTCGAGAACATCGTCTCGGCGTACTACGACGCGATGACGTTTCCGGAACTGCTGGACCGGTACCCCGACGCCGCGATGACGTTCGACACCAGTCACGCGCTGTTGGCGGGGCTCTCCGAGGCAGAGATGGCCACGTTCTGCCGCGAGCACGCCGACCGGATCGAGCATCTCCACCTCGTCGACACCCGGAGCGGGGACGAACACCTGCCCGTCGGAATGGGAATCATCGAGTTCGAGCCGGTGCTGGCAGCGCTGGCGGCCGTCGGCTGGAGCGGGACGGCGACCCTGGAGATCGGCACGGAGGACTACGATACGATCGCGCTCGGAAAACAGCACGTCGAGGAATTGCTTGCGGGGCTCGACCCGGCGGCTGTCGAGCACGGAGCTGAAGACTGAGTCGATGGGAGAGTGGCCGTTGGGTTAGTCCATCGCGATGTAGGTCTGTGTGCTGCCGACGCCGTCGATACCCTGGATCTCCGTCGCAGCGATGTCCTTTACAGCGGCGGGCGTGTCGACGTTCGCGACCGCGATGATGTCGACGTCGCCGGCGACGATGTGCGCCCGTTCGACGCCCTCGATCTGCTCGATTTCGTCCCTGAGCCTGTCCGCCTCGCCCGTGTGTACTTTGACCATGACGTATGCTTTTACCATAGGTGTCACCTCCTGTGGTGGGATCCAGTCGGGGAGCACCCGCCGGTGTCTGCGGGCATTTCAGGCACCCCCTGCGGTCGCTCGCCCGGTCTCGCCGACGATCAGGCTGCGGACGTCGTCGAGCTTCTCCGAGTCCGAGAGGACGACGAGGTGATCGCCCAGGTCCAGCGTTTCGTCGGGCGTGGGGAGCGACAGCCGCGACCCCGACTTGCCGAACGCCAGCAGCCGGGTCCTGGCCGGTAGTTCGAGTTCGCTGAGCGTGTACCCCTTCATCGGCGAGGACTCGGTGATCGTCAGCTCGACGAGCTGGAGGTTCTGTTCGACGTCGGCGATCGCCCGGATGTTGCCGCCGACCAGCGCGTTCTTGGCGACGAGTGCGCCGAGCCGTTCCGGGTAGATCACCTCGTCGACTTCGTCGGCGTACTCGCGGTAGATCTCCTCGCGGTAGTCCTCGTCGATGCGCATGACCGTTCGACAGCCGTGCTGGTAGGCGATCATGCACGCCGCGAAGTTGATGTTGAGGTCGCCGGTCAGCGCGCCCAGCGCGTCGGCCGCCTTGATGCCGGCCTGCTCGAGGACTGCCTCCCGCGAGCCGTCACCCTCGATCACCTCGAACCCTTCCTCGCGGGCACGCTCGGCTCCCTCCGGGTCCGGCTCGACGAGCACGACCTCGTGGTCGCTCTCCCTGATCGCGCGTGCGGTCCGGAGGCCGACCCGGCCCGCACCGACAATGACGAATCGCATACCTGCCCCTACGTCGAGGGGCGGAATAAAGCTATCCTCGCCATGGACGGCACCGTCAACTTAGCGAAAGAGATGGAAAGGTTCGGCTCTTAGTGGAGCTGATGCAATTGAACCTTCCCGAGTTGGCAGAGGTACTGGAGGAAATTGAGTTTTCGAGCGTGAGCGGACGGACCGCCAGTCTGCGAGCTGGCGATCCTGCTGTACAATCATGGAGTGAGTCTTCGCAAGGTCAAGCAGCTCCTGACGTCTCACAGAGTCACGTCCGGGTGTATATTTTCGGGACTACCTCGTCATATCGGGCGTTTGTCGGGCTGTGACGCACGAACTGTGACACCGTAGCGGTAACGACTCACGAACGACCGTATGACAGCTACAGCGGCCCGGGGCCCGGCGGCGCCTGCCGCTTGTGGGCGCTGGTCTCGTACATTCTGCGGACGCGCTCGACTGCGTCCTCCTCAACGGCGATGGTACGTGCCGTCGCGCTCTCCGACAGCGGGCCGTCGACGTGCAGCGCGATGATCGAGTCGAGTGTGTCGTACGTCATGCCGAGTTCGCCCTCGTCAGTCTGGGCCTCCCAGAGCCCGGCGGTAGAGGGTTTGTCCGCCATGTCGCCGGGAACGCCGACGTGACGGGCGAGCTGGCGGACCTGCTGTTTGTAGAGGTTGGCGATCGGGTGGCAGTCGACGGCACCGTCGCCGTACTTTGTGAAGTAGCCGACTGCGGCCTCAGTCCGGTTGCCGGTGCCGAGGACCACCCCGCCGCGGCGGTTCGCCGCGAAGTAGTTCAGCACCGCCCGGATCCGGGCGCGGAGGTTGCCCACCGCGACCTGCTCGGGGCCGGTGAACTCCTCGCCGATGGTGACGTTCGGGTTGGCCGCACAGAACGCCTCGACCAGCGGGTCAATCTCGATGAGGTCGTACTCGATCCCCAGCAGTTCGCCCGCGACCCGCTCGGCGTCGCTCATGTTGTCGGTGCGGTTGACCTCGCTGGGCATCACCAGTCCGTAGACGTTCTCACGACCCAGCGCCTCGACCGCGAGATGGGAGGTCAACGAACTGTCGACTCCGCCGGAGATGGCGATGACGGCGGTGTCGGCTTCCGCGGCCTCGTACGTGTCGCTGATGAACGACGCGATGTGCTCGCGGCGCTGTTCGAGTTCGTCGTCCGAAAACGTCAGGTCCAGTGGCTCCGTCGCCCGGACTGTCTCAGGCATGAGCGGGAATAGAGGACTGCTCCAATAAATAACAACGGATCGGTGGAGCTTCGGTGGACGGATGTTCAGTTTCGAGAACGGCACACTGAAGTGGACTCACGACTGACGTTTTTTCTGAGTGCCGGTGTCCCGCGAGCGAAACGACGCGGGGGCCGGTGCGAGCGAGCGCCGGTGGCGAGTGATTCCTAAGGAATCACGAACCTCGGGGCACGAGCGAACGAAGCGAGCGACGTGCGCCGGTGGTCTAGTGGTAGGACATGAGCTTCCCAAGCTCATAGCCCGGGTTCAATTCCCGGCCGGCGCACTTCTCAGGCTTTCTCTCGACGGTTTTCCGGGTTTCCGATGGAAACCCAACTATGC
>PXSQ01000101.1:2350-37378 GCA_003022725.1 Halobacteriales archaeon SW_7_65_23 | reverse complement strand
TATCGACAAAGCAGCGGTCAGCAAACTGATCCGGCGAAACAGCTTTTACTCGCAACGTGGTATAGTCACTTTAGCAGGATTCCTCATAGATGGGGAGGCGTGTGGCGCTCCCTCAGTTTGGGCGGACTGAAAGGGGCCGCTGGCTCGACGCAGGCGGACGACGCAAGCACCGCAACGAACGCAGTGAGTGAGGAGCACAGCGAGGCCCCCGAGTTGAGCCAGCGGGGGCTTTCAGCGCTAAAGTTGCTGCAGCAGCGTACTGCTCTCCTAGCGAGCCAGCGGGGGCTTTCAGCGCCAGAGTTGCTGTGACAGCCGTCGCTGCACTTCCGAGAGAGCAGATACCGAACACAACATCCCAACTCACACCTGCGCCCGGATCAACGACGCCAGATCGTCCCAGAACCCGGACTCGTACTTCGTCGCCTCGTCGATCGTCGGTCGGGCGTTCGTCTCGTTCACGACGACCCGGTCGTCGGTCACCAGCAGATCCACGCCGAGCCAGGGAATATCCAGCGCTTCGGCAACTGCTTCCGTAACTGCCCGCGCCTCCTCTCCCAACTCCTCATCCAGATCCACCCCGGTCGCTTCCGCGCCGCGGTGAACGTTGTGCTTCCACTGCCCGGCCGCCAGCGCTGCCTCGGGCAGCCGGCGCTCGACCGCCCCGACCACCTTGCCGTCGATCAGCATCACCCGGAAATCCCGCGCGTCGGGCAGAAACTCCTGGACGAGAAACGACTGATCGCCGGTCGCCCGGTAGTCGTGGACCAGATCCAGGTAGTCAACACGTCCTTCAGCACGCTCTCGTCGACGGGGTTCGAGACCACGACCGTCTCCGGGGTCGGCAGGCCGGCCCGGGAGAGCCACGCCAGCGTCTCGCCTTTCCCCCGGGAGCGCAGGATGCACTCGCGGTCGTTGACCCAGGGTACGTCCAGCAGCGCGTCGGCGACGCCACCCTCCGCCAGCCGCGGCGGGAACACGAAGCCGACGTCGAACGCCTCGCCGAACTGGCCGGCGCGGTTCTGGCTGCTGTCACCGCCCGCTGCAGCGGCCACGCGGATCGACCGCTCGGCAGTCTCGATAGCGTCGGCCTCGATCCCGCGGTCGGCCAGCGGCGCCTGCATGCGCTCGTAGGTTTCGGCGTTGGTCGCGACAGCCAGCCGGAGCATCGGCTACACGGTGAGGACGCGAGGAGTAAAACGCTGTCGAGAAAACCGACGGTTCGGGCGATCAGCGGCTCTTCGCCGAAGTGAGCGCGATCCGGCAGAGGGGTGATCCTGTCCATGGCCGACGGGTCATGACACAGCCGATGGGCTGTCCTGGCACTGGACGGAGTCACGTCTGGCTGTCTAGCAGAGACTGGTGAGTAAAAGAATTACAGCCACCAGTATTAGGGAGTCATTCGAAGCGGTACTCGTAGCCGTCGTCGGTGTCCTGTACCTCCACGCCGAGCGCTTCCAGGTCGTCACGGAGCTCGTCGGCGCGCTCGTAGTTGCCTGCCTCGCGCTCCTGCTCGCGAAGGTCGAGCACGAGTTCGACCATCTCGTCCGCAACGGAGACGTCGCCATCGTCGGCAGCATCGCCGAACTGCAGGCCGAGGACGCCGCCGCCGAACTCCTCGAACGTCTCGACGGCGCTGCGGAGGCCGCGGTAGTCGTACTCCCGGTGCTCGTCGAGGTGGCGGTTGACGACGTTGACGAGTTCCAGCAGCGCCGACAGCGCCTCGCGGGTATTGAAGTCGTCGTTCATCGCCGCCGCGAACTCCTCGCGGATCGCCGGGATGGCGTCCTGCAGCGACTGATCGACGACCTTCGTCCGGGCGTCCATGCTGTCGACGGCGTCGACCGCGCGCTCGTACCCCCGCTCCAGGCGGTCCCAGCGCTCCTCTGCCTCGGCGATCGTCTCCGGGCTGTAGGTCGCCTCGTTGTGGTACGCCGTCGACAGCAGGAACGTCCGGACGACGTCGGGGCCGTAGCGCTCGGCTGCCTCGGCGACAGTCTCGAAGTTGCCCAGCGAGGAGGACATCTTCTCCTCGTCGGGCGCCTGCAGCAGGCGAACGTGCAGCCAGTAGCGGGCGAACGTCTCGCCGGTGGCGGCCTCGCTCTGGGCGATCTCGTTCTCGTGGTGGGGGAAGACGAGATCCTGGCCCCCGACGTGGACGTCGATGGTGTCGTCGAGGTGGGTCATCGACATGGCCGAACACTCAATGTGCCAGCCCGGACGGCCACGGCCCCACGGCGAGTCCCAGGTCTGGGCGGTCTCGACGGCCTGCTCGGCCGGCGCGGTGGCGTCGTGCTGGTGCTCTGCGATCTCGCCGGGGTCCACGCCGCCGGCCTTCCAGAGTGCGAAGTCCGCCGGGTTGCGTTTCTCGGCCTGTTCGGCCTCGCTTCCCTGGGGCTCCATCTCCTTGGGATCCTGGTTTGAGAGCTTGCCGTACTCCTCGAAGGTGGTGACGTCGAAGTAGACGGAGCCGTTGGCCTCGTAGGCGTAGCCGCGGTCGATCAGGCGCTCGACGAGGTCGACGATTTCGGGGACGTGCTCGGAGACGCGCGGGTACACCTCCGCGCGCAGCAGGTTCAGCGAGCGCATGTCCCGGAGGATGGCCCGGACGTACGACGCCGCGACGTCGGCCTCGGTGTCGCCGTCCTCGCCGACGCGGGCGACGATCTTCTCGTTGACGTCCGTGAAGTTCTCGACGTGGCGGACGTCGTACCCCAGCCACTCCAGCCAGCGGTGCATCACGTCGACGTGGACCCACCCGCGAGCGTGGCCCAGATGGGCCGGATCCGAGGTCGTCAGGCCACAGTAGTACAGCAAGACAGAGTCGGGGTCCTGTGGCTCGAAGGGCTCACGCTCGCCGGTGAGTGAGTTCGTCACGCGGAGCGTCATTGTCCGTATCTTCTCCCGCTATCGTTTGAACGCTGTGGTCTGTGCGCAGCGCCTCCGTGGCTACGGGTCCAGCTGACGCTCCCGACCGATCTCCGCCTCGTACGCCGCCTCGATCCGCCCGAAGAGCTCCTCGCCGACGTCCGTCCGGATCTCTGCGGCTGCCGTGGCGAAAAACTCGTCGAGGTCGTCGTACTCGGTGAGGTTCGAATCCGGGTCGTAGCGGTCCTCGCGCTCGTAGGCGAGTGCCTGCAGACAGCTGTCGATCATGTCCATGTCCCCCACGAACGCGGCGGTCGGGGTTTCGCCGGCCTCGAACTCCTCCCAGCGGGTACGCAGTTCTTCGTGGTCATCGAACGGTGCAATGAGATCGGCGACTGCCTCGCGCTCTGTGCGCTCCTTCTCCGCTGGCGACGGGTAGCTTTCGTCGTCGGGCGCGTCCATCGGGACGTCGCCGATCCGGGCCTCGCCGAGGTCGTGCAGCAACGCCATCGTGACCGCCGTCTCACGGTCGACGCCTGCAGGTTCGGCGTACAGCAGGCACAGCGCCGCCACGCCCCACGCGTGCGCTGCCACCGACTCCGGGGACTCGACGCCGCGCAGGACCCATCCGGTCCGCAGCTCGTCTTTCAGCTCGAACCATTCAAGCAGGGAGGGAAGTTCGCCCGTCATCACTCCGACAATCCGGGGGTGGCCAGTTCAACGTATCGGCTTCGCGGGGACTGGCCGTCGTCGTGGCGGCAACCGGGAGTCGAAGACGACCGACGGGAACAGCGAGCACCCCCTACAGCAGCAGCGACAGCGTCAGGAACACCAGCAGGACGGCCCCAAGGATCAGGACGGTCGTGCCGACGCCGGCGCGCAGGTACAGGCGCGAGGCCTGCCCGCCGTCCGCCGCCCGGCCGGGCCCGAGCAGGCGGCGGTCGACGCGCTGGACCGCCACTGTGGGGTTGTTGCCGATCCAGTAGCAGGTCCGAACGAACCGGACTGCCAGCCGGTCGACGGCCGCGTACGCCTTCGTGGTCCCGACGATCAGCGCCCGGCCGCCGTAGAAGAACGCCCGGTTATACGCGTAGTCGACGTCGGGCACCTTGCCGACGTGGTGCAGCGGGCCCTTCAGGACGGCGAACGCGACCAGCGCGATCAGCCCGAGGCCGACCCCTTCGGCGAGGTGCGGGATCGTGAATGTGTGGTACTCGTACTCGCCCCGGAACGGCAGCAGTTCGAACAGCAGGTCCGGGAACAGGCCAAAGAGGACACAGAGCCCCGCGACCGATACCAGCGCGACGCTCTGGCCGGTGTTTGCGTCTTTGACCATCCCGTCGTAGCTCCCCTCGACGAAAGCAAAGTAGCCCAGTTTGATGAAGGAGAGGAACGTACCGACGCCGCCGAGCAGCAGGAGGTACCACAGCACGTCGAGGTGCTTCTTCTCGGCAGCGCCGATGATCATCCCCTTCGAGACGAAGCCGTTGAACCCGGGGAAGCCCGAAATCGACAGCGCCGCCACCGCAAAGGTGATCGCCGTCAGCGGCATCTTCCGGCCGAGGCCGCCGATCTCGTCCAGCGTCTCGTGGCCCGTCCGGTAGATGATCACGCCGACGGTCATGAACAGCAGCCCCTTGTAGAGGATGTGGTTGAACACGTGGCCGAACGCGCCCGCTGCGGCGAGGGCGTCGTAGTAGTACTTGGCGCCGCCGTAGCCGACGCTCGCGCCGGCGAGGCCGACGCCGGCGACCATGTACCCGACCTGGGACTGGATGTGGTAGGAGAGCAGCCGGCGCATATCCGACTGCAGTAGGGCGGTGAAGGCGCCGAAGACGGCCATCGCGCCGCCCATGTACGCGATCCAGAGGTGGCCGTCGGGGAACGCGCGGTACATCCCGTAGACGCCGGTCTTGGTGGTGTACACACAGAGGAACACCGAGGCGGCGACGTGGGGCCGCGGGTAGGTGTCGGGCAGCCAGGTGTGCAGGCCGACGAAGCCGACGTTGACGCCGATGCCGACCGCCGCGAGGACCGCCGGCACCTGAGAGTCGGCGGCGAGCATCCCGCCCTCGACGGCGCCGTCGACGTGGCTGCTGAACACCAGCGGGTTCCCGTCGGCGGCGGCGACCACTGCCGGATCGGTCAGGTACCAGATGATCGCCGCGAGCAGGAGGCTACCGCCGATCCCGTGCAGCACGGCGTAGCGAAAGCCCGCCCGGACCGCGGCGCCACCGTAGTGCCAGACCAGCAGCGTGCTCGTGACGGCCATCAGCTCCCAGCAGAAGATCAGGGTGAGCCAGTCGCCGGCGTAGACGGCGCCGAGGCTCGACCCGACGTAGGTGAGCGCGAACGCGGTCTGGGTGCTGTCGGCGTCGCTCGCCCACGAATAGAGGACGGCGGCGCCGCCGATGAACCCGAAGATCAGGCCCATCAACCGCGAGAACACGTCGACGTTGTACAGCACCGCCCGGAAGCCGACGTCGGCACTCCCGAACAGCGTCACCGTCACGTGCGCGCCGTCGGGGACGAACCAGGAGATGGCGGCGACGCCCAGCGTCGCGGCGACGCCGATTGCGTGGCCGACGTCCCGTGGAAGGATCCAGACGAGCAGCGCCGCCGTCAACACGATCACCGCCGGCGGTACGAGATCGAGCACCATCAGCCCACCACCCCCTCAGTGATGACCTCGATCAGTTCGAGAAACATCGCCTGGTACGGCACCACACCCAGCACGACTGCGCCGGCGACGATGGCGAGAATCGGTCCGAGCATCAGCCACGACCCCTCGGCGCCGGTCCAGCCGGCGCGCTCCCAGCCGCCCGGCGGGGGGCCGCCGTGATGGTCGTGGTCCTCGTGCTGATCGTCGCTGTGGACAGCGTGTCCAGCGTGCTCGTGATCGGCCGTATCGTGGTGGCCGCCCTCCTGGTGCTCGTCCGTAGCGGCCGCGTCGTCGTCGTGAGCGTCGTCCGCGGCCCCGCCGTCGGCGACCGCCTTGGGTTCGCCAGCAGAGGCGCCCCCCGACGCCCGGCCGCCGAGCGGGAACTCGACCAGCGGCTTGCCGTCGGCGTCGTCGTGAGACTCGAAGAACGCGCCGTACACGATCGGCCAGAAGTACGCGATGTTTAGCACGCCCGAGATCAGCAGAACGACGGCAAAGATGGCCTGATTGGCCTCGACGGCGCCGATCAGGAGGAACCATTTGCTGACGAAGCCAGCCACGAGCGGAATGCCGGCCATGCCGGCGGCCGCGACTGCGAAGGCGGCCATCGTCAGCGGCATCCGCTTGCCGATGCCGTCCATCTCGCTGATGTAGTCGGTGTGGGTCTCGACGTGGATGAACCCCGCACAGAAAAACAGCGTGAGCTTCATGAACGCGTGGGCAGGGATGTGCAGCAGGCCGCCGATGATGACGGTCTTCGTCCCGCTCCCGGCGACGGCGGCGGGGCCGGCGAGCCCCAGCCCGAGGACGATGTACGAGAGCTGGCTGACCGTCGAGAACGCCAGCCGGCGCTTGAGCCGGTCGGCTCTGAGCGCGATGATGCTGGCGGCAGTGAGCGTGAACGCGGCGACCGCCGCCAGCGCGAGGCCGACGCCGAGCTCGCCGACGAGGTCGGGCTCGAACACTTCCAGCACCACGCGGGCGACGCCGAACGCGCCGCTTTTGACGACCGCGACCGCGTGCAACAGCCCCGAGACGGGCGTCGGCGCGACCATCGCGTCGGGCAGCCAGGAGTGCAGCGGCATCAGCCCCGCCTTCACGCCGAAGCCGGCCGCGAGCAGGCCGAACGCGGCCCGGGCAAGTGCGGGATCTGCCTCCGCGAGATCCGCGGCCGTCGCGCCGAAGGTTGTCGTATCCGTCAGCACGAACACGAGCGCGGTCCCGGCGAGCACGAGGAAGCCGCCGCCGAAGAACGTGTACGCGAGGTACTTCCGGCCGGCGGCCCGCGCCTCGTCGGTCTCGTCGTGGGCGACCAGCGGGTAGGTCGCAACCGACAGCAGCTCGTAGAACACGAAGATCGTCACCAGGTTCTCGGCGAACGCGATGCCGATGGCGGCCGAGAGGCTGGCGGCGAAGGAGGCAAAAAAGCGCGTCTGGTTCGGCTCGTCCAGCCCGCGCATGTAGCCGGCGCTGTAAAAGGCCGTGAAGATCCACAGGAAACTCGCCAGCAAGGCAAAGAGCATCCCCAGCGGATCCGCGCGGAGCGCGAACTCGGCGCCGGCGACGAACTCGCCGTCGAGTCCCGGCACCATCCCCAGCGACCAGCGGTACTCGGTCCCGTCAAGGACGCCAGGGAGCATGCTCGCGACGATAGCGAACTTCCCGACCGAGGCGATCACGGACCACGCCTCGCGGACGTTGGGCCGCCGGTGGGAGGCGACGATCAGGGCGATTGCGACCGTCGAAATCAGCACGGCGGCGAGCGGACGCCACGAGTCGACGACGTGCTCAACCACCGGCGCTCACCTCCGGTGCGGCCTCGATCACGGCCTGGGCGATCGGTTCGGCGGCGGCGGTCAGCGCCGATCCCGCGAACCCCAGCAGCACCGTCAGAACGGCGGCGCTGACCGCGAGCGCGATCATCCCGTACGAGAGGCTCCCGGCGCCGTCGGTCATCATCGCACCGTCGGCACCGCCGGGCGCCCCCGGCCCCTCCGGTTCGGGTTCGGCCGCCGGCGCCGCCCCCTCGGCGGGGCCGTCGAAGTACAGCTTCTCCAGCAGGCGGGCGACGTACAGAAGCGTCAGCAGCGTGCTCGCGAAGACGACGAATATGACGGGCCACAGCCGCGTGTTCAGCGCCCCGACGGCGAGGTACCACTTGCCGAGGAAGCCGATGGTCGGCGGGACGCCGACGATGGCGAGGCCGAGCACCGCCATCGATCCCGAGAGGAACGGCCGGCGCTTTGCGAGGCCGGCGTACTCCCGGACGCGGCGGGCGCCGGTGCCGTGGGCCAGCGCGCCGACGGTCGCAAACAGCCCGCCCTTGATGAGGCCGTGGCCGAGCAGGTGGATCACGACGCCGTACACCGCGAGCCGGGTCGCCTGGGTGCCGCCCGCGGGGTGGACGGCCACGCAGACCCCGATGACGATCAGGCCGAACTGCGACACCGAGGAGTAGGCGAACAGCCGCTTGAGGCGGCGCTGCATCGCCGCCAGCCCGCTGCCGAGCACGACGCTCAGGCAGGCCAGCACGATCACGAGTTCGAGGATGCGGGCGTTCTGCCCCACGGCGAAGAACTCGGGGGTGAACACTGTCCACGTCACGCGTGCGAACGCGTACGCGCCGCCGGTCGAGACCAGCGCGGAGATGTACACCGTCACCGCGTCCGGCGCGGCGGCGTAGGCGTCGGGCTGCCAGGTGTGAAGCGGGTAGATTGCGGCCTTGGTCATCAGGCCGACGGCGATGAACCCGAAGGCTGCGAGCACGAGCGAGTCGCCGTACAGCGCGCCGTCGATCCACTCGGGTTCGCCCGCCAGCGAGCGCGAGACGTCGACCATGTTGAGCGCGCCCGTCCGCAGGAAGAGGTAGCCGACGCCGAGCAGGTACAGCGACGCGCCGGTGGTCCCGATGACGAGGTACTTGAGTGCCGCCACGGCGGACTCGGCGTCGCGGTCGCTGGCGACGAGGCCGTAGGTCGTGAGCCCGACGATCTCGAGGAACACGAACAGGTTGAACAGGTCGCCGGTGAGGAACAGCCCCATCAGCCCGCCGGTCAGCAGGAGGTAGCCGCTGTAGAAGGCGTTGCCCCGCGGGCCGCCCCGGCGCGCGAACGCGAGCACGCCGAGCGCGACGCCGGCGACCAGTAACACCATGAGCCCCGAGAACGCGTCGGCGACCAGTTCGATCCCGACGACGAAGTTCTCGGTCGCGCCCCGGCGGCCGAACGTCTCGCCGCCGAGGACGTGGACAATCCGTGTGGCTCCCTCGCCGCCGTAGACGGCAGTGGCGAGCCACGCGGTCAGGCCGGCCTCGACCGAGAGGACGAGCGCGGCGATCGACCAGCCGACGTTCTCGCGCAGCAGGCCGACCCCGAGCGGCAACGTCGCCCCGATGATCGGGAGGACGATCAAAAGCGCCGGCAGAAGCTCACTCATCGGCGCGCACCTCCCGGAGCGTCTCCTCGTCGAGCGTGCCGTACTCGCTGTAGATGCGGACGATCAGCGCGAGGCCGACCGCCGTCAGCGCCACGCCGACGACGATCGCAGTGAGGACGAGCACCTGCGGCAGCGGGCTGGCGTACAGTCCCTCGCCGGCGCCCTCCGAGGGCAGGATCGGCGATTGCCCGCCCTGGACGTACGCGGCGGAGATGAAAAACAGGAAGATGGCGGTCTGGAACAGGTTCAGGCCGATCACCTTCTTCACGAGGTTCGAACTCGCGACGACGATGTACAGCCCCACCACGAGCAGGATGGCGACCAGCAGGTAGGTGTACTGGGAGGTCAGCAGGTCGCCGACGAACAAAAGCGTCTCAGTCATCCTCGCTCACCTCCTCGGTGGCGGGGAGCGAGCCGGCCGCGATGACGAAAAACAGCCCGCTGACGACGCCCGCGACGATAGGGGCGACGCCCAGGACCTCGATCGCCTCGAGTCCCCACTTCGTTTTGATGCCGAACTGCTCGTGGTAGAACGGGTGTTCGAGGAAGTTCGCGCCGTAAGCCATCGGAATCAGGCCGACCAGCGCGAACATCGCGGCCCCGCCGGCGGCCAGCACGACGACGGTCCGGTTGCGCAGCCAGTTGCGGGTCGACTCGATGCCGAACGCAAAGGCGATCATCAGCACTGTCGCGCCGATGATCGCGCCGCCCTGGAAGCTCCCGCCCGGCGAGTCCGCGCCGTGGAACAGCAGGAAAAACCCGTAGGTCAGCGAGAACGGCGCGATCACCCGCACCGTCGACATGATGACCTGGCTCTCGACGTAGGCCGACTCCGGGCGGTCGGATTCTCCGGGTGCCTCCCCGTTCGGCTGGCGGTCACTCACGGGTGAACACCTCCCGGCCGAGCACGGCTAGCGTCGAGATCCCGGCGGCGAAGACGACCACCGCCTCGCCGAAGGTGTCGAACCCGCGGTAGCCGGCCAGCACCGCCGTCACGGCGTTGTGCACCTTGGTGTCCTTGTAGCTGTGTTCGAGGTAGTACTGGGTGACCTCGGGGTTCGACCAGACCGGCGCATTCCGGGAGCCCAGCGCCGGAAACTGGGTGACTGTCCCGATCATGACCACCAGCAGCCCGCCGAACACGACGACTGCCGGCAGGTTCGGCCGCTCGATCGCGATCCCGACATCGTCGCGGACGGTCTTGGCGATGGTCAAAAGCAGGAGCAGCGTCGTCACGCCCGCGCCGATTGCCGCCTCCGTCATCGCGACGTCGGGCGCCAGCAGGAAGGCGTAGAACAGCGCCATCCCGAGGCTGTAGGCCGCGAACACGACGATGACCGCCAGGATGTCCCGCAGCAGCGCCGTCGCCAGCGCCGTCGCCAGGACTACTGCTGGCGTCGCCAGTCGACGAGTCGCCGGCGTCCTCAACCGGCTGCCCGCCGTCGGCCACCTCGCGGGACGCCGCCAGCAACTCCTCGTCGGTCCGGTCGTCGTCGACGGTCCAGGCCTCGATCCCCTCCTCGTCGGCCGCGCGGGCGATGGCGTGGGCGGCCGTGGGGTTGGTGAGGAAGATGAACAGCAACAGCAGGACCGTCTTGAACGTCGTCGGGGTCCAGCCAAGCGTCAGCGCGACGCCGGCGAGCGTGAAGCCGGCGCCGAGCGTGTCCGCCTGCGAGGCCGTGTGGGCCCGCGCGTACACGTCGGGCAGCCGCAACACGCCCGTCGTCGAGATGAACGTGAAAAACAGCCCGATCAGGACGCACGCGACGGCCCCGACCCGCAGAATCGGCTCGGTCACAGCACACCACCCCGCTCGACGGTGAACTTCGAGATGGCGACGGCCATCAGGAAGTTAAGCAGGGCGTACACTAGGGCGATGTCCAGAAGCGACGGCTCGCCGAGCGCGGCGCCCAGAAGCGCCAGCACGACCACGGTGTTCGTCCCGAGGACGTTCACCGCGAGCACGCGGTCCTGGGTCGACGGTCCCTTGACCGCGCGGTAGAACATCGCCACCGCGAGCAGGATGAATGCCGTCGCAGTGCCGAGGAACACGTCGGTCACCAGCTCGGCGGAGATGAACGCGACCGGCGCCACACCCGTGCCGGCCGGCGTCACGCGTCCTCACCTCCCACCGCTTCGGGGTCGCCGCTTGCGCTCGTGCCGCCATCGGCCGAGACTACGTCCGTCCCGTCCTCGTCGTCGGGCGACTGGAGCACCTCGGTGTCGCCCCGCTCGCGCGGCGAGCCGATCGCCATCGACCCGCGGCCGAAGAACACGAAGCGGACGCCGCGTTCGAGGCCGCCGTCGAAGAGATCTTCCCGTGCGGGCGGGATGAGCGTGTGGACGGTGAGCGACCGGCCCCTGACGCGGACGGTGAGCGTCCCCGGCGTGAGCGTGATGCTGTTGGCGAGCGTCGCGACCGGGAGCGCGCCCCAGAGGGCCGGCTGGATCCTGGTCATGCGGGGATCGATCGGCATCCGCGGGTGGAGGATGATCGCGGCGACCTGGACGTTCGCCTTGACGATCTCCCAGAGGAGGTACGGCGCGTAGATCGCCATACGGATCGTCCGTTTCGCCGTCTCGATCGAGGGGTCGCGGGTGAACGCGATGCGAGAGATGCTGAGGGCGACCACAGTGGCGGAGATGGTGCCCGTCACGATATCCAGGAGGACGAACTGCCCGGCCAGCACCTGGTAGAAGACAAAGGAGATGCCGAACAGCGCGCCGATCTGGAGCGCGCTGGTCCGGGCGAGTAGCGGGCCGCGCCGCGCCTGGCGCTGGACCGGCGCCTCCTCGACCCCGACGGCGCCGTAGCGGGCGAGTTCGTCCTCCAGGGGCTGCAGGAGGGGGGTGCCGATCCCGGGGTCGTACTCCGGGTCCAGGATCAGGCGGCCCGTATCGTGGCGCCGGGCGTCCTCGACGAGCGCCCGCGCGACGTCCTCGGGGCTGAACAGGTACTCGTCGGTCCCGACGGTGGCCGTCTCGACGGTCAGTTCGTCCTCGCGGCTGCCCGCGTCCTCGCCCGCCCAGACGGTCACCAGGTCGAGGAGCGCCGATCCCGGCGGCTCTGGCGCCGGCTCCGGGCTCTCGTCGTCGGTCACCGCCGCGTCCGAGTGGCTCCCGGGATCGGGCTGGCTGCCCGCGACGCGCTCGCGGACCTCTCCGGGGTAGACGTAGACGAACCGCACGTACCCTTCCCCGTCGTCGAGCGCCGCGTCGACGGCGTACTCGACGGTCTGGCGGAGCGTCGTCGACTCCGTCACCGGAACGAGGAGCCGGCTATCCGACGCCATTCCGGCACCTCCAGGCGCGTCTGCGTGTGCTGTGCCTCATAATCGGATGTTGCTCGTGTATCGAGTCGGTCCGACGAAAACCATTTCGTTCTCCCCCGGGCAGCAGCCGCCGTTCTCCTGATACTGCCGGACGTGACTATTGTAACGCTATTGGCGCTCAGACTTCCGTTTTCGGGGGATTGAGACGCTGAACGCTATTCGGGTGGTAACAGAATCACGTCCGGCAGTATGACTGCTTACTGCGAGGCGGTGCGGCGCCGGTGGACGATCCCCTGCATGTTGGCCGTCTTGCCGACGAACTCGCGGAACGCCTCGCTCGTTTCGCCCTCGCCGAGGACGATCGGCTCGCCGCCGTCGCCGCCCTCGCGGATGGCAGGGTCGAGCGGGATCGATCCGAGGAAGGGCATGTCGACCTCTTCGGCGAACCGCTCGCCGCCGCCCTCGCCGAAGATGGCGTGCTCGCCGCCGCAGTCGGGACAGCGGAACGACGACATGTTCTCGACGATCCCGAGTACGGGGGTCTCGTGCTCGCCGAACATCTCCAGGCCTTTGCGGGCGTCGTCGAGCGCGACGTCCTGGGGGGTGGTGACGATCACGGCCCCCGAGACGGGGACGCTCTGCAGCAGCGTGAGCTGGGTGTCGCCGGTGCCCGGCGGGAGGTCGACCACCATGTAGTCGAGGTTGCCCCAGCGGACGTCCTCCCAGAGCTGTGTCAGCACCTTGTGGACCATCGGCCCCCGCCAGATCACGGGGTCGTCCTCGCCGAGCATGAACTCCATGCTCATCAGCTTCATCCCGTACTGCTCGGGGGGGATGATCTCCTGGTCGGGCGTCGCGGCGGGCGTCTCGTCGGCGTCGACCATCCGCGGGACGTTGGGTCCATACACGTCGGCGTCGAACAGGCCGACGCGGGCGCCAAGCTCCGCCAGCCCCGCCGCGAGGTTCACCGCAACCGTGCTCTTGCCGACGCCGCCCTTTCCCGAGGCGACGGCGATGACGTTCTCCACGCCGGGCAGCACCTGCTCGTCGGGGTCCAGCCCGCGGTCGATGCTGGCCGAGAGGTCGACCTCGTAGTCGAAGCCCGCGAGCGCCTCCCGGACGTCCCCCGCCAGCGCGGTCTCGGCCGGCGAGAACGGCGCGCCGAGCGCGAGGTCGACGGCGATCACGCGGCCGTCGTGGTCGACGTCGATGGCGTTGACGAGCCCCAGCGAGACGACGTCCCCCCCGAGGTCCGGGTCCGCGACGTTCCGGATCCGATCGCGGACGGCGTCGGTGTCGGGTGACTCCATACTCCCAGTATGCCGAGGTCAGTCGATAAGGCTTCTGATACTGGTGGCTGCACGTTTTTTATGCGGGACTTTCGTAGGTCGGAGCGAGCCCGGTGGATACGATGGTGACAATACAGGAGCCAGACTGGCTGCAGGCCGAACGGGAGTACGAGGACCCGCTCAGGGAGCGCGGTACGATCCCGGAGCTGTTCGAGCGGAGTGCCGGCGACCACCTCGACGACGACGCCCAGCTGTACAAGGGCGGGGTGTACGACCGGTCGATGGCCGGCATCGTCCCGGCGGCGCCCGACGGCGAGTACGCCGCGATCACCTACCGGGAGATGCGCGACGTCGTCCGCAACCTCGCGGCGGGCTTTCGCGAACTCGGCTTCGAGCGGGGCGAACGCGTCGGCATCCTTGCCGACACCCGCATGGAGTGGGCCCAGAGCGACCTCGCTTTGCTGGCGGCGGGCTGTGTCGTCTCGACGGTGTACACCGACTCCTCGCCGGATCAGGTCGAGTACCTGCTCGACGACCCCGGCGCCGTCGGCGTCGTCGTCGAGAACGAGGAGCTGCTCGACCGCGTGTTGTCGGTGGAGGATGCGCTCGATCTGGAGGTGATCGTCCTGATCGACGAACCCGCGGGGAGCTACGACCGCGAGGACCTGTACACGCTGGGGGAGGTCCACGACTTGGGGGCGGAGGTGTTCGAGGAGGACACCTACCACGAGTGGCTCGAGGAGACCGAGCCAGACGACCTTGCGAGCCTCATCTACACGTCCGGGACGACCGGCAAACCGAAGGGGGTGCGCCTGACCCACTGGAACTTCCGGTCGAACTTCCAGCAGGTCCAGCGCCGCGCCGGCTACCGGGCGGACGAGCCCTACCGGCCCTCGATCGATTCCGACACAGTCTCCATCGCCTTTCTCCCGCTGGCTCACGTCTTCGAGCGGTTCACCGGGCACTTCCAGATGTTCGGGGTCGGCGCGACCGTCGGCTACGCCGAGAGCACTGACACTATCAGCGAGGACATCGTGAAGATCACCCCGACGTCCGGCGCGAGCGTTCCCCGGGTGTACGAGCGGATCTTCGACTCGATGCGCGAGCAGGCCGGCGAGAGTCCGATCAAGGAGAAAATCTTCGGCTGGGCGCTCGAGGTGGCCAAGGAGTACCAGCGGGCCGACTCGCCGGGGCCGCTGCTGAAGGCCAAACACGGGCTCGCCGACCGGCTCGTGTACGACACCATCAAGCAGAACCTCGGCGGCAACATCGAGCTAATGGTGTCGGGCGGCGGCAGCCTGAGCACGGACCTCTGTGAGATGTTCAACGGCATGGGGATCACCCTCGCCGAAGGGTACGGGCTGACCGAAACTTCGCCCGTCATCTCGGTGAACTCCCCCGACGACATCCGGCCGGGGACGCTCGGCCCGGCGCTGACCGGCGTCGACGTCGCCATCGACACCGCACAGGACGTCAAGGAGGACTACGAGCACCCCGACAGCGTCCTGGGGGAACTGCTCGTCCGCGGGGACAACGTCACCGACGGCTACTGGAACAAGCCAGGGCCGACCGAGCGGGCGTTCGTCGAGGACCCCTTCGCCGAAGACGCCGAAGGCGACGTGGTTGCGGCGGAGCCGCTGACCGCCGACGGCAAGTGGTTCCGCACCGGCGACCTCGTGGAGCTGACCCCCGACGGGTTCCTGGTGTTCCACGACCGGATCAAGCAGTTGCTGGTGCTCTCGACCGGGAAAAACGTCGCCCCCCAGCCCATCGAGGACGCGTTCGCCACGAACGACCGCATTGAGCAGATCATGGTGATCGGCGACAACCGGAAGTTCATCGCCGCGCTAATCGTCCCCAACTTCGAGCGCCTGGATAACTGGGCCGACCAGGAGGAGGTCGACCTGCCCGACGACCGCGAGGAACTCACAAACGACGAGCGGGTCATAGGGTGGATTGAGGAGGCCGTCGCGGAGGTCAACGACGGGTTCGAGAAACACGAGCGGGTCAAGAAGTTCGCCCTCATCCCCGAGGAGTGGACGGCCGAGAACGACATGCTGACCCCCTCGATGAAGAAGAAACGGCGGACGATTATGGACGCCTACGAGACGTACGTCGAGGTCACTCCAACTGGGGGAGGTCGCCGCGGCGCTCGCGGTGCATGATCTCCCCGGCGAACCGCCTGAGTTTGTCGACGAGTTCCGCTTCGGTTTCGTACGTTTCGACACGCAGATCCCACCGCGTGTTGGCGGAGCGGATCATCGCACTCGTCACGTCGTTCTCGCGGACGAACACCAACCGCTCGCCGTGCCTGTCCGAAAGCGCCTCCAGGATGCTTCCAGCTTCCTCGCCCACGCCGAAGTTGTGCCCTAAAAAGGGGAGCACGAAGGCAGCCGCGTTGCTGCACTGGGTGAACTCGATGCTCTGCGTCACTGCGTCGATGTCGTCCGTGTCGATGTCGACGTCGACCGCCAGGAACGCGTTGACGCCGGGATCGGTTCTGAGCGCACCTTGGACTCGCCGCAACAGTGCCTGCGCCTCGTCGATGGCGTCCTCGTTTTGAAACAGCCGCCGCAACGGCCCCGGTAACTCCTCGACGTCGACGCTGCGGCGCTCCTCCTCGCCCAGCACGTAGTTGAGATTGAACGACTTGTACGGCCCCATGATGTAAAAGAGGAACCGATCGTAGGTCACCTCCCCCAACCGGCCGGCGATCAGATCGCGCGTTATCTCCACCGACATGTGGGCCGATTCTCATGCATCTTTTATAAAAAGAAGTGTTTTCAGTATTTTTTGGCTTGACAAAAACTAAGCCGCTGGTCGTCGTAGGGTTACGTACGATGGCGACCGACCACTCGCGGACGGTCGACGGGGAGCCGCCGGACGATCCGGAGGAGCTGCTGCCCGAGGACAGTGTCCTCACGCTGGAGGAGTACCTCGACATGCACGCTGCAGTCGGGCACCGGACCCGATACGAGCTCCTGTACCGGCTCGTCCACGGCGGCGAGATGAGCCCGACGGAGCTGGAGGCAGCCCTAGACATCGACGACAGCACGCTGCACTACCACCTCAACGAACTGGTCGACGTCGGGCTCGTCGAGAAACGCCAGCGGACGGACCGCGGCCAGGACGGGCTGTACACGTACTACCGGGCGACCGTCTTCGGCGAGATGACGCTGACGGACGGCGTTAACGAGCTGATCCGCGGCGAACTGGCGTTCGACGACATGTACGACAGTTCGAGCGGTTGATTCCGATGTCGTTTTTCCTCAGCCGCGTCAGCAGCAGCCATGACCAGGCGCGACACGGAGACCGAACGGTTCGACAAACTGGTCCGGGATCACATTCCAGGCATCATCGAGGAGCTCGCCGACGTGCTCGAAGTCGTCCACGCGCTCCGCGCGGAGCACGGCGTCTCGGCGGAGCGACTGGCTGAGATTCGCGAAGAGAAAGCGGCGGAGCGGGGCCGGTTTGCCGACGGCATCGTGCTCGACGCGGTGGAGTCGCCGGCTGGCACCGAGTGATCGGCGGTCGGGACTCCTCCCCTGCGGTCGGACTTGCGCTACACTGTGGCTCTCGCTCTCCGCTAGCAGGACGCGGAGTTCGAGCGGACCTCGACTGCAACACGAGCGCATCGATAACCCAGAAACGCGTTTTCCGCCGCGGAACCTGGTATGGGTACGACGCCTTGTGAAGACAGCTTCACAAAACGGTTAATCCGATTCGACCCGGCGTATCGGACGATGCGAAGGTCCTCGACGGAGTCAGATGGGCTTCCCCGACGGCAGCTCCTCGTGCTCGGAGCCGCAACAGCAGGCGGCCTCGCGGGCTGTCTCGGCAGCGACGACACTGGACCGAGCGACGGTACCCCGACCGGAGATGCGGGATCCGATCCGACAGAGACCGACGAGGGATCGGCCACTCCGACCGACACAGCCAGCGGGGGGAGTGACAGCGACGGTTCGACGGACAGTGACGGCGACGACCCGGCAGATGGCAACGGAGAAGGCTCGCATGGCGACGGGGGAGACTCGATCGATACCGACCTCCCGATCACCGGCGAGGCGGTTCCGGAACTGCAGGTGTTCGACGAGCTGATGGTCCAGTTCATGACGGATCTCGACATCAGTACAGGTGCGCTGAGCGTCGCCCACGAGGGCGATGTCATCTTCCAGCGCGGCTACGGCTGGGGCGACCGCGAGCGGACGATGCCGGTCGATCCGGATGCGTTCTTCCGGATCGGCAGCATCAGCAAACTGTTCACGATGGATGCGATCTTGCGGCTGGTCGACGACGGCGACCTGGCGCTTGCGGACCGCGTGTATCCGTTGCTGGACGTCGAGCCGTCGGGTGGCGAACTCGCTGACGAACGAATCCGTGACGTGACCGTCGAGCACCTCCTGAGCCACGCCGGCGGCTGGGACCGGTCCAGACACGCCAATCCGCTGTATAACCCGCTGGTCGTCACGGAGACGCTGGAGCTCGATGGCCCGCCGGCGAAGGAGGACATCGTCCGGTACATGCTGGATCAGCCGCTGCAGTTCGAGCCCGGCACCGACTCCGTGTACTCGAACTTCGGCTACGTCCTGCTCGGGATGGTCATCGAGTCGGTAACTGGGCGCTCGTACCAGGAGCACCTGGAGGCGACGCTATTTGACCCCACGGGGATCGGCGGGATCGAACTCGGCCGGACGCGCCCCGAGAATCGCCATCCCGACGAGATCTGGTACGAGGACGACGAACGCTGTCCGAACGTCTTCGAGGGCGACGACGAACGCAGCTACGAGTGTGCCTCCCATGGGATCGTCCTGCAGACGTTCGACGCCGCGGGCGGACACATCGCCCGCAGTCACGCGCTCGTTCGCGCTGTCGCGGAACTCGACTGGCTGTGGACGGGCGGGGAGGCACGCCGCTCGCCGGAGGTGATCAGATTCGCCGGCTCCCATCCCGGGTCGTTCGCCTATACCGAACGGCGAGGCGAGGTGACTGTCGGGGTGATGGTCAACACCCGAGACATTCCGCTGGGTCCGTACCTCGACATCCAGCGACGGGTCGACGACGCCATCGCCGACGTCGAGGAGTGGCCCTGTCCACGTCGGATGCAAGCTCCGACACAGAAACAGGAAGCCCCACCCTCAACAAGCGAGGGGCGAGTAGCCCCGAGCGCGGTAGGGTGGGGTAGTTCACTTGCCGCAGTATCGTGAGTGCTGAAAGCCCCCGCTCGCTCCGCTCGCGAGAACCTCGCGCAGAATGGCTCGCAGCGCTCGCTGCTCACGGGTCGCTTCCGCTCCCCGCTCGCATTCCGAGGGCTCCCTCTGGTCGCCCTCGCTGCTCGGGCATGCTCGCCAGCGCGCGCCGCGTGGAACATGAAACTGCCGGTCGACCAAACAACACTCCTGGCGGACTGAAAGGGCGAGGCAGGCTCGCGGTCGCTGAGCGGGCTCTATCCGAACGAGCGCCAGCGAGTGAGGATATCCCGCTCAGCGACCGCGAGCGTGCCGAGGGCTTTCTGCATCACAGTGGTACCACCAGTCACCACAGCTCCCACTCATCGCGAACTGCCGGGAGCGTTCGGTCTCAATCGAGTCCAAGATCCAATGGTAGTCGGTCCTAGGCTAGCCACTCGTCAGGTTTCGTGTCGTAGTCGACGTCGGTGGCGGCGAGGTGCTCGACCTCCGTCCAGTCGAGTTCCTCCTCGGCGAAGTCCATGCCGTCGTAGCGGATCTCGAAGCCCGTCTCCTCGGGTTCGGGTTCGCGGTCGCGCCGGCGGGCCACTTCGAGGTCGTGGTCGTCGTAGGTCTTGATGATCGTCCGCAGCGCGACGGGCCGGCCCCAGAGTTCGAACACGCGTTCGAGCGTGTCCTTGGCCTGCTCGACGTCGAGCGAGACGCCGTTGTACTGGTGCTCCAGCAGCAGTTCGTTGCGGTTGCGGTAGTTGCCGTCCGCGACCGCGATGGTGGGCTTGCCGAAGTTCGTGAACTGCAGCATCAGCTTCTTTTTGACGTCCTCGTAATCGGTCGAGGTGGCGCGGTAGTCGTCCGAGGAGTGCATGTACTCGTAGGTGAAGTAGTCGTGCTCGTCGACGAACTCCTGGGTGAGGAACTCGTCGATGAACGTCACGTCGTTGTGGCTCTCGCGGATCTCCCGCATCCGCTCCCAGCCGACCGTGTAGTCGACGTCTTCGAGCGCCTCCTCGACGCTCGCGTACCGCTCGTCGTCGAACAGGTACCGCGAGATCCGCTCGAGCTCCTCCATCGAGATGCGCGCGATGTACCCCCGGTTTGCTGGCTGGACCAGCGAGTAGTGCCGCTCCGCGAGGCCGAAGTAGGTGAACAGCTTCCAGGGGTACGTTTCGAGGTCGACGTCCTCGCCGCTCAGCGCGGCGTCGAGCGTGTCGTAGTCGATCCGAGGATCGCCCGCGGGAATCGCGTCGAGAGCCTCGGGGTCGACCGACGCCACCAGGTCGTCGGGCTCCAGCAGGTCGAGCCCCTGCTCGAAGTCGATCGTGTCGTGGAAGTTGCGCCAGGTGATCCCCTCGACCCGAAGGAGTTGTTCGACGATGTGCCGACGATTTTCGGTGTTCTCGACGTACTCCCACAGCTCCAGCCCCAGGCTGTAGGGGTTCAGCCCGCCGGAAGATAATACCTTTGACATGTGATCGGCATAAGTGATAAACTCGTCCGCACCTGCAAAGTTTTCTCCAGACATCATGACAGATTCCCAATAACTTGCCCACCCCTCGTTGAGCACCTTCGTCATCTTCTGGGGCGCGAAGTAGTACGCCTCCCGGCGGAGGATCTCGAGGATCTCCTCCTGCCAGTCCTCCATCTCGACGGCCTTGCCGGCCTCGGGGTCGTACTGCCTCCCGTGTTTCTGCAGGAACGCGAGGATGTCGCGCTCGGGCTCCTCGGGGAAGGTGACGGCCTCGTCGTCGTCGCGCTGGTCGTCGAGCCACTCCTCGTCGAACACCTGCCGGCGGACTTCCTCGGAGAGGTCGAGTTCGTCGAGCTGGTCGTCGATCTCGGCGAGGTCGGGGCCGACGGGATCGCCGTCGGGATCGACCGGCTCGTAGCGCCGGTGCTGGTCGATGTTGTCCTCCAGACAGAGGGCGTGGTCGATCCAGCGCTCGACCTCGCCCCGGTCGATCTCGGGATCCTGCATGTACTCGCGGATGCTGTCAGCGTGCCGGGAGAGCAGGCTGGCGGCGTTCGGGTCGCGGCTGAACATCGCGAACCACTCGTTGTTCGCGAAGAAATCCGAGTGCGCCTCGACGTGGGTGATGACGGCTTTCTGGTCGGCGAGGCTGTTGGAGATCTGCAGGAATGCGTGGGCGGGGTTGTCGTTGTTGACGATCTCGAACGCCTTGCCGCCGAGGAACTGGCCCTGCTTTTGCTGGCGGTCGTACTGCATCCCCCAGCGCCAGTGGGGGTAGCGCTGCTGGAACCCGCCGTAGGCGATCAGCTCGTTCATCTCGTCGTAGTCGACGATCCAGTAGTTGACGTCGTACGGATCCAGGCCCAGTTTGCGGGCCAGCCGCGAAGCCTCCTCGACGGGCTCCTCGAGTTCCTCTGCCTCCCGTTGCATCCGGATGTCGTCTGCAGTGTTATTCATCGCTGTCCTCCGTGCTGAGAATGCTGTAGATGGCGTCTGTCACGTCCTCCGGGCTGGAGACGTACGCCACGGCGATGTTGCTGTCGACCCCGAAGTGCTGTTCGACCTCCTCGGCGTGGGTCGCGTTGATCGCGTTGCCCGAGGGCTGGGTCTCGACGTAGGCGTGGAGGTTGGCGTCGATCCGTTCCATCAGCGGGATGACGTTCTCCTCGGTGTCGTTGCTGGAGTTCTCGGAGTCGCCGGCGGCGAACACGTAGCGGTTCCAGTCCGCCCAGGGGTACTCCTCGTCCAGCCGCTTCATCGCGAGTTCGTATGCGCTGGAGATGCGTGTCCCGCCGCCCGAGCGGATGCCGAAGAACTCCTCGCGGTCGACCTCCCAGGCGTCGGCGTCGTGGGCGATGTAGACGAACTCGGCGTTGTCATACTTGCCCTGGAGGTACCAGTCAAGCGGCGTGAACGTCCGCTCGACGAGTTCGCGCTTCTTCTTGCGCATGCTCCCGGAGACGTCGCGGATGTTGACCACGACGACGTTCTTCTCCCGTTCCTCGATGATCTCGGGATAACGGTAGCGCTCGTCCTCGCGGCGGAACGGGATCTGGTCGACGCCCTCCCGCCGGATGCGGTGGGCGGTGTCAGTCCGGTCGACCGATTCCTCCATCTCCTCGAGGCTGTCGTACATCCCGCGTTCGTCGCGGGGGACCTTCTCGTACTGCTCCTCGATCCAGGGCCGCGACACGGGGAGGTTCTCCTCGGTGCGAGCCCACTCGAACACCTTCGCAGGGCCCCAGCCGTCGATTTTCAGCGCCTCGCGGACGTACTCCTCGTCGAAGTCCATCGCGAGCTTGCGCTTGAGCCCCTTCTTGAACAGCCGCTCGAAGTCAAGCGTCGACGTCGGGCCCGTGCGGGTGATGTCCGTGAAGTCACCCTCCGTCTCCTCGATCACCTTCTTGCCCTTGGGGTCGAGGTCGAGCCCGAGTTCCTCGTCGAGCTCCTCGGCGAACTCCTCGGGGTCCATCTCGTAGTACTCGTGGTCGCCGCCCTCCTCGCCGGGCTCGCCGTCCTCGTCGCCGTCCTCCTGTGGCTGGCCGACGGGGTCGCCGGGCTCGGGCGTCCCGTCGCCGCCCTGGCCGACGCCGCCCATGTCCCGCTGGTCGTACTCGAACTCCGGCAGGTCGATGATCTTGATCGGGATCCGTACTTGGTCGCGCCGGCTGCTGCCCAGGTCGCCGTACTGGATGAACTCCGCGAGGTCCTGCCGGCGGTTCTCGCCGACTTCTCTGTACCTGTCGAGGTCGTCTTTCAGTCCCATTTGTAGCTCACCTGGCTCATGACGTGGCGGCTCGTCAGTTCCGCGGAGGCCTCCGTATAGTCGAACAGCTCCTGCATGTTCCCGATCGTGTCGGCCTTGATGTCGGCGGTCTCGGTGCCGCCCGGCGGGTTGTCCCACTGGTAGGGGTCGAAGTCCTCGAACGTGCGCCGGACGTCGTCCCAGTCGTGGGTGCCCAGCACGGACTTGATCACCGGAATCTCCTTGGGGTTGACGTCCGAGACCTGGAACTCCTCGTCGCGGTGGCGCCACGCGTGGCGGTTCAGCGCCGTGATGATCTTCTCGTTGCGGAACTTCCGGACCTCCTCGTGGGGCTTGTCACCCTTGTAGTCGTCCTCGTCAAACCGGCCGAGGTGCTCGATCTCGAACACCTTCATCTTCAGGAGATCGGGCTCCTCGCGCTCGCCGCGCTCGTTCTCGATGCGCTCGCCCTCCGACCAGGCGTAGACGTGCTCGACGTACTCCTCGACCGTCCCCTCCTCGACGCGCTTGTCCCGCATCATCGCGTCCAGCACGTCCTCCTCCTGTCGCGAGATGATGTAGTTCTTGACGGGTGCGATCCGCTCCTCGTAATCCGTCGCTTCGGCGGTCGAGAACACGGGCGCGTCCGAGAGCCGCTCGGCCATCGCGTTGATCACGTCGCGGGGCATGAGCACGCCCTCGACGGGCAGCTCCTCGTGGAACCGCTCGGACTCCTCGTGCAGCAGGTCCGCGATGATGTCCCGCGTGTACGTGACCGGGATCCCGTGCTGGCCGTCGGTGCCGTCGCCCTCGAAGTCGACGTCGTCGATGTCGACGCGCTCGTCGCCGTCCCGGAGGTAGCCCCGATCGAACAGCAGCGCCTTCTCGACCAGCGAGATGTCCTCGGGCAGGTCAGTGGCGTCCAGTCGGGTGATGACGGCGTACATCGCCGCGCCCTCGACGGCGTGTGGGGCGAGTTCCCGCGAGACGACGTCGTCGTTGCCCCGCCGGACGTCGATCGTCAGCGGCGCGCGGATCCACTCCTCGAGCTGGTCCCAGGAGTTGGCGTCCCAGACGCTGGTCTCGTCGGTGAGTTCGCGCCGCAACAGCTCCGCTTCGAGCGAGAGGTTCGTCAGGTACGTGAACTCGTGGCGGTCGAGCCGGCGCTTGAGCGCCTTCAGCGGGTCGCTGCCCTCGCGTTCGGCGTGCTGATTGAGCTGGTCCTCCAGGTCCGGGTTCGAGATGATGATCAGCTGCGTGTCGATGTCCATCCCGATCCCCTTATCAAGCTTCACGCGGCCCTCGTCGGGGACGTTCAAAAGCTTCTGCAGCAGGTCGGCGTGCTGGGCGGCGTCCTCGACGATCGTTACCAGCCCGTTGCCCTGCGAGAGCACGCCGTCGTAGGAAAAGGCCTGCGGGTTCTTCCGGCCCCGTGAATCGAGTTCCCGGAGCATGCCGGCCATCCAGGAGCCGACGAGGCGTTCCTTCGGCGAGCCGTCGTCCTCGGAGTGGAGGATGCCGATCCCCCGCCCGACGTCGACGACGAAGTTCTTCACCCGGAGGTGGGCGGGCGCGGTGACCTGCGAGAACAGATCCTCGGCGCCCTGGCGACGGTACTGCTCCTCCAGGTAATCGTACGCCTCGCGGCAGAACGGGTCGAGGTCGCCCTCGATCCGGATCGGGATGTGGTCGTCGAGACGGTCGTTCAGCTCCGCGACGAGTTCCTCGCGGACGTCGCCCGGGAACACCGTAAGCGGGTGGGACTGCACCGGGCTCTCGTACCAGTCGTCCTCGTCGGGCGAGGGCTCGTCGCCGTACGTCAGTCCGGGCTGGCCGCCCGCGCCGGCGATGTTCCACTCCAGGGTGTACCGGCGGCCCTGGTCAGTCTTGGAGTACTCCCGGAGCCCGTTGACGAAACAGCGCTTCAGCTCGGACTTGCCCGTGGCGGTCGGGCCGTCGAGCCAGAGGATCTTCTCCTCCTTGCCGCGGCCGGCGGCGATCGAGCGGAGGTCGTCGACGAAGCGGTTCAGCACCTCGGTGTTGCCGAGGATGGCGTGCTCGCCGTCGTTCCACGGGTCGTCGAAAAAGCGGTAGCGCTGCTTCTCCTCACCCTCCTCGATCACCGTCCGGGTGCCGGCGTGCTCGATGGCGTCGAGCAGGTACTTGGAGGCGTGGGCCGCCAGGTGGGGCTCCTCGAACAGCACGTCGACGTACGCCTCCAGTTCCAGTGGCTCCTGGTAGGTGTCCGACAGCGCCCGGTCGGCCGCGTCGATGTACGAGTCGCCGGGCACGGCCTCACTCCTCCATCTCGCTCTTTGCGACCTCGGCGCCGGCGAACTCCAGCACTTCCCTGGCGCCCTCCTCGGAGTAGCCCTGCTCGATCAGCGCGTCGATCCACTCGTTGCGCTCCTCGTCGTCCATGTCGCCGCTGGAGACGAGTGCCGAGAAGTTGATGTTGTGCTTTTTGTCCTCCCAGAGCTTCCGCTCCAGTGCGCGGCGCAGGCGGTCGTTGTCCTGGGGGTCGAACGACGAGCCCTCGCGGGCCCGGCGGCGGCCCGTGATCTCGTCCTCGACGGTGTCGTCGTCGATGTAGGCCATGACGTGGTCCATGTACTTCTCGCCCTGGCGCTGGATCTCGTCGACGTCGTACGCCAGCGCATGGCGGACGTCCTCGATGGCGCGCTCTTTGTACTCCTCGCGGACGAGTTCCAGATAGCGGTAGTACGTCTCGAACAGGTCCGCGGAGATCGAGCCGTGATTTTCGAGGTTCCCTTCGAGGTGGTTGAACGTCGTCAGCGGCGAGAGGAACGAGCGGCCGCGGTGCATCGAGTCCATGATCGCCTCGGCGATCTCGTCGCCGATGAACCGTGGCGAGACGCCGTCCATCCCCTCGCCGATGTCGGTCTTCTCGTCGGCCTCCTCCTGCAGTTTCTTGACGTCGACGTCCTCGGTCTCGTCGATCTCGCCGTTGTACGCCTTCGCCTTCTGGACGAGGTCGATGCTCGAGGTGTCGGGCTCTTCGATCCGCGTCAGAACGCCGAACAGCCCGGCCATCTCCAGGGTGTGGGGTTCGACCTGGATGTCCGGCAGGTCGGCGTTGCGGAGCATCTTCCGGTAGATGGAGGCCTCGTTGTCGTAGGAAAGCACGTACGGGAAGTTGATCCGCTTGGTCCGGTCGTTGAACGCCTCCATCTTCTCGTCGCCCTTCTTGTCCCGGTACTCGGGCATGTTCGTCCGCCCGACGATCAGCTGGTCGATGTCGATCCGCGGGTTGTTCTTGGGCTTGATCGTCTGCTCCTGGGTGGCGTGCAGGAAGTCATAGAGGAACTCCCGCTGGAGTTTCAGCAGCTCCTCGCCGGAGAAGATGCCGCGGTTGGCGTTACAGAACGCCCCCGAGTAGTCGAACGCGCGGGGGTCGGACTCGCCGTAGATTGCGATCTTCGAGTAGTTGACGTCGCCCGTGAGTTCGGTCTCGTCCTGGTTTTTCTTGTCTTTGGGTTCGAACGTCTCGATCGCCTGGCGCATGTTCTCGTCGGCGACCAGGCGGATCACCTCGACATGGTTCTCCAGGACGGCCTGGAGGTCGTCGTCGTAGTGCGCGAGCAGGCGGTCCATGTAGAACTCGCTGGCGGGGTCCAGCGCCTGCTCGTTGCGGATGGTGTACGGCGCGTCGAGCCGTTCGTTGATGTCCTCGATCACCGCGTCCCGCTGTTTCTGTGGGAGGAGGACGATCGGATCCTGGTTCATCGGCGACCGGACGGTGTCGTCGGCCGGATCCTGGTCGGGGATCACGTCACAGAGGTTCCTCCAGCGAAACGTGTACATCCGGCCCTCGTCCCTGCTGGTGTAGTCTTCGAAGTACGTCCGGACCTGGGAGTCGAAGTCGGACTTGCCAGACCCGACCGGGCCCAAAAGCAGGAGGATCCGCCGCTCCGGCCCGAGGCCGCGTGCGCCGGACTTGACCTTGTTGACGAACTCGTGCATCGCCTCGTGGATCACTCGCCCGTAGAACGTGTTCTCGCCGTCGTTGAGGGGGTCTTCGGCGGCGAGTGCATACTCGACGACGCCCGCCTCTTCGTCGTAGTCGGTGCCGTAGAAATCGAACATATCCGCCACCCGCTGGTGGGCGTTGCGGGCGATCCGGGGCTCCTCGTACAGCTCCTCGAGGTACCAGTCGAACGACTTCGTCTGCCTGAGGTCCCCCGGAATCGTGTTGCGATACTCCTCACTCAGCGATTCGAGCGTGTTGTGCTTCTCACTCATGTCGTGTCCGCCTCGTTTCGGTGCCTGGCTGGTGGAACGCCACCATACGCTGCGTCCGATGTGCGCCGTATCATTGTCTCTGTCTCGCACGGAAGCCGACCCGACACACGGTGTGGGCGCGGACCACGCGCTGTGGGCGGCTACCGACAGTATTTATTATAGAAGGACTCATTAGGTTTAAAATTTGTTACCGGCGGGTAATTTCCCCGTTCCTCGAAAGCGTGAAGTCGGAGTACGCCCGGGGAGTCGGTGGCCGCACGACCCACTAGAGAAGGCACAATAGCCACCCCTTTATATGATGACCCGTTCGGGGCGCCGCCATCCCGTCGTCTTCTCGGCCAGGATCGGTGATCGGGAGCTGCCGTGTCAGCTCGATGACTCGTGTTCCTGCAGTCGGGTATTTGCTCGGCGCTAGCATCGCTACGACGTGAAACGTCGGCGGGAAATATAGCTCCTGATCCGGTCCCGGGAGCGTCAGTGTCAAGCCCGCGGATGCCAACGACCCGGTATGGAGTTCGACGCCCTCGCGGACGGGTGGGAGATCTGGAACGCCGAGTCGACGAAGGTGGTGCTCACCTACCGGCCCGACGTGTTCGACACGGAGGCGTTTCCCGCGGCCTGTCTGCCGACGATCTACGTGACGAAGGGGCGCCGTGGCCGGCGGCCGGGCCGGGACCGTCCGAGCCCCGACGATTCGTGGTACGTGACGCTGTACCTCGAACCAGACGTGACCGGCGAGGAGCGCGAGTTCGAGAGCCGCGAGGCGGCCCGCGAGGGAGCGGCTGCCCTTGCGGGCGAGTTCACGCGTGGGGAGGTTAACTATCGGTCGCTGTATCAGGTGCCACGGCCAGAGTTCTTCTCGAAACTCGACGAACTCGTGGGCGAGGGGGAGTGATCAGTTGCCGGACGTGAGCTTCGCGGGGCTGATCGACTCGTAGTAGGCCCGGTAGGCGAGCACTTTCCGGTAGAGCAGCCCAAACCAGAACGACTGGTAGCCGAGCACGAAGCCGATGAACGCGAGCCCCGGCGGGATCCCGACAGCGGCGAGGACCGCGGGAACGACGCCGACCAGCGAGTTGTACAGCGCGTGGATGAACGCGGCGATCAGCAGCCCTTTGACGACGATCGGCGCCCAGTTGTCGGAGTTGAACTTCGCCAGGCCGAGGTAGAAGCCGGCCCAAGCCGAGAAGACGACGTGACCGGGGCCGACGAACGCACGCGCGGCCGCCGTCAGCGTCGCGGACCCGACACCGCCCGCGCCCCCGACCTGCGCGCTTTCGACGGACGCGCCGACGACGTAGATGAAATTCTCGATGGCGGCGAACCCGAGCCCGGCGATCGCGCCGTACACCACGCCGTCGAGGACCGTCCGGAACGCGTCGGAGTTGTAGGCCCGCACCCGGATTGCGAGCCACTTGACCATCTCCTCGATCGGGCCGACCACCAGGAAGTAAAACAGGATCACGCCGGCCCCGCCGAGCACCGTGAACCCGGGGCGGACGAACGTGTTGACGGTGGCGGCGAAACTCGCAAACAGCATCGACAGCAGAAACGTGATCGCGATCAGTTCGACCGGTTCGCGCGTTGTCGGGTCCCAGTACCACAGCGTGAGTGCCACGAACAGCGCGGGCACGACCGACAGCGCGGCCAGCACGCCGAGCACCGGCTGATCGATCACCAGCACGCCTGCGAGCGCGATCTGCCCGAGAAACAGGACGAGCGCGGTGGTGATCAGCAGCCGCGAGCGGATGGTTCGCAGCGAGTTCGCGACTGACACTGCGAACCTGTCGAGGCCGCTCCTGGCCTCCCAGGTCGCGAGATCGTAGAGGTCGTACTCCCCGGCGAAGCGGGACTTGACCGGGTCCACGACGCCCCGGGACTGCGTCCGATCGGCCCTCTCCGACTGTCCGCGTTCCTCCTCGGGCAGTCGCCCCCCGCCGGGGAGCGACCGCTCGCGACTGGGCGGGTGGTCTTCGCGGTCGGCGCCGCCGGGGTCGCGCTCCCGGGTCGGCTGGTCGGTACCTTCCTCAGAGTCTCTCATCGTCGGGAGTTCGTGCGGGGGCTCCGAGAATGTTGGTGTTCGTCGCCGTGCGATCCCTGAACCGATCTCGCACAAACCAATTTACGCCAGGCCGTCGATGCCACGAGCATGGACGTCACAGGGGACGAGCTTGCGGGGGTGGTCGAACTGTTCGGCGGGCTCACGCGCGAGGAGTTGCGAAACGGGCTCGCCGAACTCGCGTTCAAACGCGGCGAGGAGTACGACCCCGACGTGTTCGCCGACGACATCCAGGCCGGGATCGAGGGGTACTACCTGATCGCGCTCGAATCGGGTGACGTCGAGGGGACGGACGAACCAGTTCTGGTCGCCGGCCCGGCCGCGTTCCCGGAACTCCCGGAGGATGCCAGGGATCTCGTCCATATCCTCGATGTCGACGAGCGCGCGATCGACCGCGAGACGGCCGGCAGGCGCGCGGCGGAGCGGTTCCGGGCTGACGCGGCGCAGGCGCTCGACGACGGGGACGACGACCGGATCACGACGCTCATCGACGTCAGCTACGAACTCGAAGCCTGGGGCGACGTCGATCTCGCCGACGTCCGGGACAGGCTGGATTGATACTGTCGGATGTAACTCTGTATCACATCGTGACACTCTCCTGGCTATATTCGCACGGTTGAACGGCTGAACGTGACGCGTGACTCCACGAAATTACGTCCGACAGTATGAGAATGTCTATCAGCTGTTAAACTGTTCGAAACAATGCTCGAGCCATACCGTTACACAACCCTGTTAACTATAAGGTCCGCCACAGCGTACGTGCGGATGATGCGTGCCAAGCCGGCGTATCGCGACCGCGACGACACTGACGTCGAGGTACTCGACGCACTGGCCGACCGGCAGGACGATGGGATGACCGTCTTCGAACTCCGGGCCGAGGTCGAGGAGGACATCGACACGCTCGAGGACGCTCTCGCGGACCTGAAAGACGATGGCCTCATCGAGGTCGACGAGGAGGGCGAACGGATGGTGATCCTGCCCCAGGACCACGTCGTCGGCCCCGAGAACACCGACGAGGAGGAGACCGACGTTTTCGACCAGATCCGCGACCGGCTTCCCTTCTGATACTGGTGGCTGTAATTCTTTTACTCACCAGTATGACGGCGCCGGTTCCGGCGTTGAGGTTTTATGTCCGTGACGGGCCTACGGCCGGTATGCGCGTCGTCTCATTGCTTCCCTCGGCGACCGAGATGCTGTACGCACTCGGCGTCGAACCCGTCGCCGTCTCCCACGAGTGTGACTACCCGCCGGCGGCCCGCGAACTGCCGTCGGTGATCGATACCCGGATCGATCCGGGCGCTTCGAGCGCGGCGATCAACGAGCAGGTGGCCGACGCCGAAGAGGCCGGCGGCGTCTACGAGATCGACCGCGACCTGCTCGCCGAGCTGAACCCCGACGTCGTCGTCTCCCAGGGGATCTGTGACGTCTGTGCCGTCGACGACTCGGCGATCCGGCAGGCTGTCGCCGAGCTCTCGCTCGACGCCCGGATCATCACCTCGGATCCGCACAGCCTCGCTGACGTGTTCGCGGATCTGGAACGGCTCGGGGATGTCCTCGGCCGCGAGGCGGCTGCCAGCGACGTGGTCGCCGACCTCCAGTCACGCGTCGACGCAGTGACCGAGTCGGCGCCGAGCGCGGACGAGGGCCCCCGCGTCGCCGTCCTCGACTGGCTCGACCCCGTCATGGCCGCTGGCCACTGGGTGCCGGGACTGATCGAGCGGGCCGGCGGCAGCTACGGGCTGGCGGAGGCGGGCGACCGCTCGACCCCCCGCGAGTGGGAGGAGATCCGGGCGTACGACCCCGAGGTCGTCATCGCGGCGCCCTGC
Source organism: Halobacteriales archaeon SW_7_65_23 (assembly GCA_003022725.1). GTDB lineage: Archaea > Halobacteriota > Halobacteria > Halobacteriales > Haloarculaceae > Halovenus. Next base: position 6,808 of record PXSQ01000101.1, on the reverse strand, counting down.
GGGTTCGGCGTCGACCAGACGCTGGAGAACCGCGCGGACCTCTCCGACCGCGCGGGCTGGCGCGACCTGACCGCGGTCGAGGAGGACCGGGTCTACATCATGGACGGACATCACTACGTGAACCGGCCCGGCCCGCGGCTCGTCGATACGCTCGAACTGTTCGCCGATGTCCTCCACAGGTCCGCAGAGCTCCCCGAGGAGGCGGTCGTCGAGTGGCCGGCGCTCTCAGGGGAAACAGCGGGTGGCGACGCCCGCGAGGAGGCGCCGGAGTCGCGGTCCTGATGGCCGGGGCACTCGCGGCGCGTGACGATCAAGAGTTCCAGCCCGACCGCGGCGCTGGGATGGAAATCGCGATCGTCGGCGCCGGCGCAGTCGGCGCGACGGCGGCGTACGAACTGGCGCGCAGGGGAGCGGACGTGACCGTCTACGACCGCGGCTCCGTCGCCAGCGGCGCCAGCGGGCGGGCAGCGGGCGTCTGCTACGACGCTGTCGCGACCGAACCGGCGGCGTCGCTCGCCCGGGAGGCCATCGAGCGGTTCCGGACGCTCTCGGGGCCGGACACCTTCGCCTTTCAGGACTGCCCGTACGTCTGGCTAGCCCGCGAGGGCGACGAGAGACACGCCGAGGCGATCGAGTCGGGTCTCGACCGGATGGCAGACCACGGCCTGCCGGCCCGGCAGATCGAGCCGTCGGCGCTCGGCGACCGGTTCCCCGCGTTGCGGGTCGACAACGTGGCAGTCGCGGGTGTGACCACCGGCGCCGGGTACGCGGACCCGGGTGCGTACACGGCGTGTCTCGCGGAGAACGCCGCTGCCGAAGGGGCCAGCCTGGAGACGGACACGCTGGTCGCGGTGGGAGTCGATCCGCCGCGCGTGCTCCCGCAGGACGGACCGCCACGAGAGGTCGACGCCGTGCTGGTCGCGGCCGGGGCGCGATCGAAGCGCCTCCTCGCCGACGCCGGCGTTTCGATCGCCATGAAACCGTACCGGGTGCAGGCGCTGATCACGGCGGCGGACGTGAGCGAGCCGATGTGGTACGACGCGACGGCAGGCTGTTACGCCCGGCCCCACCCCGACGGGCTGCTCGCGGGCGATGGAACCGAACGCGCCGAGGCAGACCCCGAGACGTACGACCGGGACGCAAGCCCGGGATTCGCGGCGTCGCTGTCCGACCGCCTCACCCACCGGCTGCCGGCCCTCCAGCCGGACGTCGAGCGGGCCTGGGCGGGGCTGTGTACGGCGACCCCCGATCGCCAGCCGCTCGTCGGACAGCTCCGCGAGGGGCTGTCCCTCGCCACGGGGTTCCAGGGCCAGGGGTTCATGCGCGCGCCAGCGACGGGACGCCGTATCGCCGACCAGCTGCTCGGCGGCCCAGGGATCGACGCGTTCCGTCCGGCGCGATTTTCAGGAGATGAATCGTTCGCGGTTCGCGAAGGAATGAGCGTCGCCGACGAGGACTGACCAGTTACCTGTCTGGCAGATCGAGCAGCTTGGTTCGACGCTGGAACGGCTCCACCACGCGACCAACGAGCTATACGCCTCGACGGCGATCCCGGACTGCACGGAGATCACCGGCGTCGACCGGCCAGAAGAGTCGTTCCAGGAGCCGGCTACGTGAGCACTTCGATCTCGTACCCCGCGGCCTCGAATGCGTCGAGCAGTCTTTCGACGTGGTCGTGGCCCCGCGTTTCGAGGTCGATCTCCACCTCCGCGGCGTCCATCGAGACGTCCCGGGAGGTCCGGTCGTGCTGGATCGCGTAGATGTTGGCCTCCTGCTCGGAGATGATGTCGACCAGCGCGTCGAGCGCCCCCGGCTGGTCGGGCAGCACGGTCCGGATGCGGAGGTACCGGCCGGTCTCGATCATCCCGCGGACGAGCACCGTCGTCAGCGTGTTCATGTCGATGTTGCCGCCACAGAGGGTCGGTACGATCGTCTCGTCGGCCTTATAGTCGAACTCGCCGGCAAGCAGCGCCGCGAGCGGCACCGCACCGGCGCCCTCCACGAGCGTCTTACTGCGCTCTAAAAGCAACGTGACCGCGACGGCGATGTCGGCGTCGGACACCGTCACGACCTCGTCGACGCGCTCCTGGATCACCTGGAACGTCTTCTCGCCGACGGTCCGCGTCGCGATCCCGTCCGCGATCGTGTCGACGCTGTCGAGCATGATCCGGTCGCCCTTCTGCAGGGAGGGCGCGACGCTGGATGCGCCCTCGGCCTGGACGCCGATCACGCGGGTGTCGGGCTGTTTGCCCTTGATCGCGGTGGCGATCCCCGAAATCAGGCCGCCGCCGCCGATCGGCACCACGACGGTGTCGACGCTCGGCAGATCCTCCAGGATCTCCAGGCCGATCGTCCCCTGGCCGGCCATGACCTGCCAGTCGTCGAACGCCGGGAGGTAGTACCGCCCCTCCTCGCGTTCGAGCTCGCGGGCGTGCTCGGCGGCGGCGTCGTAGTTGGCGCCGTGGAGCACCACCTCGGCCCCGTAGCTCTGTGTCGCTTTCACTTTCGAGATCGGGGCGTTCTCTGGCATCACGACCTTCGAGTCCACGCCCATGCGCGTGGCCGCGAGCTCGACCCCCTGCGCGTGGTTGCCGGCGCTGGCGGTGACGACGCCGCTTTCCCTGTCTGCCGCGGGGAGCGTGGCGATCCGGTTGGTCGCGCCGCGTATCTTGAACGCGCCCGTCCGCTGGAGCATCTCCTGTTTCACGTGAACGTCGGCGCCCGTCATGTCGGAAAAGGTGTGGGAGTACACAAGCGGCGTGTACCGCGCCGTTTCGGCGACCCGGTCCCGTGCCGCAAGCACGTCGTCCAGATCGAGCATACCCCACTGTTCCGAACGCGGGGCCAAAGTCCTGCCGGGTCCCCGCGTATATAAAGGCGTTCCTGTTACTGGACCGCCAGCCGCGGCTTGTTGGACGGCCGCCGGCTCCGTGAACCGGCATCTTTTATTCCATTTCGTGGAGTCACGCGTCACGGTCAGCCGTTCACCCGTGCGAATACAGCCAGGAGAGTGTCACGATGTGACACAGAGTTACGTCCGACAGTATGAGCAGCCGACGTGTGACGTCTGTGAGGACGAGGCGGCGTACCGGCTCGAAGACAGCGAGGGAGCCGGCGACACCGGCGCCGACGATGTCGACGGCGGTGAGTGAGCCAGTGTCGTCCGCGGGGTCGCAAACGGGACGAGCGCCGGGAGCGTCGGCTGCAATACCGGGAGCACAAGCATGATCCGGATCGTCTGGGGCGCCGGTCAGGGGAACACGCCGAAGGGATCGTTCGACGCGGCGTTGCTTGACGCTGGCATCCACCAGTACAACCTCCGGACGCTGTCCTCGGTGATTCCCGCCGACGTCGACGTCGAGGAGACCGGTACCGCGCCGGACCTCGGGCCGACCGGGGACGCGCTCGACGTCGTGCTCGCGCGGCAGACGAGTCAACCGGGGAACCGGGCCGCCGCGGGGCTGGCCTGGGCCCGCGACGCCGACGGGACGGGCATCTTCTACGAGGAAGGTGACCACGACCCCGCGACCGTCCGCGAGCGCCTTGAGGCGGGCGTCGAACGCGGCTGTGAACTCCGCGGGATCGACACTGACCCCGACACCCGGGTCGTTACCGCCGACCCGGAACTCGACGCCTACGTGACCGCAGTCGTCGTCGCCGTCTACGGCGAGGGGACGACGCTCTGTTGATACTGTCGGACGTAATTTCGTGGAGTCACGCGTCACGTTCAGCCGTTTACCCGTGCGAATACAGCCAGGAGAGTGTCACGATGTGACACAGAGTTACGTCCGACAGTATGAGACTTGCCCTTCCCGAGTGGTCCCAGCGCTGTTTCTGGCCCTGAATCCAGGCCTCGGGTATTAACCGACCCGCAAGCCTGCATCGACCTATGCCGGACGTTGACCCGCGCTGTCCCGACTGCGGCGTGACGATGGAAGCGATGGAACTGCAAAGCGGCGGCCACTACTTCAGATTCCGCTCGGACGAGAGCCGCGAGGGAATCCTCGGCAAACTCGGAGCGACCCAGACGTACGACGCAGAGACGTTCGTCTGCCCGGAGTGTGGGCTGAGCCGAATCTACGCCGACCTCGACGGGGAGTAACGACCCTGCCCCCACGTCGGTCACGACGCCAGCGGCATCCGGTCGAGCGCCAGTTCCATCGCCCGCTTGACCGCCAGGTTCGACACCAGCACACTGGCGATGTATCACCTAATTCAGCGAGGGAGTCCCGCCGTTCACGGCGGGCGGGAATCGCGTAAACTCTGTACCGCAAATCGGCTACGCTGTTGACGCGCCGTTCATCGATACACCACGTCAGGCTCGCGCGCACTACAGCAAACGCTTCGGAATCGAAGCAACGTACCGTCTCTCAGAAGCATCGCTGATTTCGACGACAACGCAAGATGCGACGAGGCGGCTGCTGTTCGTCGTGATTAGCCTGTTCATGCAGAACGTGT